>JAYZAT010000103.1:0-16859 GCA_036339555.1 Planctomycetota bacterium
TTGGCCAAGCGGTGATGACATTCTCTTCCAACAAGGCGGTCGGACGGTTGGGACGTCGGCCACTGGAGGACCCTTCAGCCCGCGAGGCGAGGTAGGTAGCGAACCTGGTATCCACATGGTCCAGATCGGGCAGGGCCAACTTCAGATCGTGAATGGCTCGATCAATGGCTTGCGTACTTGATGTCCGGGCCATGTCTTCAGCGACCTGCCCTCCAATTTGCCAGACCACGCGGTCGGCGTGGTCACGGGTCGAAGTGATCGTTAACCATGGACTGGCGTTCCGTATGCAATGACCATTCAGAAGCGGCAAGTTGCCACACGCCATGACCATCTGGAGAGGCCTTTTCTGGATGTGCTCGACGGGAAGCCCCAGGCGATTTCGGATGCGGGAGTTCCCCTCCCCGGCGGCCAGGACCAGGTGCTGAGGTTGGATCGTCATCATCTGTCCACCTGGACACCTGAGGTGGGCTTCGCGGACGTGTCCCTCCCGAGTCGCTTCAATCTCGATGCCCTGGGGGCCATCGACACGCAGGATCCTGGAGAGGTGCTGGTCAGCAAGTACCTGGAGGAAACTTCCAGGTTCGATGACCTGCTCTCCAAGTCGTAGGACAGGCCCGTGCCAGTCTCTGAGTACAGCCGGGCGAGAATCGGGGGAAAGGGCTCGAGGCTTGACGCTCAGGCCCAGCGAGGCGCCCAGGAGCCCCAGGCGTGATCGAAGCCCTGGCTTGGCCCAGATCATGCAGTATTCAGCTCTTCTCCGAGTTGGGGTCAGGTCAGGAGCACGTTCGCCAGCGAGGGAGCGTCGCCACCGCAAGGGCATTCCTCGGATGGCTCGGGCAGCCTTGCCTGCATGGCCGTGCAGGGCGTACTTCAGGCCCCCATGGATGATCCCCTGGGATGCAATGGTTTGTCCTGAACCCAAGGAGCCGGCCTCCGCCAACGCCACTGAATAGCCCAGGCGATGGAGATCATCCAGCAGCCAGAGTCCGGCGGCACCACCGCCGAGGATCAGAACGTCGAGCCGGTGTGGCGCGGCCATCGGCGCATGCTCCTTTAGGTGGTGCCTAGTCGTCAAGCCAGCGGCGACTTCGGCTATCCTCCGATGCCTCGATGGCCGTTGAGGGCTTCGACAGGGGAGCAATGATGGTACATACCGCAGTGTTGATTCCTGGTGATGGAATCGGGCCGGAGGTCACAGGTGCTGCCGTCCGGATTCTAGAAGCTGCCGGGGCCCAGATTGAATGGGAGGAACATCTCGCAGGTGTTTCTGCCATCGAGTCCGGAAGTGATCTGGTCCTCCCAGATGCCACCATGAAGGCTGTCCAGCGTCATCGAATGGCGCTCAAGGGACCTTGCACGACCCCCATTGGAGAGGGGTTCACGTCGGTGAACGTAGCGCTTCGGAAACGGCTGGATCTCTATGCCGCCGTTCGGCCAGTTCGATCAATCCAGGGGGTTCCAACCAGGTTCAGCGACCCTGGTGTCGATCTTGTCGTGGTGCGTGAGAACACCGAGGGGCTGTACTCAGGAATTGAGAATGTCATCACGGATGGCGTGGTGACATCCCTCAAGGTCGTGACCGAGCGGGCCAGTCGTCGAATCGCGAAATTTGCCTTTCATTACGCGGCGACGCGAGGACGCAAGCGGATCACGGTACTGCACAAGGCCAACATCATGAAGAAGGGTGATGGTCTCTTTATCCGATGCGCACGGGAGGAATTCGAGCATTGGAAGGATCAGTTGGAATATGAAGAGCTGATCATCGATGCCGGGTGCATGCGGATCGTTCAGCAACCCGAACGGTTCGACATCTTGTTGTGCGAGAATTTGTATGGCGATGTTGTGTCTGACCTCTGCGCAGGCTTGGTTGGAGGGCTGGGGATGACGCCAGGCGCTAATTTTGGCGGCGAGGATGCGGCTGTGTTCGAAGCTGTACATGGTTCTGCCCCAGACATTGCAGGGAAAGATTTGGCGAATCCCCTGGCGATCATCATGAGTAGTGTCATGATGTTGCGGCACTTGGCGGACGCGACCGGTGACGAGGCCAGCACCGATGCAGCTAACCGCATTCGTGATTCCTACAATGCCTGCCTGCTGGCCGGAGAGAAAACCCGGGACCTGGGTGGAGCCCTGGGAACCAGTGAATTTACTGAGGCTGTGATCGCGAGACTTTGATCGTGACAACGACGCGTGACTGGACCATCCCGGGGACGATGCAAAAACCCATTAGCGGTACCACCCACCTTGTCGATGGAACGCCCCGCGGCGTGCTCTTGATCGCCCATGGTTTCAAGGGGTACAAGGATTACGGATTCATCCCCCGGTTGGCGGAACGCGTTGCTTCTGAAGGCGTGATCGCTCATCGATTCAACTTCAGTCACTCGGGCATGACCCATGGGCATGGTCATTTTGATCCAGACCTGTTTCGACAGGACACTTGGAATCGACAGGTCGAGGATGTCCTGGCGGTGATGCAGGCTGTCAAAGACGGCACATTGGAAGGCGGTGGTCGGCCCCAGGTTCTATTCGGGCATTCACGCGGCGGTGTCACGGCAATCTTGGCAGCGGGTCGCTGGGCGGACGATCCTCGGATGGCCATGTTGCGAGGTGTGATTACGGCTGCGTCGCCAGCGCATGCCGGTCGGCTGGAAGATGCTCAACGTGATGCCTTCTTGAGGGATGGCTATATCGATTCGCCATCTGCGAGAACCGGCCAGGCCCTTCGCGTCGATGCCGGGTGGCTCCGTGAACAGCAAGCCGATCCGGAAGGCCATGACCTGGCGACCCAGGCGGGACGCGTGCGAGTCCCAGTTGGCATCATCCATGGCTTGGCGGACACCAGCGTATCTCCCGATGACGCCGTGTTCCTCGCAGAAGCAGTCGGCGAGCGGGCCATCATGCGGCTCATTCACGAATGCGACCATGTTTTCAATACGGCCAACCCTTCAAATCCCGAAACACCGCCATCTCCTCAAAGACAGGAAATGGAGCAGATCGTGGTCGATCTGTGTAAACGTTGGATGAAGTGATCAGCCAGCCGATTCGGCGACTTCTTCGATGACGACTTCGGCATCCTGGGCGGCTGTTGCCATTTCGACGACGGGCGGTTCGGCCGGTTCGCGGTCCAGGGCCTTGCGTGAAATGCGTCCATCGGTGCCCACATCCTCAACCTGGACAGCCACTTTCTGGGACACGCCACGTTCTCGTTGGGTGACTCCGTAGAGGCGATCGCAATCCAACATGGTTCGCTTGTTGTGGGTGATGATGATGAAGTGGCTTTGGCCCTGGAACTGGTCGAGCGCCCCGAGGAATCGTTCCACGTTGGCATCGTCCAGCGGGGCGTCCACTTCGTCGAGGATGCAGAAGGGCGAGGGCTTTGACTTGAAGATGGCCAACAGTAGGGCGATTGCCGTCATGGCCTTCTCGCCACCAGACAACTGACTGTTGACTCGAGGTTTCTTTCCCGGGGGCTTGGCCTTGATCTCGATGCCAGAGTGAAGCATGTCGACCTCGCCGTCCTCGTCGGGAATGAGCATCAGGTCGGCGCTGCCACCGCCGAAGAGTTGGCGGAACATGCCTTGGGGGCCAGCGAAACACTCGCGGATGGTGTTGAACGTTTCTTCGAAGCGGGTGCGACTGACTTGCTCCAATTCAACGATCAGGGCTTCCAACTGGCCTCGTGCTTGATCAATGTCCTCGACTTGGCGGACCAAGTCTTCATTGCGTTCCTCAAGTTGACCTTCTTCATCGATCGCATCCAGGTTCACGTTTCCAAGTGACTTGATCTGGGCCCGGAGTTCGGTCACCTCAGACTCAACGGCTTCACGATCAATGGGTTCAGGTGACTGGGCTTTCCAGTCGGGGTAGGCGCAGGAGAGATCGAGTTCCAGTTCTTCCAATACACGGTCCTCGAGGTGCTCTCGCTTGACCTCGGCTTCACGTCGGGTCAACTCGATGGCATGGTGATCTCGTTCCAGGATGCCATATCTCTGGCGACTGGTTTCGAGATCCTGGGCCGAGGTCGTGAGTTTTTCGGCGGTTGTCGTCAGCCTGTTTTCAAGTTCCTGTCGCGTGGCCCCTTCCTGTTCACGGCGGGCCTGGGTGTCTTCGATTTCCCGTTTTGCTTCCTGGATGGCGGCGTCGTACTGATCGACTTGGCCGCTGCGTCGTGTCATTTGCTCGCGAATCTGCGAGAGTCGTGCCTCGTTGTCCTCATGCGATGTCTCGGCATGTCGCACATCGCGCCTGGCAGCCTCCAGCTTCTCGCCTGCTTGGCCAACGTGGACCCTTGCTGAAGCGAGCCGTTCCTGGGCAGCATGCCATTGGTCTCTCAGTTGGCGTGCTTGCTCATCAGCAGTTTCTTGTGCTTGATCGGCTTCAGCACAACTTGTCTGTAGTGTTTGGGCCTGCTGAACCAGCGTGCCCATTTCAGTTTCATGCTGCCGCATTCGGGCAGCCATTTCGTCCTGCTCGGCATCGATGGTTCGAAGATCCCGTTGGACTCTGTGCAAATCATTGTCCATTCGTTGCAGTCGATATTCCCCGTCGACCACGACGTCCATAGCTTGGTTCAGGCGTTGTGTTGTTTCGTGCTGTCGTTCGCGCGCTTCCTCGGAATCCTTTAACAGCGTGGCCAAGTCTGATTCCATCCCATCGATCCGGCCATCCATACCTTGGAGGTCACTGTCGAGTTCGGCCATTTCGAGTCGACGTGACAGCCAGCCACTTCGATCACCACCACGGGCCTGGCCAACACGAATGCGACCGTCGGACTCAATCACTGGGCCATCGGGTACGACAATGCGCCAGCCTTGCAGCGGGCCATTGATCAGTTGCATAGCCTGCTCGATGTCGTTTGCAATCGCGGTTCGATCAAGGAGTCGGTTGATGGCACGTCGTGCAAGTGGGTTTGGCTGCACGAGGTCAAGGAGATGCTGGACATTGGGCGTACCATCAGGCAGGCGGGTATAGCCTTGGTCATCGTCGCCAGCCAGGCATACTGTGACGCGGCCCCCGTGCTGCTCAAGATGAATTCGAATGGCGTCTACGCTCGCAGCCTCGGGAACAATCAGGGCCTCGAGATCACGTCCCAGGGCAGCTTCAACCAGGGCGGCATGTTGGCGGGACGTATCGATCAAGTCTCCGAGTACGCCATGGATTCCACCAAATCGGTCGGGATGATCCAGCAAGCTCTTGACCGCATCGGTCAGGCCTTCTCGGGCCTGCCTCATCTCCTCAAGGAGGTGAAGGCGTGATCCGATACCAGCACGTTGGTGCCGAGTGTCGGCCAACTGCTGAGCCAAGTCGCCATGCTGTTGACTCAGCGTGGCCGCTTGTTCGTCGTGTTCACGCAAGATCGTTTCATCACGCTGAACCTCGACTCGTGCGGCCTGTATTTCTTGCTCGGCTTGTCCGCGAGCTTGTTCCAGTGAGGTCCGTTCATCGAGCAGGCCTTCACGGCGGGACTGGATACGCTGAACTTGTTCATCCAGGGTCTTGCGACGACCTTCGAGGGCTCGGCGACTCGCATCGATCTGAGCTCGACGGTTGATGAGTCGTTCGCGATCAACGCGGGCCATGTCGGCATCCTGGGCCGCTCGTTCTGAATCACGGTGGAGCGTTGTGGCTTCCTGTGACAAGGTGTCGACACTTCGTTCGGCATCCTGCAAGGCCTCAGCAGTAGCTGCCAGAGTGCTCTCGGCATCTTCGCGAAGGGCCAGGAGTTCTCGACTCCTGGACTGGATCGAATCGATTTCCTGTCGACTTTCTTCGAGTTGTTCTCCCGCTTCCGTCCGTTGTCGTTGGACAAGGTCGCGGCGTTGGCTGGCACGGTCGATGGCGGAATCGAGCTCCAGCATTCTCTGCTCAAGTGCGTGTTGCTCGTCGCGGAGTTCGTGGCGGCGGATTTCGGCTTCCTGGTGCTCGGCTTCGATCCGGACAACGTCGGATTGCAACGTATTGCGCTGCTCACCAAGGGAAGCGAGTTGGCTGGTGAGTCCCATGAGGCGTGTTTGCAGTTCATCGAACTGATCCATCGCCAGGGCCGTCCGTTGGTCACGGAACCGGTTATCGAGATCTTGGAAGGTCCGAGCCTTTTCAGCTTGGGATCGCACGATTCGTAATCGCCGTTCGGTGGAGGCCAATTGCTCACGTGTTCGGACGAGGTTGGTTTCCGTCCGTTCGAGCTTGCGTTCCGCCTCAACCCGGCGGAGCTTGAACTTGGCGACTCCGGCGGCCTCTTCCAGCACGCCTCGACGTTCGATCGGGCTGGCCTCGACCAGCTTGGAGACACGACCCTGTTCAATGATGCAGTAGGCGGCGGTGCCGATCCCGGTATCGATGAAGAGGTCCTTGACATCCTTGAGCCGGACTTTTTGGTTGTTGATGAGGTACTCGCTGCGGCCATCCCGGTACAAACGGCGTGCGACATCAACAGCATCAGCGTCCAGGGCCAGGCCACGTTGGCCATCAGAGCCGCGTGGATTTTCAAAGGTCAGGGTGACGGTGGCCGCCCCCAAGGGCTTGCGGGCTGCAGAGCCAGCGAAGATCACGTCGAGCATGGCGGCCCCACGCAGAGATTTGGCGGACCGCTCTCCGAGGACCCATTTCACGGCATCTACGACGTTGGACTTGCCGCATCCGTTGGGGCCTACGATCCCGATCTTCTGCTCCTGGAAGCGAAAATCAACAGGATCTGCGAAGGACTTAAAACCGGTGAGTGTGACCTTGGCGAGCCGCATCCTCGACTGACCTCCTGTCAGGCGTCACGAAGAATCCGGATTTAGGGGCGGGAAGGGCCTCTGGGTCCGGGAAACCATTGCATAGTATCGAACAAAGGGCCCTTGAGACCGCAGAAACGGCACTGGGAGATGGCGTGGGACCTGGATCAGCCCGTTGGGCCTGGTAAAGCTTCCCCATCTGTGGGTATTTCGTCGGTGGGCTCGATCGGATCAAAGTCAGGCCTGACCTCGTAATCGTCCATCATTCCTGCCCTGCGAATCTCGGCCAGGATCCTGTCCTGCTCGACCTTGAAGTCGGCCTGGATAAATTGTTTACGCCAGATTCTGTGAAGTGCCCCGACCGTCTGGGCATAGGACATTCCCAGGCCGGGACTGGGGTCTTCGGGTGTTGGTTCATGGGCCAGGAATCGAGTGAAGGACGGGATATCCCGGTCTACCGTGTAGACCCGACCGGTGGGATTTTGGCGTTCCCGGTAGTACAGCTCGATCTTGTTGGGGTCTTCGGAGTCCCGAACAATCAGCCGGTTCTCCCAGACGGAGACCGTGACGGGAGAGGTGATGTTGAGGTTGTTCCCCATGATCGCCAGGCGTGGTTGGCCGGACTGGGTGAGGTAGATGGTGGGTTGTTCGGAGGGGACGACATCAAGAATGAACTTACCCTTGATTCGGGTTCGATCGATGACGACGTCACGGCGTATGTTCAGAGACTCATACGCTCGTAATCGCAGTTCAGTATCCGTGTCATCCAACAACAGCCGCAGGGCTTGATCATTGCGGGGATCGCGGGGGAGATCTGAGAGGAGATCGGCTGCTTCCAGGCGGGCGGCAAGCGGGCCCTCGTGAGCCATTTCGCGAAGCGGCGTGCCGACCAGGGGATCTTCCAAGTAGGCACCGGCTCGAAGTGCTGCAAGCCGTGGGGTGGCCTCCGGGTATTCATAGAGTTCCCGGATGAACGGTACGGCCCGGTTGCCAATAGCGCACCATCTCCAATAGGCATTCGGGGCCACGGTGGAATCTGACAGCAAGGTTCGACGGGTGCTCATGGCAACCGCCTCAGCATTGGCTTGGCGGAGGGTCGTATGTCGGAGCAGCCGGAGGAAGTTTTCCGTCTCGTTTCGGTGGGACGGCGGGACGATGATTTCGATGATCGAATCATTCTTGCCGCGGGCGGTCTCGGCAGATTGGCCTGGCTCCCGGGGAAAACGCCGGTTGATGGCATCCTGGATCAGCCGCACTCGCGTGTGACTGGGATTCAGCAGCATGAGCCGCACCGGAATATCTTCGGTCGCTTGGCCGCCATGAAGGATTCGGCCGGTGAGCAGGTTGATATCACCGCCATGTTCCGAATCTGGTTCCGCGAACGGGTTCAGGAAGATTGCGCCACTGGCTTCTGCCACCGGTTTCGCCTGCCGACTTCCAGCCGAAAGCGGTCCTGGACGAAGTTCAGTCGTGTAGAGCCGACCGCCCTCAAGGCTCCTGGTGCCGGTTCTCGGGTCTGCACTGACACGGATGTCAAAGGCCGTACCCGCAATCACCTCCGGTCGTCGACCGGTGACCGGTGGGGTTCTGTATCGTCCCACCGCTGCCGGCGGGATCACGCCTTCAACCACAACAACTGCGGTGTCGGTGGAATTCAGCATCTGTTCGGCTTGCAGATGGCCAAAGCCAATCGTTTCGGAGCCAACGCCTCGACGATCCATTTCCTGGATCATGTGGGCTCGGATGTTGGGAGGGATGTCGCTGGAGCCAGTCCCATCAAGACCAACGACGAGTCCATAGCCTCGAACGACGATCGGCTGGTAGTTCGCGCTGGTGCGTTCCGCGTACCCAATCATCAGGGTCTCTGCGCCAACAGTGCCACGCATGATGTTGGGCACATCCCACTCGGCGAGCTTCTTGGAATTGGCAGCCCGAGGCCGAGGCGTGGCACGCTCAATGGGGTCACAACCTGTGATCAGAACAAGCAGTGCCAGCAGGGAGGGCAGGATTGTCCAGCTCTTGCGCATAGGATCCCGCAGTGTATCTGCTGAGGGGAGATTGCCCGGAAGTTGGGCGTTAATAGAGCGTTCTGGCGGGCACAGGAGCCAAATGCAGCTTCCAATGGGCGATGCCGGACTCGAACCAGCGACTTCCTCGGTGTAAACGAGGCGCTCTAGCCAACTGAGCTAATCGCCCTGGGAGATGCCATGGTAGCAGGGGTGAAGATGGGACCAGGGCGGCCAGGGGGTCAGGATCGACGGGGTGGGGCCTGGCGTGCCCCTGGGGCATTGAGCTGCAAGGTCTTGGCCAACAGCCGATAACAGCCCGGCCGTGAAATCAGAACCCCCGTCCCACAGAATCCAAGATCTTTCAGTTCAGGTTGAAATGACGTCGGCCGATGGGGATCTTCGGTACGGGCCAGAGTGGCCCGCCCTCATTGACTTAGATCCGGGTCGCCATGACCTGCGGCCTGCACGCAAGACGGAAAGGACTGCCATGACTGCATCCAAAGCCTCCATGTTCGAATCCACCCTCAGTACCCGGGTCCTCAAGCTCACGACTTCAGGTTCAATGCCCTGGGTCGTCTGCACGCTTGATGCTGTACCTGTGATCCTGGCTCGTTTCGAGGATCGCGCAGGCGCCGAAGCCTGGCAGGAACAGTTGAGATCTCGGTCTCGAGCTGCCTGAGTCTTCAGAACAATGAATGATTTCGATGCTGCGGAATGCCTGTGTTCCGTGGCATCGATTTACATGCGCTGATCAGGATTTGAGTGAACCCGCTTGTGCCAGCATCCAGTCTTCTTCCGAAAGTCCCCATGGTCGGAATTTCTCGATGTTGCCCTGTTCCTCGCTATGCAGGATGGCTCGGTTGGCACCGAGTCGGCCAGCAGCCGGGGAGTCGATGACTTGGCTGGAATCCATCTGGCTCATTTGGAAGAGCACACGGTTTTCGAACTCACGCTGGGAGGACCGATCTGCGAAGCGGTTCAGGTTATTCAGCGTGTCAATCCACGTGATGACATGCAGGCCTACGGCCGGCCCATCACGCAGCACCTTGGCGAGGATGCCATCTGGTGAGGCGGGGCCATCATCCATGGAAAACGAGAAGTCATCTTCATTGCGGCGGAGTTCCCTCCAACTGTGCCAAGCACTGATGAACAGGAAGCGGCGAGGGTGGGCCGCTCGTGGATCGGACAGCCTGCGTTCCAATTCTGCTTCGAGACAACCCAGCCCAGAGGCGATATCGGCTTGGTGAATATCATTTACGACATGTGGCAGGGCCTCTCCTATGCGTGCGAGTCGACCCTTGGTGGGTCCGAAGCCATCCAGGATCTCGAAGGTCGCATCGTTGTGGGGAGGAACCTGGCTCGCGAGCGCCATCATGCAGGATTCCATGATGCCTGCAGCCCCTTCTTCATTTTGACCCATCACCAGCAGATTGGCACCGGTTCTTGCCTGGAGGGCAAGCGACGTAGGTGGTTTGATGGCAACGGCATCGCCGAGCCAGAGGTGTGGCGCTGATTCGGCTTGGAAGGGCTTGGCCAAGCAGCGCGTCAGGGGTTCACAATCCGCGAGTTGAGCAGCGATGTGGCCCCGAAATACAAACTGGTCAGTTCCATAGCCGACGCCTTCTGAACGCGCTCTCTCCTCGATAAGCGAAAGACTCGCGTCCCGTTCAGCTTCGTCCAGCCATACCACTTGGAAGTGACTGTTGCCTTCCAGTTTTCCACCAGCATCGTTGTAGATAGCGTCACCTGGTCGAGTGAGGAGGCGAGCCGCAGCATTGTCTTCAGAGAGAATCAGGAAGGAGTCTGCCTCAGAGCACTGCAGTGCAATGCGGACACCCATCTGGCCCATCGTGCTTCGAGCAAGTGAATAGACCCCATCGAGGGTCTGGGACCCGAGCAGGGCATGCATTCCAAAGGCACGTCCTTGGCGTACCAATCGATCTAATAGAAGCGAGGCTTCTTGCGTGACCATGTCATCTTCGATGAAGAGTTCCTGGAATTCGTCGACGACAAGAAGGACACGTGGTAACGGTTGGTTGCTGGCAGTTCGGTAGCCTGCCAGATCTTGTACACCATGCTCACGGTACAACTCACCACGCCGCTTGAGTTCCTGGTCAACGTTCTGGAGCACGCTGAGACCAAACTCACGGTCAGACTCCACGGCGATGACGCGTGCATGGGGGAGGTGGTGCGTAGCGTAGATTTGGAATTCGACGCCCTTCTTGAAGTCCACGAGATAAAACTCGATTTCATCAGGCGTATGCCACAAGGCAAGATTCGTGATCATGACATGCATCAAGGTCGATTTGCCTGAGCCTGTCTTGCCGGCTACCAGGGCGTGTTGTGACGTGCCCCGGCCGAGCTTGAGAAATTGCTGGCGGTGGGCCCCGGATTGGCCCAGGGAGACGCGCAGTTCGTCGCGTGTGGAACTGCTCCAGATCTCATCGGGATCAGGTTTCACCATTCGGAAGGGGACTTCAACTCGGTGGGTGTCCGTGGCAGCCTCGCGGATCTGGTGAAGTATCGTGGTCGCGAGTCGCTCCGGCATGTCATCTGCGATTTGAATTGGAAGATCACCAATCTCGTTGTCCTGAATTTTCCAGGTCTTGTTTACATCTCGCAGTACAAGCACGTTTTCACGGAGATCCTGTTCGGACAGATCAGGTGGCAGGGGTCTCTGGAGATCTCGAAGAAGAATGACGTACACACCACAACGGGTTCCACTGCGGAGGATGCCCAACAGTCGCCTGGTTGCTTGTTCGTTGAGATTGACCGGGAAGTCTGCCATGACAAGGAAGCGATACGGTTCTGCGATTTGCCCGGCGTGCTTGTTGTAGTCGTCAATTGTCTGATACTCGTTGCGGAGGTATGTCTGGATGACCTCCTCCATGTGCTCGGTCAAGTCAAGCAACTGCTCCTCGATATGCCTCTCTTCGCTATAGATTCGATCCAGAAGCCGGCCTTCATCGGCATCTGCAAGATGCATGAATCCCGCAAAGCTCTCGCCAAGGCTGACGGGGTCGAGCAGCGTGAGTCGAGCCTTGCCAGGTGGAATGGCTGTCATCAGTCGTAGCACATACGCTCGGGCAGTCGCCAGGGCAGCATCCCGGGACTCTGGTCGGTACTCGATCAGGGTCGAGATTCGGTTTGGCAAGCTCGCTGCAATGGGCAGCGTGACGGATCCAGGACCTTGCCAATGAAAAGGGGTGTCCGAAGCAAGGGGATCCATAATCTCGTTGATGTTGACATTAACTTCGCCAATTGGAGCGATGAAACGTGTGGGGTTGTCAGCGTTCCAGTCTTGCCAGATCGAGTCAGACCAATCGAGTGGGATGGTCTCGCGAAGTTTGTTCAACTCATCAATTTCAAATCGAAAGGCGGCATGGGACTCGTTCCACTCCATGGTCAGCCGCGCACGTGTCTCCTCCAAGAATTCATCCGCATCGCGTTCTTGCTTGTCTGTTTCATGCGTGAGACGATCCATCGCACTCTTGTGATCGTCTCGCATTTTCTTCGTGAGATCGTGGGCTTCAGATTCAAGTTCGGTGACAGCTGAGGCATGCATGTGCTCGGCCTGTTGAGCCTTCGATTCGTAATTATGTTCCAATTTTTCCTGGCGACGCGTCTTCCTTTTTTCAACCAGGGTGATGCTGGGAGAGAGGGTGTCCTTGGCGCCTGTGAGACTCGCTTGCCTGTTCTCATCGGCTTCGGAAATGACTCGATCGCACATCTCCTGGGCCTCTCGCATATGAGCGACGGCGGTGGACTTGAACACTTCAAGTTGGCAGAGGTCCTGCTTTGATCGACTCCAGAGGCTCAGGCGGTACTTCAGCCAACGCCAGGGAAGCACCCGGTACATGGGCGGCGGGGTATAGATGTCATCGAGTTCGCGTAGGCGAGTCAGGATCTCGGTAGGTTCGACTGCATCGTCGTTATCCAATTCCTTCGTAGTGAGCCGGTGCCTGCGATGGATGCGTGATTTCACCTTGTCGATCAGGTCCTCGATGTCACCAAACTGCCCCAGCGTTTCGGTGAGGACCTTGCGAGCCACCGTGACTCGACCTTCGTACACCCCCTCTGCCATCCACTCTTCGTTTTCCATGCTCATCGAAGCTGCTTGGCCGGCATTCGCAGCTTCTCGATCGATTTCACCCTCGCGGTCCTGGTATTGCTTCTGTAAGCGAGTCAGCCGGTGGGCCTTCTTGTCTTCGATCTGTCGGCGTCGGTGTCGGAATTCCTGCTTGGCTGTCTTCACAGCCTCTTCGGAATCCTTGATGAGCTTGGCGCCTTCTTCCCGGCGGCGAAGGCTGGCATGTGCTCGCTGGCGGTCACGCTCCGACTCTGCCTCTGTCAACGTCTTCCTCAGTCGAGCGGCCGTATCCCGCATGCTGATGATCAGTTGAAGGGTTCGGTCAAGCGGTGGTTTTTCGGGATGTGAAGTCATCCAGTAGGTCCAGAGTTGATCAAGGAAGTGGGTGGTCTGCCTGGAAGGCTAACGGGCGGGTTCATCTGAGCTTGAAATTCGAGCACGCCTCAGGCCATAGGGCGCATCATCGTGGGTTGCGAGTACCTGCACGGCTTCTTCGAGGACCTCATGCATTCGTTCTGCGGCGGTCAGAGTTGTTCGGACTTCTTGGTCAAGGATCCGGATGTAGCGTTTGTTGATCGATTCTGAAACCGGATCATCCCAGTTTTCCTGTAGTGCTTGCCAAGCCAACACCAGTTGCTGCGCGGAGGCGAAGATCTGTCGGCTTGCGATTGTCAGGCTCATGGTGTCGACTCTCCAGCATTGTTCTCAGATTCGGTATCAGGTGGTTGTTCTGAATCCGTGGACTCGCCCGATCGGCTCAGGTCTGGCATCGAAGGCTCGACTTCCCGGGCCCAGGCGTCGAAATCACGAGGTGGGGTAGGCAACCTCAGATAGGCTTCCAGGTGGCGGGACAGGACCTTCAATTTTGAAGAAAGCTGGGTCATATCGACTTCAAGCAGACTGGAGAGCGACTGGGTGCCAGCTCGGAGCAGCATGCTCTCATGTTCAATCCGACGGCTCCATTTCTTGAGCAGACGGATTCGAGTCAACGCTTCCTCTTGTTTCCGACGGGCTTTTTCAAGTGCTTTCTGCATGTCGATGAACATGCGAGGACTGTCATCGGGCCGTGAGATCCTGGCTCGTTCCAGGTCACTGCGTGCGTTGTTGACTTCGGCCTCGATCTTGCGGATACGTATGCGCCACACGGGGGGCTGTTCAGAATTCACCCAGGACTGCATCCGCTGAACGTCCTGGTGAATGCTGCCAAGTGCGCGCATCGCAGACAATTGAAATTCCCTGACCGCAGCACGAAAGCGGTCTAGGGATTCAACGGAGGTGATACGGGCTTGTTTGCTCACGCCGTGTTCACCCCTGGTCGAGATAGTCCTGGGCCTTGTCGGCCTTGCGTATCAGGTAGGGAACATGATCCGCCGTCACCTTGTTGAATCTCGACAAGGCACGCATCGTTTGCTCAAACTCCTCTTGGAATTTGCGATGTTCTTGGTCACGCCAAGTTTGTGCCAGGGCATTCATCCTGGCATTCATGTGGTTCATGCCCTTCTCAAGTTCCTCTCGGAACCTGGCGAGTTCACGGGCGAACCGCTTGACTTCTTCGGGATCGACAATGACTTTTGCCATAACAGCTCCATCGAGCATGACAGCAGTTTCAACAGGGTCAAGTATAGGTCCAGTCTGGGCACATGGGATCAGTCCACCCCGTCCGGAGGCGTGTGATCAGTGGCCTCGCCCTCCTCGGCGGGGCCTTGTTTGAGTTCGTAGAGCCTGGTCCAGGTGCCAGTGACTCCGCCGAGGATTTCACCTCGCAGGACCACATTGCGGGCCATGGAGACATCGAGCACGCCTTCGATGATGGCACCATCGCTGATTTCCAGATCCCCACCGAGGAAGGCGACATCGCCGGTGACCGTTCCGGTGATAAAGGCCTCGTGTGCCGTGATCGCCAGGCTGGCTTGGGCACCAGCTTCCACGCGTAGGGTTTCCCGTGCGTAGAGGTAGGTATTCACCATGATGGGTTCTGTGATGGTGAGGGATGTTCCTTCCTCCAGGACGTACCCCGATTCCAGGTAGCGATCTTCGAACTCAGAGACCGTCGACCAGATCTGCCAGAAACCATAGCCCACCACCGACCCGCCGATGACGACCAAGGCGGCCAGAAGCAGGCATCCACCCCCAGGCCATCTCTTGGCAGTTGAATCAGTGGGGGGTGTTTCCTGTGCCATTGTCATGCCACTGCCTTCCTGCGCCATCCTGCGTTCCGACGCTGCAACCACTGGTTCAGAACGATGAGGATCATCGCGATCCCTGGGAGGAGAAACCAGATCCACATGTCCAGGATTGGAGGAATGGCTTCTGCGGCCGTCACCTGGAAGTGGACCCGCGAGATTTGGTCGCCTCGAAGAGCCGCCGCTTCGATTGACCAGTCGCCGGGTTCAGGAAGTTCGAACTTGGCGCTGTAGAGCAGGCGATTCGTTGCTGCTTCGTGGGTGGCTTCCACCAGCATTGAGTCAGCTACCCCGTCGGAATGTTCGAGCATCAGCGAGACGGTGGCATCCAGCACGGGTTCATCGTCTTCTGCCTGTTGGATGAGCACGGAGAGATCGACGAATCCTGCCCGAAGTGGGGTGGGTTCGGAAAAGACCGTCATTCGCCAAGGGCCATCCACGCTGGACACCCGGACGACGCCGCTGTCGGGCATGGCCCACGATGAACTGGCCAGCAGGAGACATGGAATGAGCAGTCGGTCCTTCTGCATGGGGGAGGAGCCTAGCAGGCGGAGGTTTACGATGGCATCGTGCCACGCATCTCCATTGGCTGGAAGACAATCCAGGCTCCTGTCAGCCACAGAGCCAGGCTCAGGACCAGCCAGGGCAATAGGGCGGCCAGTTCTCGCATGAGGGAGGTCGTGAAGGAACGTGCGAGCCGGTACTGAAGCCATAGGGTGACGACCAGACCGACATCGAGGATGAGGAGTTCCAGGGGGAGCAGCCAAGTCGGGGTGGGACCACAACAGGAGAGTGTCCACAAGGGCTCACCCAAGGCAGTCGTGCCAAGGTCTTCTGCTGCTCTTTGGACGGAGGGGATGACCGTTCCCCAACTCGTGAAGAGGTGGAAGAGCATGTGAACCAGCCACATGGCGAAGCCGAGTGGAACCAGCGTCAACGTGAACCGAGTCGTGATCTGTTTCCAAGTGGCCGTGGTTGTGGACAGGGCTTGGGAGGCGCTTCCAACCAAACCAAGGATCAGTGCCGGCAGCAGCGTAATGCTGAGAAGCAACGTGATCGACATGATCCACCAGTTCGAGGCGAGTCCCATGGAAGCAGCGAGCTCATCTTGCCACTGAAGGACAGGGCCAACCATGCCCATGGCGTTTGCAAATGCGCCAAAGACCAGGACGGCGACCAGGGCCATGATGTCCCAGCGATGCGAGAGCTTGCGTAAGGAAGATCGCCAACCGTCATCGAGCAGTTCGGTGCTGCCCTGACGCGGCATGATCCCCACATTGTCATGTGGGCAGGCGTGAACGCAATCAAGACACCAGGTGCAATCCAGTCCACCTTTCTTCTTGGGAAGGAACAGGTCGAGTTCACAGCCGCGATTTTTTTCGTTCCCGCGTATGCAGTCATAGGTGCTGCAGCTTTGGCACGTATCGATCTCTCGGACACGAACCTCCAGAGGGGATGCCATGGACTGCACAAAGTGAAATTGTCCGATGGGACAGATGTACTTGCAGAACGAGGCCCCGCGGAAGAAGGCATCGATCACCATGGCCAGGGCGAAATAGGTAATGACGATCCAGGCTGTCCACCATGGCGTGTCCCAAAGGCTGAAGGCTTCATAGGCCCACAGGAACAGCACCAGGAGTCCGACGGCCAGCCACTTACTTCGAAGCATCTTTGGCCAGCGAAGTTTTCCGCCCCCCAACTTGCGAGCCAGTTCACGAGGCAACATGAATGGGCAGGCGAAGCAGAAGACATTACCTGCAACGAGTAGGGCCAGAACCACGAAGCCACGCCAGTGGATCCAGGGCAAGACACCGGCCAGATTCATAGGGCTGATCTGTGGCCCGAGGAGACCATCGAC
>JAYZAT010000104.1:0-12354 GCA_036339555.1 Planctomycetota bacterium
TCAAGGGTGGTGGGGGTATCTACTGTGGCAAGGATGGATCGGTGTTGATTCGGGACTGCACGGTATCCAATAATTCAGCCACGGATTCGTCGGACGCACATGGTGGTGGTGTGTGGTGTGATGAATTCGGAACCGTAACGATGAGAACATCCAAGGTTCAGAATAATACATCAGAGTGGCATGGCGGCGGCGTTGCGTGCGGGGGAAAGGCACTCTTGTTTGATTGCACGATCTCGGACAACACGGCCATTGGCAACGGCGGCGGAGTTTTTGGCCGTGGCACATTTGTCGTCAAGAGTAGCACGCTCGAGGGCAATGTGGCTGATTTTGGTGGCGGTGTCGGAGGGATATATTGCGACTATAAGATTCACGATTGCACGATTACAAGAAATACTGCAACCTCTGATGGTGGCGGTATTAATTCCCTTGGCGGAACAAACAACGTGGACAACTGCGTGATTTCATATAACCAGGCAGTGTTCGGTGCCGGTGTATTTTGCGACAGTTCGGATGATGTCTTTTCCAATTGCACAGTCAAGGATAATGTGTCCCAAAACGGTGGCGGATTCTACTTAAGCGGGTACGCGAGTGGCTGGCATGGCACTATCGCCAATTGCAACATCACGGGCAACAAGGCTACAGGAAATCCAAGCACGTTGCCATCGTCCGGTGGCGGACTCTACATGATCAGTAGCGTGCCTACCATTACAGATTGCACGATCTCCGGGAACACGGCCGACAACGATGGTGGTGGCATTATGGCCCAAGGATTGCTCCATTGGACACTTCAGGATTGCACACTCTCCAACAACACTGCTGGCGGTGATGGCGGTGGAGTATTCTCATACAGTAACCTTTGGGACACATTTTCCGGATGTGTGATTTCAAACAACAACGCAAGTCATGGCGGCGGTGTCTTTCACAATCTGGATACCGGCAGTTCACTTATGAGCCAATGCACCTTCTCTGGTAATTCAGCAAGCCAAAGTGGTGGCGGTCTTCACATGACGTCAGAGCCATGGTTGACTGGAGGATCATTAACACTTCACGATTGCACATTCTTGGACAACACAGCTGATGAAGATGGTGGTGGTGTCTTTGCACTGGGTTCAACAGGCCCGAGCCAGCTTGCTCTTGAATCATCTGTGGTCTCAGGAAATCAGGCAGATCATGGTGGCGGTATTTACGCGAGTACCATCACCCTGGACATGTCCGATTGCACCATCCAGAGCAATAATGCCAACGGTTCCTGGGGCAGTGGTGGCGGTGTCTACTGCAAGGGCAACGGTGAAGCGAACTTCTTCTGCGGTTTGATTACCAGATCAGAGTTCCTGAGCAATACTGCTGCCCATGATGGAGCCGGCCTCTATTATCAAAACTGCAGCGGCGCTCTTCGGAACAGTGAAATCAAAGACAACACGGCCGACAACGAGGGCGGTGGTGTGTACTTGATGGACAGCAGGCCTTTTATCACAGATTGTGTGATTTCAAGGAACGTGGCTGATGTTGGCGGCGGGATTCTGTCAGCCGTCAGTTCCGATCCGTTCCTGGAAGATACGTTCGTCTGCAGCAATGATCTGGACCAGATCGACGGCGTTTGGACCGATGGCGGTGGCAATACCATCGCTACCGAATGTCCCGACTGCATCGGCGATGTAAACGGTGATCTCGTTGTCAATGTTCAGGACCTGGTGCTGCTCAGTGGTGCCTATGGCACGTCCGATCCCGCAGCCGACTTGAACGGTGATGGCTTTGTCAACATCTTGGATCTCTTGTTGTTGTTGAGTCATTATGGAAAAGTCTGTCCATAGATCACTTTTCTCACACAGCTCTACCAAGTGCGGCCCCGGTCATACAACGACCGGGGCCGTGTTTGTATAAGGTCAAAATTACAGGATTAACACACGTTGTTGCTAGTGAGCCACTCACTGTGTGAGGTGCCATTTTTCTGAGCGTTTCAGCAGGCGACGCGATACTTCGCGTGGACGAAATTTCGTTAGCGATACACAACAAGAAAACTATTAGATGCGCGCATTGAATTGCGCAACAAACAGCAGTTGCCTGAATTCCAGTGCTTGGCCACCTGTATATCAACCATGTCAAGACGCCATTGGTTGATATGGGGATTCAAACCAATGGCATGAGTCCTGAATCCCCATCTCATGGAAAGGATGTGCTATGAAACGATGGAAAACATTTACAGGGCTGCTTGCAGGAGCTGTTATCGCTGTTGCGAGTGTCACCGCGCAGGCAAATGATGGAAATCATGCCTCAGATGGCTCCAGTATGGATGATCCATTCATTCAGGAATGCCAGGAGTGGGCTACCTACTTCTGGCAGTGGTATGAGACCGGTATGGTTCCCCCTGGAGCTGACGAGTTCGAGTTCAGTTTCGAGGTAGATGACGGCATGAACCCGCTGCTGCCTACACTTGTCTTGTTTGAACAAATCTATGCTGACGAACTGAGTCCTGACTACACGATTTGGAATCTGATTGAAGACGATTCGGCCGTCTATCTGGCCTTCAAGATTCACTCGGTGTCTGGTGTCAACATCATGCGTGCTGGCTTGGTCGGTAAAGACAAGAAGAGACCGGATCTTATTCCTGAAATTCCGCTTCCCAAGGGTTGTGATCACATCCAGGATGAAGCACTCCGGGAATTCTGTGAGAAGTTACACGAAGTTTTTCACGCAGCGGACTTTCAACCATTTTGTTACAAGGCTGACAGCAAGTGGCCATGGGGTAAGCCGGGGTTTGACTGTGATGATTATGCCGATGCGATGCGTTGGTTCCTGTGGCACCATCTCTCAGAACAGTACCCTGAAATTGAAGTATTCACGTTGGCCTTGTACTTCGGCCGCAGTGGTCATGCGGTAACGGCCTTGCATTTCAACGGTCAATATTGGTTCATGGATCCCCAGACTGGGGAAATCTATGGACCATTTTCCAATTGGGAAGCGCTCGAAGCCGCTGTACGGTCGTTCATGAAAGCACAAGACATGTATACCTGGCCGAGGCGAATAAAAAAGCGTACGACGCCACCATGGAACGAGCCAGGTTACTGGTATACCGATCCGGATCGCCGCCAAGAGATCGCTGATTGCTTTGGTTGGGAAGATCCCGGGCTGTATTTTCCCCCTGACTATCCAACCAACGAATGAGTGCAACCACGAAGCGTAAACTGCCGAAAGAATTGAGTAGGAAAGGGGTTGCTATGTTTTCAAGAACCAGTGATCTTCGGTTGATAGGTTGCTCTTTGGCCGTACTGCTGCTGTTTTTCGTAGTGCAGTCATTCCCCTCTCTTGTTAGCTTCTTTGATTCGCCGCCTCAGATGCAAAGCGCAGTCCAGGCTCAGTTCAAGCTCAAGCTTGATCCGAGTCAGGAACCATTGCCAGTGGATGAGTCGAAGGTGCAGGTTGGATCGTGGGTCATCGATCGTTCGGCCTACGTCGGTCTACCTCGAACTTTGGCAGACCAGGCGACTCGATATGTTTCAAAGGTGATTGATCTCGTGGGGCCGGAGTCTTCTCCAGTTCGAGACGTCTACGAGCTGACGGAGATTGATCCTCCGAGTAGTCGGGGACGGTTGGCCTATGATTCTGTTCCCATTCAATCAGTTGATGTCGAGCCAGTTCCCATCGTTTTGTTGCCATCGCCTGACCTTGTTCGATCAGTCCAGGCCTGGTCTGCTGATCAGGAGTGGGGTGATGTCAGGGACATTGCTGGTCTGGAATCGTTTGACTGGAATGAAACAATCGAAGGTTCAGCCGGTCGGACGATTTACTTTGAACCAGGATTCTATGGCCAGCTCTTTGGTCATAACTATTATCCGGTGGCTCCGCCACTTCCGGAAGGAGTGTTCCTAGCCCCATTTCAATTCGCGAAATCAGACATGACCATCAAGATGGGAAAGTCCGTGATTTCGCCAACGAGTCAGCATCGTCAGGAGACCGAGCCTGGTCATGACTATCTTGAACCGTTGGGACTCGATCACGTGCTTGGTTCACACATGCTGGGACGTGTGATCTCACGTCCTGTGACCCCTGGGAACCCGCGGCTACGACAGGTCCAACTTGAAGTGCCTCGGGAGCCCGATCAGGTCTGGTTTTCCTATGCCCTCTTTGATGGCATCGGTGAACTACGCAATAGGAAACTTGTGCAGTCGGACGGTTCTTCCGGATTTGAACGTCCGCTTTCAAGTCCTGTGCACGATCCTGTTTTTGGTCGCCACAGTTTGCTTCGATTGCCAAAGCCCATTCCACTTTGGAAGGAAGGTGACCTGGAGCCAGCGCCTCGTGTTGGCGAGGAAATTTCTCTGGACGAGTGGTTCTTTGAACAGGGGTACCCAGGTGTTGTTCTCGTGTCTGAACCGAGTTCCACACCTCATCGTGAGGTGCTTCGACTGGAACCCGGGCCGGCCGTATTGTCACCTGGTGAGGCACCACTTCTGGTGGCGGCTTTTCCGGATGCCGAGCCGGCAAAACTGGTGCGCCTGATTCAGGATGCGGCTGTCAATGCTCCGCAGTCTGAATTGTCTTCCGAGGCCATGGCGGAACTTGAGCAGTTGCATGAAGCGGTCATGCCAACCATGACCGAGTGATTCCAGCCACGTGACCGTGCATGGCCTATGGAATCAGTATTGACCCACCGTTCCATATCTATGGAAGAAACAGCCCCGGCAGAGTCTCTGCCGGGGCTGTGGTGGGGTTCGAGGATGACTCCTTGGGGAGCGGTTGGTACGCTTTGATGATCATTGGAGGTGACCGTGATGATCGTCAATACAAACAATTGGCTGCGGATCCTGTACGGAATGCTTGGTGTTCTGGTGCTGGTAGTTGAGTGCCCTGTATTTGGACATGAGATGTCGACTGGTGAAATGGATATGCGCGTGGATGAATCGACTTCCATGCAGCAAGAGAAGGAAAACCTCTCGAAGCTCGATAAGCAATTGATCGACATCTGTCAGGACACCGGATCCACAGTTGAACAGGTTCAATCTTTGCTCAAGGCAGGCGCCAATGTCAACGCTCGGAACAAGAAAAACAAAACGCCACTCATTCTTGTTGCGGCTGAAAATTCCAACCCCAAAGTCATCGACGTGCTGTTGAAAGCGGGAGCACATCTTGAATCAAGGGACCATGATGGGTGGACCCCTCTCATGGCTGCTGCATCCGTAAATTCCAATCCTTCAGTTGTCACTGCATTACTGAAGGCCGGTGCAAATTTGGAATCAAAGGACAGACATGGATGGACGCCTCTCATGAGCGCTGCATTCCAAAACACCACTCTTGCAGTCACCGAGGTACTGCTGAAGGCGGGAGCGGATGTGAATATAAAGGCGACAGGGAAAGAAGGCTGGACGCCTCTCATCGCTGCTGCGTCAAATAATTCCAATGTTAAAATCGTCTCCGCCTTATTAAAGGCTGGAGCGAATCGTGAATACAAGGACAAGAATGGTTGGACGCCTTTGATGGCTGCTGCGGCGCACAACACCAACCCGGCCATCATCACGGTTCTATTGAACGCGGGCGAAAATGTAAATGTGCACGCAACAGGGAAAGATCGTTGGACACCTCTTATGGCTGCCGCTGCCTGGAATTCCAATCCTGAGGTTCTTGCGATACTGCTCAAGGCAGGCGCGGATGTAAACGTGAAGGGGGCGGGGAAAGAGGGCTGGACGCCTCTTATGATTGCTGCGTCAAAAAATTCAAATCCTGGATTCGTCGAAGAACTGCTGAAGTCTGGTGCCAATCTTGAAGCAAGAGATAAGCATGGCTGGACACCTCTAATGGGTGCTGCTTCGATGAACACCAATCCTAAAGTCATTACAGCATTGCTCAAAGCCGGAGCAGATGTAATGCTTGAGAACGATTGGGGGGAGACGGCGCTGGAACTTGTTCAGTCAAACAAGAAACTGAAGGACACCAGTGCTTACCAGGAAATTAAGAAAGCCTACGACAATAAAAGCAAGCACAAGGGCCAATGACACGCATGCGTGATCAAGGGTGTGCCTTCTATATAGAGAAAGAACAACTCCGACAGGGTCTCTACCAGGGCTGAGGCAGGGCGTCTTGATATTCAATCAATCCCGAAGCATCGAATCAATCACGGGGTTGTCGTCTTGTTGCTGGACGTGCTTGACTGAAGATGTTGAGTCGCTGCCTCCAGTACGGCGTCATCGCCTCCGTACAGGAAGTATCGGGGCCCTGGCATGACTTCCATATCAACCTCGATGCCACGTCCGTCGTAGAGTCGTCCGTCAGGTCGGAATGAAGCCATCGATGCGCAACGAACTTCGATGCCGCTGTTGGGGAGTTTGAACCCCTGGGACCGTGCACTCCCGCCTCCACTGGGTTGTCCCATGAGCGTGATGCGTGGATGGTCAGCGAAAGCGCCCAGGAAAATATCGGTAGCGCTGAAACAGTCGGCATCGGACAAGATGACAACGGGCTTGTCGTAGAAATACTCTTGGTCCGAGTCCGTGTGATCCAGAACCAGGTAGTGCCATTCACTGAAACCCTCGGTGTGGTCCCATTCCGGCTTGAATCCTGTGGCCAGGTCCGCAATGGCTTCACGTTGTGCGCCCGACCAGCGAGGATCGTCCGCCCGGTACATGTACCGAGCGTCAAGATGGCCCCGGCCAAACTGGTCGCTCAAGCGGTATCGAGCCACATTGCCAACCCAGGGATCTTCATCGGGGCCCAACAGGTAGCCAGCCAGGACAATGAGTGGCAGTCTGGTGCCTCCGCCGTTGCCGCGAACATCAACAATCAGTCCATCGGTGTCACGAAAGGTTTCCATGGATGAGTAGATGATCGGAACAAGCCGGTCATCCATGCTGGCGATTCGGAGATACCCGATGTTCTCATCAACAATTCCGGATCGACGGTGCGGCCAATCGCCATAGGTCGGGCGATCGGTAGACATCGGCACCTCAATTGTGACGGGGTCGGGATCGGAAGGCCCCGTAGCCAGCGTGCAGGTCACGGTGTCTTTCTCGAACTGGTTCAGGTGCCGGCGTATCAGCTCGAGATTTCGGAGTTCTCGCAAGCCGCGTGTTCGGATCAACTGATCGCTGCCATCAGTGATCAATGGCCTGGTCACGTCAACCAGATCATCGATCGATTGACCATCAATCGCCAGGATGTAGGGCCGGTCTGGATCCAGAAACTCTGATCGATCGGGTTTGAAAGCAACCACCCCGTTGGAAGCATCCGCCAGGAGGAAAGGTGGATAGTGTTCCGATCGCATCGCATCCCGCGACCTGGCCCCAGCATGACCATCCCCGAAGGTCATCATCAGCAGATGAAGTTGCAGGTTCAGATCTTCAATCTTGACCTGGTCTTTCAGGGACGAACGGATCGTGTCGAGTTGTCCTGAAAGGTCGATGCCTTTCCAGTGACGATAGGCAAACTGGTCATCGAGTCGGTTTTCAAACTCGGCAAGATCGGCCAGGGCCTCTTCGCGGGAAAGATGTGTCTGGGATTGTCGTTTCCGCGTTTGCCGATCGTTTCCATTCGCCTTTTGATTGGACTGCCAGATGGCATATCGATTGTGCCTGGTACTGGGAACGTTGGTGAGCGTGACCTCTGAGTCATCTGAAATCCGGATGAGCGTCAGATCGACGGCTGCTGGCAGCGGGTGACCCATACGCTGAAGAACAACGGGGAGGTCTTCGCTAAACCTTTTCTTGGCTCGCCTTCCATATTCCTGATTGCAGTACGTAACGATTGCATCGATCTCGACACCTTGGATGGTGACGGGCCTGTACCAGGTGGACTGCACCATGACTTCCGGCGAATCACCATTCCAACGCAGAGCCTCGAAGGGGCTTGATTTCTCATTGGCAATCTGCGCGGACGCGACTGTGGGGAGGAATACAAACAGTGCCAGGAAACTGAGAAAGGTACGTGTCCAATACGTTTTCATAGGTGTGATTCTACATCACGTCATGACGGCTATCGAGGCTTTGATCGTGTCAATGATGTTGTTGCAGCCCTTTGTCAGGGAAAAGGAAGTCAGCGGCCAGTACTATTCCTGAGTACACTGCCTGCCAGCTTTCAGAAGTTTCTGACTGGAACCTGATTCATGCAACTGGCACCCATTCCGAAGAACGAATCTGATCGCCTGGCATCACTCCGGGCCTTGCAGATTCTGGATTCACCTGCCGAGCAGCGATTTGATCGCATTACGCAGTTGGCTCAGAAGATGTTCAAGGTTCCGATTGCCTATATCGCGATGATCGATTCGGATCGACAGTGGTTTAAGTCCAAGTGTGGTTTGACTACCGACGAGACAGGTCGGGATGTTTCCTTCTGTGGGCACGCCATCAATCAGGATGATCCATTGATCATTCCCGATACGCTTACAGACGAACGGTTCTCTGATAATCCACTGGTTATCAATGACCCTCATATCCGGTTCTACATGGGAATTCCTCTGGCGGGCCCCGGGGGCTTCAATGTGGGAACTCTGTGCATTGCGGATCGAGAGCCACGAGCACTGGAGGATCTTGATGTTGATGCCATGCAGTATCTGGCGGACATGGCCTGCCATGAACTGAACATGGTTGATGTCATCCGGACTCAGAAGGAACTGCTTGACGCGAAAACCATGCTCATCCGAACCCAGCAACGTCAGGCATCGGAGCTCAAGGAAGCTGCCAAATACGCGCGGTCCTTGATACCGCCACGTTTGACCGAGGGCCCGGTCACCAGCGACTGGTTATATGAAGCGTGTTCAGAACTTGGTGGTGATGTTCTGGGTCACCTGGACCTTCCCAATGGTCACAAGGCGTTCTATCTGGTTGATGTGATGGGTCATGGCATTGGGGCCGCCCTGCACGGAAGTGCCATTCAGTCCGCCATTCGATCGCAGTCACTTCCTGATTGTGATTTCACGGACCCGCTCTCGGTTTTTCATGCGCTCAACCGGCGGTTCCCGATGGCGGATCACGGCAATCGGTTCTGCACCATGTTCTATGGCGTTCTGGATCCGGAATCTGGATTGCTGAACTATGTCAACGCAGGTCATCCGCCTCCATTTCTATTCTCAAATGTGTCGAGTCCTCGAACCATCGATTCAACAGCATCTCTTGTTGGTATTGATGAGGGGCAAGAAGCCGGGAGTGATTCCATTCAACTGACGCCAGGTAGTGAGCTCTGGATATACTCGGATGCTGCCATTGAGATCAAGGATGCTTCTGGTCACGATATGGGTGTCGATGGTCTTCGCGATGCGATCTCACTGGTCCGGTCAACTGGTGACATGACCAATCCAACCGCGTCCATGCGACAGCTGTTGGCTACCTTCACGGGCAGCGATGTGTTCGAGGATGATTTGTCCCTGCTGGTCATCACTTGGCACGGCGCTTCCCAGAGATAAAAGCAACAGCCCCGACAGGGTCTCTGCCGGGGCTGCGGTGGGTTTATGAAACGTGATTCAGAATCGTGGGCGGAGCTTGGAAGGTTACTGGCAGGTTGTTCCCCAACCATCGACAATACCAAGGAGGTCTTCGATGTCGGTGACGCCGTTGTGATTGGTGTCGTGCTTGCAGATCCCCAAGTCTGTATGAAGCGTATTCAGATCGTCTGTATCGACGTCGCCATCGCCGTCGACATCACCTGTATTGTCAGCCGGGCAAACAGCATCCGCACAGGCCACGTCATCACCGGCATAGGTGCCATCGGATGTTGTGCAGTCTGACTCAGTGGCCGTGATGCATGTTCCGCCAAGGCAGCAGGCGCCGGTGGGAGACTCTGGGGGCCCCATGGTGAAGTTGCCATGGATCGTATCTGGCGTGTTGTTTGTAAAACTGCAAGCGGTGATGATGGGGTTGCTGTCGAGGTAGCAGTCGATCCCGCCGCCGTGGTCGCTGGCCATGTTGTCTGAGATCGTGCAGTTGGTGATGGTGGGGTTGCTCCCGGCGCAGTAGATCCCGCCGCCGAGGGCGTACGCGCCATCGGTGGCCGTGTTGCCCGAGCTCGTGCAGCCGCTGATGGTGGGGCTGCTGTCGCTGCCGCAGTAGATTCCGCCGCCGCCGCAGTCGCGGTTGAACGCACCTCCGGTGGCCGTGTTGCCCGTGATCGTGCAGTTGGTGATGGTGGCGTTGCTGACGTCGTTGCATAGGATCCCGCCGCCGTTGCGGGTGGCCGTGTTGTCCGTGATCGTGCAGCCGGTGATGGTGGGGCTGCTGCCGCTGTCGCAGGCGATCCCGCCGCCGGAGTCGGTGGTGTTGCCCGAGATCGTGCAGCCGGTGATGGTGGGACTGCTGTTGTTGTTGCAGTTGATCCCGCCGCCGGACCAGTTGTTTTGTCCCCCAGTAATCACCAAGTCCTTGATCACGGTTCCTGCATCCTCGCCAGAGTTGATCACGAACACACTGCCACCCTGCTGGGCATCGATGGTGGTCGCCAGGGTTCCATCGCTATTGAGCGTGCCCTGGATGGTGATGGCCAAGCCGGTTGTATTCAGATTGGATTGGTTAAACGTGCCTGCTAAGAGCGTGATTGTGTCATCCGATGATGAGTTGTTGATGGCATCCTGGATGGAATCACCGGGATGAAGTGTGACATCAGAGGCTTGACTATTGGAGGTTCCAACGAAAGCCAGCGACAGTCCGGCAATAACAGCAGCGATGCGATTCATGGTTTCCGCTCCCCAAGGTGGAGTTGTGATTCCTCCATCATGGCGAATTGTGTGCCTGGATCAAGGGTGAACCGGCAAGGCGAGTATCCCTATATAAGGAACAGCCCCGACAGGGTCTCTGCCGGGGCTGCGGTGGGTTTATGAAACGTGATTCAGAATCGTGGGCGGAGCTGCGAGGGTTACTGGCAGGTTGTTGCCCAACCATCGACAACACCAAGGAGGTCTTCGATGTCGGTGGTACCGTCCTGGTTGATGTCATGTGGGCAGTAATACCCCGAACAAGCAACCTCGCAAGTTATGTTAGGTGCGCTCCACATACCACCAGCTTTTACGCAGTTGGCCTCGGTGAGCACAATACAGCCGGGAACGCTAAAGAAGCAGCAGGCACCAGTGGGGCAATCAACCGAACAGGTCGAATTATTGCCTTTATAGGTGCCACCGGCTGCGTCGCAATCGGGTTCAGAAGTTATAAAGCATTCATCACCCAGACAGCAGGCACCATCGATGCAATCAGCTGCACAGGTGGAGCCATTGCCTTGATAGGAACCACCGGCTGCGGTGCAGTCAGTATCTGTAGCTAAAATGCATCCATCGCCGATACAGCAGGCACCAGAGAGGCAGTTATTTTCACAGGTCGTTTCATCGCCTAAATAGTTGCCGGTGACTGCGTCGCACTCTGCTTGAGAAACTACAATGCAGGCATCACTCAGACAGCAGGCACCAGTGAGGCAGTGATCTGCACAGGTCGTGCCGTTGCCTTGATAGACGCCGCCGTCTGCAGAGCACTCAGTACTTGAAGTCACAACGCATGCATCGCCGATACAGCAGGCGCCAATGAAGCAGCTTTCTTCGCAGAGCGTATCAGCACCTTGATAGTGACCACTTGCTGCAAGGCATTGATCATTTGAAGTCACAATGCAGCTATCGCCGAGACAGCAGGCACCAGTTGCGCACGCTGTACAGTTTGTGCCATTGCCTTGATAGGTGCCATTGGACGCGGTGCACTCAGCCTCAGAAATCACAGTGCATCCATCGCCGAGACAGCAGGCACCAGTGAGGCAGTGATCTGCGCAGGTCGTATCATCGCCTTGATAGTGACCACCGGCAGCTTTGCACTCGGTTTCAGAAGTTGGAATGCATCCATCGCCAATACAGCAGGCACCCTTGCGGCAATGAGTGTCACAGTTCGTGCCATTGCCTTGATAGGTGCCATTGTCTGCATGGCATTCTTCAGAAGAAGTCACAATGCATGCATCGCCGATACAGCAGGCACCCGTGGAGCATAAATTGTTGTCACAGTCCGTCTGATCGCCTTGATATTGGCCACTTGCTGCGTTGCAGTCATCGTATGTGGACAGAATGCAGCCATCAGAGAGGCAGCAGGCGCCGGTGATGCTGTGGGGAGTCGCCGTTGTGATAACTGTTGCGGCCGAGTTGTTGTGTGTAACCAGGTCTCTACCGCTTTCAGTGCCATTCGATTCGACCGTAGAATCTATGATTGTGGGGTGGCTGTGGTTGTAGCAGTTGATCCCGCCGCCGTCCGGCGCATTGTTATACATGATCTGGCATCTGGTGATGGTGGGGTCGCTTTGGTAGCAATAGATCCCACCGCCTGCTTCGGCCGTGTTGTGCGTGATCATGCAGTCGATGATTTCCGGGTTGCTTTCATACAAACAGCCGATTCCACCGCCCGAGCCGCGACGTGT
>JAYZAT010000105.1:0-5017 GCA_036339555.1 Planctomycetota bacterium
CATTGAGGAAATCCTCGCCGGTCAGCCGGCACCCCCGCTCTACTTCGCGAGGATGAAGGCATGCAATCGTGATGGCGTCCCCCCGTTGAATCTCGATTCGGCTCCTGCCCTTCTTGCTGCTGATGATGCCGCTGCGTTGGATCTTGATCGAGTGACGATCATCGATGCCCGACCCTGGCAGCACTATCGGGCCCGGCATGCACGCGGCGCTCTCTGGTCGGCGCCTGGCGCGTGGTTCCCGGCCTCTGTCGGGTCATTCGTGGAACGAGATCAACCGGTCGTACTCCTCATCGATGGAAGCGTCGCTGAGCAGTACCTTCGACTTCTGTACCGGATCGGCATTGATCAGATCGAAGCCGTGATGACGCCCGAGGTCTTCGAGGCTGCTGCTGATCGAATGGAAACAGAAGCTGCCCGGGAAATCGATGCACATGGACTGCAGCAGCAAGTAGAGGCCGGCAATACACGGATTGTCGATGTTCGCAACCCCGACGAATTCGAACGAGGATGCGTCCCCAACGCCGTGCACGTGCCCTACACACGGCTTGCTGAAAATCTGGACAAGCTTCCCCCGCCGGGTGATGAACCATTACTGGTGCACTGCCAGGCCGGCCTGAGATCGGCCATGGCCATGAGCTACCTCTGCCGACATGGCTACCGTCCCGTGAACATCGCCGGAGGCTATGGCGCCTGGAGCCAGATTGCTTCTCGCCAGATCTCCTGATCACCGCCTGCAACCCTGCTCAACCCCCTCTTAAACAAGCTGTGGCGTACTCCCAGAGATCAGCGCTTGATCGAGCGTCTGATTTCGGATTTAATCAAAGGGTCACTGATCCACCGCCTTCTCTGTCCGAGGGCTCAGGAGCCGAAGGCTCTGGATCAACGGGTGACCTTCGCGATGTTCCTGCAACAGGAACCACGACATAGCCGGTCAATGGCTGACTGGCCCTACGCGTTAATGGAGCCACTTCGGTTCTGTTCGTTCATCTCACGTTCGCTTCGCGAACCATGATTGACCCGATACACGTTTGATCGGGGGGAGACGAAACCAATGATTTCTATTCGTTGTAATGTCGCCATGGCTGTCACGGCATGCTCGCTCATGTCATCTGCTGCCCTGGCTGAGAAACAGATCGTCGAGGTGCCGGGAGTCTCTTCGGTCCGGCTGTATGCCGACTACACCTTCCAGGACTGCTGTGATCTTGATTCAATCTCAAGTGGCGAATCAACGATCTATGTAGGCACCTGCGAAACCTTGGGTGGGTACTGTGTTTCAGGCAAAAAGGTAGCGGTGTGGAATTTTGAATTGCCCTCGTTTCCTGAAAATGCAACCCTTCTTTCAGCCACCTTTGATGGCCGACACAACGGAGGAAGCACCGCCTTTGGCTTCAAGGGAAGATGGGTCGGTGATTCAGGCCTTGGCTACGGCGCCGCGAGCATGACCTGGAGTTACCCTGACTTCAGCGGCAACGCCCCTTCTTCCGGCGGCTATTTCTCCGCTCCACTCAACATCGATCTTGTTGGTGGTCAATTCCTGGACAACTATCTGATCCTGACCGGCTACTGGGGTTCCGGGTTGACGTTCTACAACAGTGGAACCAACGCCCCGAAACTGCGACTCATCGTCGATATCCCCGATGAACTCTGCGAAGGCGATGTTGATGGCGATCAGACCGTGGGCGTTGATGACCTTCTTGCGATTCTTGGGATGTTCGGCAATGCCTGCCAACCCCCGTGCAACGAAGACATCACTGGCGATGGACTGGTCAATGTCGACGACGTGCTCTCCGTCATCGGACTCTGGGGCTCCAACTGCGAATCACCGGGGGCCTGCTGCCTGCCGGACGGAACCTGTTCCTCGACGGATGCCGCCGGCTGTGAAGATGCTGGTGGAACCTGGAACGGATCAGGCACCTACTGCAACTTCGTCGACTGCCCGGAATACGGCGCCTGCTGCTGGGAAGACTACACCTGCACGGTCATGCTCTCCGATGAGTGCAAAGCCTCAGGCGGCAGCTTCCGTGGGCAGGATACGGATTGTGATACGACCAACTGCACCATCGCCGAGTACAACGATGAGTGCCAGGACGCGATGCCTGCAGGCAATGGATCGATTTCGATCTCGACGCTGAAGGCGACTACGAGCACTGATCCCTACAGCGATGCGCAATGCACTGGCACCTATCTGGGTGCCATGAACGCCGACATCTGGTTCTCGTACGAGTCAACCTGCAACGGAACGCTTACCGTCAGCACCTGCGACACGGTCACCTTCGACACGGACCTCGTGGTCTATCAAGGTACATGCGCAGACATGACACAGATCGCCTGCAACGGCGACTCGACCTGCACGGGGTACACCTCCTATCTGGAGACTCCGATCACCGCAGGCAACACGTACCTGATCCGTCTCGGAGGCTGGGATGCCAACAGTGCCGGTACGGGCACCCTGTTGATCGAGTGTTCAAGCGACGAATGAGCATGACATGGAACCCGAGTGTTCCAGATACGCCTCACCACAGCCCCGGCAGCGACGCTGTCGGGGCTGTTTTTCCCACATCAAGCACCTGTTTCTTGAAATCCATACGGAATCTGACATCATGCAGTTGTGTGATTTCACTACGTAATCACCTTACACCCCGGGGGGGGACACATGACTTATCCAATTCGTTCCATCGTTGCCACTGCATTTCTGAGCACCGCTGTCGTCGCTTCAGCATTCGCAATGAGCGGCCCCGTCACGGCTCCAGACAAACCTGTTGTCACGACGAACATCATCGATGCTGAAATCTGGATCCACCAGGACATGAAACGCCAGTACCAGGATCTGCCAGCTGATTCCAGCCTGGCTCAATCCTTCGCTGATGTCACGAATGTTCACGATCCGGACCACGAGTCCTGCGCTCTTTACGTGGCCGAACAACTCTCACCTGAGCGGATCGCGGAACTTCGAGAACGACAGATCGAGGTCAACGAGTGGATCTGGGTCCCACCAGTTCCAGGCAAGCACTCGCTTGGCTTCCATATTGCTCGCGTGCCCTATACCCGGATCAACGAATTGGCTGTCGCGCCTGATGTGCTTCGGCTGATGTCCATTGACCACATTGGACATCCGCATAACGACCTCGGCGGCGTGCGTATCAACGTTGACGATGTCAACGACGGCACCGACTGCGTTGCCGCTGATGGTTCCGGCATACGCATTGCCATTGCCGACAGCAGTTTCGATCTCTCACATCCCGACCTGCCCACGGCATTCGAGGCATTCGATGTCACCGATGGCACGGGGCCTGAAACGTGGAACTCCAATGTTTCCTCCCTTGTCTCCGGTCATGGCACCCACGTAGCCGGGACAGTCGCCGGAAGTGGCGCAAATTCCAACGGCCAGTACGCCGGCGCCGCGCCTGGTGCCGAGATCTGCTACTACAAGATCGGCAACGATACGAACGCATCCACCACCAGTTCCGACCAGATCGAGTCGATCCAGCGTGCCCTGAACAGGAACTGTGACATCTGGACCATGAGCTACGGAGGAACCTATGGCTTCAGAGATGGATCAACCCCCGTCTGCCAGACCATTGACGCGGCCGTAGCCGATGGAATGACCTGTTTCGTATCCGCTGGAAACTCGGGAACAGCCCAATGGCATGCCCGTATTGTTCTTGAGCCAGGCGAAAAGGCGCCCATGGATATCACCATTACGGCACCTGATGACGAGAACCTCGCCATCACCTCGGCGATTTCGCTCGTCTTTCGCTCCGCGACTGCCACAGCGCCTCAAAATGTCAACATGACCTGCTTGAACTTGAATGATCCTCCAGCAGGACCAGGCGAGAACATGTGGTCATACGAAACGAACATCAGCCCACGAGATACCAGACAGCATGTCTTCGCCCTTACGATCAACCTTGCCGCGGGAGACAGCAAGACCTATTGGATGGATGTGCAGAACAACAGCGAGGAGACTCTCACCATTCACGGATATCTCTCGGACTATGGATTGAGTGAATGGGCAAGTTTCGTGAATTCAACCAATTCCGGAACACTGGGTACTCCCGGCCTCGCGGACAGCACGATCAGTGTCGGCGCTTGGACACATCGACCCGGCTGGACCAATTACTCTGGAAACGGTTACGAGTATCCTGACCTGGATGACGACACGCTCGCAGGATTCAGCAGCCGTGGCCCACGTGTCGACTTTGAAGAGAACAACATCATGAAGCCGGACATCGCCACCCCAGGCGCCGGCACGATCAGTGCTCGTGATTCCGAGGCACCCAAGACCAACAATGCAAATGCGGAACCTTACGTCATTGATGATGATGGAGAAAATCTCGATGGCAGTGGCCCGGCAACGTACTACGTCATGCGAGGAACCAGCATGTCCTGCCCCATGACGGCCGGTGCCGCGGCACTGATGCTGCAGACCTACCCTGGCATGAGCCCCGACGATATCCGGACCGCATTGCAGCGCACCGCGGAATCCAGTTGCAACCCTGATAACGACCAGGGCTATGGTCTCATGGACATCCTGAGAGCCGTCCAGACCATGGATATGGAACCTACTGATGTCAACGAAAACTGCGTGGTTAACATCGATGACCTGCTGCTCGTCATCGAGGACTGGGGCGAAGCGAACGACTATGACGGCACCTTCGCTCACTGCGCTCCAACTGACGTCAACAACAATGGCATTGTGAACATCGATGACATGCTGCTCGTCATCGAGGACTGGAACGAGACCTGCGACTGAGTCGCCTTCGCAACATCTTTCAAACCAACAACACCCTCGCCCGTGCGGGGGTGTTGTTCTTTGGCGACTCAGCAGACGAAGCCGGTCGCCTCACACCGTTCGCGGCAGCTCACTCCATCGGGTCGTGTACCGAGGTGAACGATGGTCCTGTCGCATGGTCCAGTCCCGTCGCTTCAGGCCACTGGCCGCCGGATGAAGCGAACCCGAGCCCATCCTGGCATTGATCTGATCCATGATCTGCATGAGCCGGGCGTCACGAACTTC
>JAYZAT010000106.1:0-35294 GCA_036339555.1 Planctomycetota bacterium
GACCTCATCCAACGTGGTGGGACGCATGCGGTCGGCCAGTGGCCTTGCCTGCGCCAACCGATCAGCCCGTTCCTGGGCCCAAAGATCACCCATGTGGGCATCCTACGTCGCCAGCCCCGGATACTCGGCTAGACTTCCCCCGTATCCATGTGCGGAATCGTTGCCTATGTCGGAGATAAGCCCGCCCGGGACCTGCTTCTGGAGGGCCTGAAGCGGTTGGAATACCGTGGCTACGACTCCGCGGGGATTGCCGTACTCAATGGGGGCCTGCAGCTGGCGAAGACGGCCGGCCGTGTCCGGGTACTGGAGGAAAAGGTCGGTTCGGACGACCGTTTCAACGGCTGCCTGGGCATCGCCCATACCCGCTGGGCCACCCATGGCGAACCAAGCGAACGCAATGCCCACCCGCACAGCGACGATCCTGCCAGCGGCCACGGCATCGTGATCGTCCACAACGGGATCATCGAGAACCACGAGGCCCTGAAGACCTACCTGACGGAGCATGGGCATACCTTCAGCTCGGATACCGACACGGAGGTCCTGGCCCACCTCATCGGGCATTTCTACAAGGGTGATCTGGAGGCCAGTGTCCGCCAGGCACTCAAGGAAGTGACCGGGGCCTATGCCATCGCCGTGATGTGTGCCGAGGAGCCCGGAGTATTGGTGGCCGCCCGCAAGGGCTCGCCCCTGATGATTGGCGTCGGCCGCAATGAGTACATCGTGGCTTCCGATGCCAGTGCGATCGTGGCCCACACGAATCAAGCGATCGATTTGGATGACCACACGATTGCCCGATTGACCACCGATGCCTTCCGGACATCGACACTCGATAACGTCACCATCACACCCCAGATGCGGGAACTAGAGATCGATCTCGAACAGATCGAGCTTGGCAAGTACCCCCACTACATGCTCAAGGAAATTCACGAGCAGCCGGATGCCATCAGGCGATGCCTCAAGGGTCGACTGGCGCCCAGAGAGGGCCGCGTCGTACTGGGCGGCTTGGCGGAATTTGCACGGGAACTCGGACGAACGCGACGAGTCGTGTTCCTCGGGCAGGGCACGGCACTCCATGCCGGCATGATCGGGGCTCACTTGGTTGAGGATCTTGCGAAGATTCCCAGCCGGGCAGATTTCTCCAGCGAGTTTCGCTATCGAAATCCAATCATCGAGGACGGCACGGTGGTCGTCGCGATCAGCCAGTCGGGTGAAACCGCTGATACCTATGCCGCCTTGCGGGCAGCATCCCCCAAGGGCGCCCGTACGCGTGGATTTGTCAACGTTGTGGGCTCCACCATCACCCGGGAATCCGATGCGGGTGTCTACCTGCGGGTTGGTCCCGAAATCGGGGTGGCTTCGACTAAAGCCTTCCTTGGCCAGATCACGGCAGCCGTCATGCTGGCCGTGTGGCTCGGCCGGCGGCGATTCCTATCGCCAACGGATGCTGGCATGATCCTGGAAAACTTGGATGCTGTTCCGGGACATGTGGAGAGCGTCTTGGAGCAGAGTGACCAGATCGCCAAGGTCGTCGCCAAGTACGTGCACCGTGAAAACTGGTTGTTCCTTGGACGTGGGGTGAATTACCCGGTTGCGATGGAGGGGGCCCTGAAGCTCAAGGAGATCTCCTACATCCATGCCGAAGGCATGCCAGCGGCCGAGATGAAACACGGACCCATTGCGCTGATTGAGGAAGGTATGCCCGTCGTGGTGGTCGCCACCCGCAGCAGCCAGTACGACAAGGTGCGTTCCAACATCGAGGAGGTTCGATCTCGCGGCGGCCATGTGATTGCCGTGGCGACTCAAGGTGACGACTCGATTCGAAACATTTGCGAGGATGTCTTCTACGTCCCGGATGTTCCCGAGCCCTTGCAACCGCTCCTGACCGTGGTGCCCCTGCAACTGTTGGCGTATCACGCAACCTTGTTGCGCGGGCATGACGTGGACAAGCCCCGAAACCTCGCCAAGAGCGTCACCGTGGAGTAGTCCATGTCCGGGTCCGCACAAGGCCAGGAATGGCGACTGTCGCCGGAGCGTTCGATCGCACTCGATCGACCACGGCTGATGGGCATCCTGAACATCACGCCAGATTCTTTTTCCGACGGTGGTCGCCATGACACCATCGAAGCTGCCGTCGGTCGTGCTATGGAGATGGAGTCACAGGGCGCCGACATGATTGATGTTGGCGGAGAATCAACCCGACCTGGTTCTGAGCGTGTAGAGGCCGGCACCCAAATGGAACGGGTCGTACCGGTGATCCTCGCGATTCGAGAGCGAAGTGAAATCCCCATTTCGATCGATACGACGGTATCCGAGGTGGCACAGGCGGCGATCGAAGCGGGGGCGGATGCCATCAATGATGTCTCGGCTGGTCTTGAAGATGAGGCGATGTTCCCCCTGGCAGCCAGGCTGTCGTGTGGTCTGGTTCTGATGCATCGCCTGGTGCCCCCGGATCAGGACAGCTACAGCACCTCGTATGAGACGCCACCGGAGTACGACAACGTGGTCGAACAGGTGCGAGATTTTCTCCATGCCCGGGCCCAGGTGGCGCAGGCAGCGGGGGTTCACCCGATGTCCATCGTGTTGGATCCGGGCCTTGGGTTTGGAAAGACCGTGGATCAGAACTGGCAGTTGATTCGGGAAAGTGCTGGAATTGGAGGCGGTGGATTTCCACTACTGGGTGCCGCGTCTCGAAAGTCCTTCCTGGCAGCGATCTGTGGCGGCTCGGACGTCCCACCTGCTCGCCGGGGACCCGCCTCGGTGGCGGCCTCCCAGATGCAGTACCTGGGCGGCATACGGCTCTTCCGTGTCCACGATGTGGATCTTCACGTGCAGGGCCTGGCGTTGGTTCACGGGGTCCAGGAGCCCAATTGAGGGGAAGGGTGGCCTGCTATCATGCCCGACTTCGATTCACGTATTCCCTGTAAGACCTGGAGACCTGACCGTGGCATCCGACGCTGTAATGACTTTCACTGACGAGGGATTCCAAGCCGACGTTCTGGATTCAGACGTCCCGGTGCTTGTTGATTTCTGGGCGGAATGGTGCCAGCCCTGCAAGATGCTCACGCCCACGATCGAGGAGATCGCCGGGGAGTATGCGGGTCGTGCCAAGGTCGGCAAGATGAACATCGACGACCACAAGGAGATCGCCGTCTCCAGGAATATCCAGAGCATTCCGACCGTCCTGATCTTCAAGGGTGGTGAGGTTGCCGAGACCTTCGTGGGAATCACGTCCAAGGACAAGATGACCCAAGCCCTTGATGCAGCCATGTAGGCAGCACTCGGGGATTGGTAGATGGTGCGGTGCGGCAACGCCCGCGACAATTCAGTACATGGGGCCGTAGCTCAGTTGGGAGAGCGCCTGCATGGCATGCAGGAGGTCGTCGGTTCAAGCCCGATCGGCTCCACATCAATGACAAGCCCCCTCGCATCGCGAGGGGGCTTGTTGGTTTGACTTGAAGATGATGTGCTACACGCCCGGTGTGGGGTTGCGATCGTCGAGGCCGATCTTTTCCTCCACCGTGATGACCATTTCCTTGGACTTGGCCAGTGAGAAACCCCAGGCCTTGGCAGGAATCAGGTTCGGCGGCATCGTGAGTTCGTTTCGGTTGGTGAGCACATCGAGGACAACCGGACCATCGGTTGCCAGGGCCTTCTTGACCGCGTCGTCCAGGTCGGCGGGATCCTCGACCCGGATACCGGTTCCGCCCATGGCTTCAGCACACGCGGCGAAGGACGGATTCTTCAGGTCGATGCCCCATTCGGGGTAGCCCATCGACTCCATCTCCATCTTCACAAGACCCAGGATGCCGTTGTTGAAGACAGCACACTTGATGGGCAGGTTGTAGTTGACGGCCGTGATGAAGTCGCTCATGAGCATGCTGAAGCCGCCGTCACCACACATGGCGACGACTTGGCGAGAACGATCGAGAGCCTGGGCCCCCAGGGCGTGGACCATGGCGTTGGCCATTGAAGCGTGGTTGAAGGACATCAGGAAGTCGCGGTCGCCACGCATGTGAACGCACCGGGCCATCCAGACAGGACACTCGCCGGTGTCGGCGGTGAAGATCGTGCTGTCGGTGGCGTGGTTGCTGAGCGCGCGAGCCAACTGCTGGGGATGGATGGGGGCCTTTGCCTTGTCGAGACTGCACTGCTTGTCGATGTGTTTCGAGAAGGCGTCCCGGGCCTTCTGCATCTGCTTCAGGTGGGCTTCATTGGACTTCGTGTCCACGCGTTCCAGCAAGGCTTCCACCGTAGACCGGACATGTCCGCACAGGCCGATCTTGACGCCGGTGCGCCGGCCCAGTCGTTGAGAAGCGATGTCGACCTGGATGATCGTCTTGCCCTTGGGATAGAACTGGCGGTAGGGGAAGTCGGTTCCCAGGAGCACCAGCACATCGCAATGTTCTGAGGCGGCGACACCGCCCTTGGTTCCCAGCAGTCCGATGCCACCAGCCCAGTGGGGATGGTCTTCTGACAGGACGGCTTTCCCCTTGAGCGATTGCATGACCGGGGCCTTGAGTTTCTCAGCCAGTGCCGTGATCTCAGCCGTGGCGCCCCGGGCACCCCAACCAACCATGAGCGTGACCTTGTCTGTTCCGTTGATTGCTTCCGCAGCGCGATCAAGATCATTGCCGTGGGGTACGACCTCGGCATCCTGGATGAAGATGGGGTGTTCCATGGCGGTGTTCTCCACCGCTTGGGGGCCCACATCGGAGGGAATCGAAAGATGCGATACCCCGCGATTCGCCAAGGCGTACTGCGCGGCGAGGATGCCCAGCCTGGGCATTTGGCTCGCGGTCATGATGGTCTGGTTATAGACACAGACGTCATCGAACAGGCGGTCGAGGTTGACCTCCTGGTGGTAGTCACTGCCAACCTCGGATCGCGGCACCTGACCTGTGATGGCGAGCAAGGGTGCATGGTCCATCTTGGCGTCGTACATGCCGTTGAGGAGGTGGATGGCACCGGGACCAACCGTGCCCGCGCACAGTCCCAGTTTGTCCGTGAGCTTCGCCTGGGCGCTGGCAGCAAAGGCACCAGCTTCCTCGTGCCGTACCCCGATCCATTCGAAGCGTTTATCTTCGCGCAACGCAGCCGAGAGTGGGTTGATCGCATCACCGAAGACACCCCAGATCTGACGATTGCTACAGTCGGCGAGCAGGTCGAGTAGTTCCTGGCAGATGTTGTTCTTGGCCATGGTGCACGTCCTCGCTTGTTTGAGAGATGCTACCTCGCGGGAAGTTGCCGTGTCGGGGGAGCTACGGATCGGCCTTCTTTCCGGAGATTCGCCAAGAGGGCCTGCATGCGGGCGACACGTTCCGGTTCTTCAATCCATAGGTTGGTTGATTCGCCGGGATCCTTGGCCAGGTTGTACAACTGACCGGTGGGGCCGGCCCCGTCCGGTTTCGGCCGCTTGGGGGAGGTGAATCCCCCGGAACCCATGGCTTCGATCAACTTCCAATCGCCCACTCGAATGGCCAGCATGCCATCGCCCGATTGGTGGATCACGGCCTGGCGGGGATTCGACCAGTCTTCTTTCCGCAGGATGGGACCGAGATCCACACTGTCCTCGCCTGCCTCGGCTCCCCACGTTGCATCACCTGCTTGTGCGCAGGTGGCAAAGAGGTCCGTCAGGCAAACGGTCTGATTGCTGACCGTGTCCGGTTCCGTGATACCCGGCCAGCGAATCAGCAACGGAATCCGATGACCGCCTTCCCAGATGTCGGCTTTCTGTCCACGCCATCCCATGTTGCCGTCATGGCTCCATCGTTCGATATCCGAATCAGGCCAGTGACTGCCATTGTCGGATGTCACGATGAACAGGGTGTTTTCTTCGATCCCGGCCTCTTGCACAGCTTGGGCAATGCGGTGCACGCTGGCATCGACCTGGGCGACGAAGTCACCGTAGTGACCGACCTCGGTTTGGCCCGAGTAGGGTTCGGACGGGACCCAGGGTGTATGGGGGGCGGTGTAGGGCACGTACAGGAAGAAGGGTCGACCATCCTCCTGGCCGGATTTGGAAAACCGTGTGATCGTGTCGACAGCACGGGCCGTGATCTTTGGCATGACGTCTTGGAATTCGAAGCCTTCGCTGGCAGCACCGGCACGCCAGAAGCCTTCACCGCCCTGGCGGCGATGCTTGCTGTGTTCGACAGAAGCCGTGGCGGGCGCTTCAGGGCGGTCGTTTTCAACAAAGATGTAGGGGGGCATGTCGAGCGACGCGGGGATTCCATAGAACTCATCGAAGCCGACATCCGCGGGTCCCGGGCGAAGCGGTTGGTCCCAGTCGACTGGATCCTGATCACCCAGGCCCAGGTGCCACTTGCCGACGCATGCGGTGCGATACCCAACACTCGACAGCAGGGACGCCAGCGTTTCACGATCTGCTTCGATCAGGGCGGGGCTACTGCCTCCCAGTACCCACCGTTTGAGTGGACCTCGCCAGCAATAGCGGCCGGTTAGGAGTCCATACCGGCTGGGTGTGCACACGGCGGCTGCGGCGTGGGCATCAGTGAATCGCATGCCTTCTTCCGCGATGGCGTCCATCCCCGGCGTGGGAATCCGCGACCGTGGGTTCATGCATTCCAGATCACCCACGCCCAGGTCATCCGCCAGGATCAGCACGATGTTCGGTCTGGCGGCTGTCGCTACCTCCGGTGCAGGCTGGATCGCAGTGATGCTGCACGGGTAACTGAGCAAGAAAAGGAAGAGGGCATGGAGTACGCAGGGCGACATGCTCCCATCATGCCACGATTCCGGGTGGCAGGGAGGCCTTCCTGGGGCTGTCCAAGACGCTTTCTTTCGGTCTGCGCTATCATGGGCAGTATCCAGGAGGACTTTCCATGCGAAGAATCTCGATCGTGATGCTGGGCAGTCTGGTGATGTTGCTCGCCGGTTGTGCCAACCCCTATGTCACTCATTACAAGGGCACAAGGTTCCCGCATACGAATACTGCGAAGCGGGTCATGACCGCCCCTGACACTTCGACAGCCGATCTCATCGGCACTTCTTCGTTTAGTTCCACGGTGGTGCCGGGCGATGAGGCTGCAATTTCAGCTGCCGAACAGGTCGGTGCCAACATGGTTCAATGGGATAGCACTTTTCAAGGAACACGGACTGCCTTGGAATTGGAACCCATCTATGGTCCCTACACATCGGGGGCTGCATGGGCAGAGGGCGGCTCCCTGGTTGATGTCGAACATCCTGTCGAGGAGAAGTGGTACCGTTACCACGCGAGGTTTTATCGCGATGCCGGCGGCTCATGATGTGAGTTAGTAGGATTTCGTTGATGAGCGGGACTTCCGTCATGGAGCCAAATCAGGTGGCAGGTCATGGAGCAGACGGTGCCTCTCTGAAACTAAATCTCACGCCTTTGGAACGGCGTGATGAAATTGGTCCCGAGGACTTTTTCTCCGCGTACTTCAAGCCACGTCGCCCCTTGGTGTTTCGAAGCTTCTCTGCTGAATGGCCTGCTCGGAAGAAGTGGACCCTGGATTACTTTCGGGACACCTATGGTGACATCTCTGTTCCCGTGTACGAGGAGGCCTTTGCTGATTCGGGCGCCAGTTATGGGAGCACGAATGATTACATGCCCTTCAAGGACTACTTGGACTTGATTGAAGCAGGGCCGACGCTCAAACGTTTATTCCTGTTCAACATCTTCAAGCACGCTCCTGAACTGTGCCATGACTTTGACTTTCCGAAGTTTGCCAACCGATGGGCGCAACGGCATCCGTTTATGTTCTTTGGTGGCCAGACCAGTTACGTGGATGCCCACTTCGATGCGGACATGTCAAATGTCTTCCTGACTCAATTTCATGGCAGAAAGCGAATCCTGCTCTACGGACCGAAGTGGTCCAACCACCTGTATCGCCACAAGTTCACCGTGTCGCACAATGTCGACTTGGGCAATCCTGATTTTGAACGTTACCCACGGTTGGCAGAGGCGCAGGGATTTGAGTGCCTGTTGGAAGATGGTGACACCGTCTACATGCCCAGTGGTTACTGGCATTACGTCTACTACGAAACGGGGGGCTTCTCCCTGGCGCTTCGGTCTCCCATCACGGGGCCTGTGGGTCGGACGCACATGCTCTATCGACTGTTGGCGCTGGCCGTTGGCGATCACGGATTATCAAAGATCCTTGGAACCAAGCGGTGGTATGGAATGAAGGAGTCGATGGCGCAGCGTAAGGCTGCTCGACTCCCAGCACCACCCATTGGCGACTGAACAAGAATTAGATTGGCCAACACTCCAGAACGTTCAGGATATCTTTGACGTTGACGAGATCGTCGTTGTTGGTATCCGCGGGGCAACCCGGGCAAGGGCCCCAGTGAGCGAGAATGGCCAGGATGTCGTTGGAATCGATCACGCCATCATCATTGGCATCGCAAGGCAATGTTTCTGGTTCACCCGTGCCAACAAGGGTGCCATTCAGAATCAATCCCATCGAAGTGGATTGTGGGATCAGCGTGATCAGGAGTTCGGCGAAGCCACCAGGGGGAACGATGGTCGGGAGTGACAGTGGGAAGGCGGGCAAGGGTTCGTCCCCAGGAATATCAATGACCTCTTCCTCTTGGATATCGAGCACGATGTCGAACTGAGCACCATCTGCTGTGTAGTGCAGTTCACCGATGAGGAACATGGCAGCTGGGATCGGAACAAGGGGGAGCGGTTGACCTTCGAAGGTTGCTTCCATGGATACCATGACAGGCACTATCGCGTTGATGGAGTAGACCTGGTCACCAACCTCTTCCAAGGGGGCTGTGACACTTTGCATCTGTTCAATAAGGCAGCTTTCAAGATCGACCGAAGCAATCGGGAGCGTGATTGGAATACCACCGGGGAAGACCGAGGTGGGGTTCTGAGTATGGAATGATTCATAGAGCATCGTGACAGACAGGCTGACCGGGATGGTGGAATCGTTGAGCAGGTCCAACAGCAGGTCATGGATGATCACGAGGCCTTCGGATTCAAAGGGTTCAACTGATAGTGACCCAGAGGGGGCGCTTGAACCCACGGCTGCTGTGCCAGATGAGAGTTCGATCGAGATCTCTTGATTGCCGCTGCCGCCCCAGAGTCCTGGAATGGTGATCGTGCCATCAGGATTGGTTTCAGAATTATGGTTCCCGATCAGATGGCCCGTATTGGCCACCGATGTGGACATGTCCATCGAAAGCGAACTTTCAGATGGTTGAATCTGAAGATCGATACCCAGCAGAGCGGGCAGGATAATCGCGAGTTCCAGGGTCATACTTGACTCCCCTCCAGAACTGTAGACTAGCACGAACCGGGCAAGACACAATTGCTTGATTGCGAAAGACGCGGGAAGGGCGGATGGCGAGCCTTCAAGCGACGACGATGGTCTTGATATTGACGAACTCGTGGATCCCCGGAGCACCGAGTTCGCGGCCGTAGCCACTGTCTCCAATACCACCGAAGGGGAGGCGTGGATCACTGCTGACGAACCCGTTGACGGCACAACTTCCCACGTGGATTTGATCACGCGCCAGGGCCCGTCCACGGTCGAGGTCTTGGGTAAAAACTGCGCCGCCCAGGCCAAAGCGGGATTGATTCGCAAGTTCAACCGCTTCGTCTTCATCCTTCGCTTGAATCAGGACAGCGGTTGGTCCAAACAATTCTTCTTCGAAGGCAGGCATGCCAGGGGTGACATTGGTGAGTACCGTTGCCGGATACCACCAGCCTGCCTGATCCGGCACGGTGCCTCCCATGAGACAAATCGCGCCACTCTTCACGCTTCGCATGACCTGGTCGTGATGATGGTCGCGAAGATCTTCACGTGCCAATGGACCGAGTCGGCACTCGGGCGTTGTCGGATCCGCCATCGGCCAAGTCTTCATACGCTCGATGACCCGCATGGTGAATTCTTCGAGCACAGGCTGGACGATGATCAACCGCTTGGCTGCAATACAAACTTGTCCGTTGGCAAGCATGCGAGAGGCGACACAGGCATCGGCAGCCAAGTCCAGGTCAGCATCTTCGAAGACGAGGTAGGGATCACTGCCTCCGAGTTCCATGACCGACTTCTTCAGCGCCGTGCCAGCCTGGGAAGCCACCGCTTGACCCGCCCGGCCGCTGCCGGTGAGCGTGACGCCACGAATGACATCATGGGCGATGACGCGCGGGGAGAGATCGATATCGATCACGAGTGATCGAAACAAATCCTTTGGGAATCCCGCGTCGCGAAACAGCATCTCAATGGCTTCGGCGCACCCCAGCACATTGGGTGCATGTTTCAGGACCATCCCATTACCAGCCATCATGGTTGGTGCGGCTGCACGAAACACCTGCCAGAGGGGAAGGTTCCAGGGCATGACCGCGTAGATCACACCCAAAGGGCGGTAGGACGTGATGGCTTGGTGTCCATCGACATCGATGGTTTCATCAGTCAGAAGGGCGGCGGCATGGTCGGCGAAAAACTGACAGACCCATGCGCATTTCTCACACTCCGCTTGGGCTTGTGTGATGGGTTTTCCCATCTCCTGGGTCATCAACATTGCCAGCGTATCCTGCCGTTCATGCAGGAGGTCGGCCAGGCGATGGAATCGCGCTGCCCGTTCATCGAAATCAAGTGTTCGCCAATGTCCCCATGCCCGCGATGCTGCTTCCAAGATCGCGTCGACCTCAGTTGCTTCCATGGTCTCCCATGACTTGATGGCAGAGCCGTTGGCTGGGTTGATCGTATCCAGGGTCGGCATGGTGACCGAGCTCCCCACAAGATTCCGTGGTCAGTTGATTCGTCCTTGCTGACGATACTTCTCTCGGTACTTGTCACGCAATTGAGTATGCCGACTGGCCAGATCGATCTCTCGTCCATCGATGAACGCGAGCTCAACGTCCGTGGTGAGTTCCAGGGGATCTCCCGAGGTGATGATGAGCGTTCCGGATTTCCCCGGTTCGATCGATCCCAATCGGTCGCCTTGCCCGATGATCTCGGCTGCGTTCAGGGTGACGCATCGCAAGGCCACTTCACGCGGTAGGCCGTGCGCGGCAGCTGTCGCAGCATGGTGGGGTAGGTTTCGAATATGGGCCGGCCGATCTCGTGGGGCGATGCAGAACGTGATGCCAGCTTCATGCAAGACGCGTGGTAGTTCATGGGGCGCATGAGGTGCGACATGCCTGGACACCGGTGATCGATGGACACCTCTCAGGATGACTGGGACGTCGTACTCAACAAGGAGATCGGCAACTCGGTCGGATTCCTCGCCACCAAGAATGACGATGTCCAGTTCACGGGTATTCGCCCAGGTAACAGCCGATTCGATTTGAGCAGCGGTCGAAGCTTTCACCAAGATCGGGACGTCGCCCTGCATGGCAGGTTGCATTGCGTCATAGCGAAGATCGGGTTTGACAGTTGGATCGTGTTGACGGGCCGTGTGGTAGACCTCGGCTGCCTCGAAGAATTCGTCAATCTCTTGCATTTGATCGGCGGAGCGATCGCTACCACCACCACCACCACCACCACGACCTCCTGGGCCACGGCGAAAACTACCGCCACTTCGAGGCCATTCAATCACCAGGGCTGCTTCACGATCAATGGCGAGATCCTCGGGCGTCCAACCATCCAGTCGAATGACGGTGCTTCGGCCAGGCATCCTGCCACCATCAGGATTGACCATGGCAGTCATAATCCCAGCGGCTCGGGTTACGGGGAGCAAGTCACTATCGGGGTTGAGTGCGATATAGGCACGCGTTTCGGGTGTCCATGATCCGTACTCGTCATGATCATGGGTGACATCAACCATTCCGGTTTCGACAAGACCCAATTGGGAGTCCGCCGCAACGAGGCCGGGGTAGACATGTCGCCCTTCCAACTGAACAACGCGTGCATCGTTTTCCAGATCAGGAACGACGCCTGAGCCGATGGCCGTAATCTTGCCTTCTTCCATCAAGACCCAGCCATCTGGAATCGTTGGGGCAGAGATGGGATGGATCTGTCCACCCAACAGGAGGATGGGCGCTTGTTGGTCAGGGGCAGGAACCTGTCGTGATTGGGCCCAGGCTGTGGTCGTTGCAGCCAGGATCAAAATCGATACGAGGAAGTACTTATTCATTGGGACACCTCGTTACAGCCACACACGCCACGGTGATCATGGTCTTGGTAGGGGAATTCATAGGTTGTGGGTCGTGGGCCTCGGCGGCCTCGTCGTCTTCCAGGGTGAGGCTCTTCTGCCTCGTCAGGGTCCACTTCCTCGTTGCCAGGTGCCGTCGGTGCGGAAGGCGCGCCGATGGCATCCGCAAGAATCTTGGTTGCGAGGCGTCTGCGTTCGGTGGCCACGGCTTCACGCATCACCATGTCCTCGTCTTCATCCCAGTAGCGAGCACCTTCGATCCAAGTCTGGAGACAACGTGAATATGAACTCAGTGGATCATCAGACCAGATCACGAAGTCGGCATCCTTGCCCAGTTCGATCGAGCCGGTTCGGTGATCGATGCGCAATTGCTTGGCAGGATTGATGGTGACAAAGTGCAGGGCTTCCGCGCGGGGAATGCCGCCATATCGGACGGCCTTGGCAGCTTCGTCGTTCATGCGCGTGGCCAGTTCATTGTCATCTGAGTTGAAGGAGACGTTGACGCCAACATCACGCATGATTGACCCGTTGTAGGGAATGGCATCCATGACCTCGACCTTGTAGGCCCACCAGTCACTGAAAGCACTGGCCCCAGCCCCATGATCAGCGATCGCATCGGCCACCTTGTAGCCCTCAAGAATGTGTTGGAGGGTCCCGATGGTGAATCCCATCTCTTCGGCAGTCCTCAGCAGCGCCAGGATTTCATCTTGGCGATACGAATGGCAGTGCACCAGTCGCTCGCCCTCAAGGATCTCGACCAGCGTGTCCATTTCAATATCGCGGCGTGGCGGGACGGTTGTGGCGCGGGCCACATCATCGAGTTGTTCCCAGCGGTCCCATTCAGCCCGATAGGCCTGAGCTGCCGAGAAACGATCACGAATGAAGGACTCGACACCCATCCGAGTGTTCGGATACCGACTCGTGCTTCTCTTGACGTTTTCGCCGAGAGCGAACTTAATTCCCGGGATCGCATCTTTCACTCGGAAGTCATCAGCTTGTCGACCCCACTTGATCTTCACCACGCTGTTCTGACCACCAATTGGGTTCGCGGATCCGTGTAATTGGTTGCAGGCGGTCAGTCCACCGGCCAGTTGTCGATACCACCCGATGTTCTCGGGATCGATGACATCACCAATCCGAACTTCTGCCGTGCAAGCTTCGCCACCCTCGTTGACCCCGCCATTGATGCCCGTGTGGCTGTGGCAGTCGATCAGGCCGGGTGTGACATGAAGTCCCGTGGCATCAAACACCCTGGCGTCCTCGGTCACGGGTGCCGTTGCCAGGGGGCCGATCCAATCGATTTGGCCATCGACCACGATCAGGCAACCGTCTTCGATGATGCCATCCGAACCACAAGTCCAGATCGTGGCATGTTCAATCCGGATGTCTTCCATGGCTGGTGGTGACAGTCGACCAAAGGCACCCATTGGAAAGGCAATGTCTTCCGGGATCGGCATGTCATTCTCGTCGGACTCATCCTCGTCGTCTGATTCATCCGCATCGCCACCACCTTCACGTGATCCTGAGATGGGAAATTCACCAAAGGGACTGGTGGCTGTGCCGGTCGCACGGTTGCCATCGATATTGGCTGTGATAACGAAGCGGCGACCACCTTCGTTGCTGGTCAGCGTCAGGAGATTGGATGCTTCGTCGAATTCGACCGATTCCATGTTTCGTTCGTTCTGCATCATGTTGACAGTGGCAGACAGTGCATCACCGTCACGCTCGACGATGACTTCCAGCTCAGGTGTGAAATCTGCGTCAGGAATTTCCATGGCAACGATCCACGTACCCGCGACTGGGTCAGCTGGTGCTGCGTCTTCATCAGTTGCGTCTCCCTCGGCGTCAGCAACGTCCTCGGTGTCAGCTTCCTCATCAAGGGCTTCGGATTGTTCGAAACGGAAGGTAAAGGGCGTGCCGTCAGCTAACCGACCGCGTCCGACAAAGGAGTTAGCTTCGATGCGACCGCCAAATCGGGCCCAGCCTTCCTGATTCCAGGGATGCGAATCGATCACGCCCCAGTAGCGGTAGCCGGATCGACCTACGGACTTAGCCTTTACGGTTTTGCTCGTGTCCTCTTCACCTGGGACCTCGATCGAAAAGGCTTTTTTCTCGGTATCGATGCTGCCGGTCAGTTCAAGATCACCCGAGGTGAAGGTGCCTTTGCCGGAGAGTTCAACGATGGGATCCTTCTCATAGTCATGGCGGTTGCCTGAAACCCAGACCTCATGGATCTTGGTCTTCTTCTCGAAGAAGTCACCATCACAGACGATCAGGTGGGCGGCCATGCCGGGTGCAAGTTGGCCGACCTGGTTCTCAAGGCCCAACAATGTGGGTGGCCGTGTCGTGATGCACGCCATGGCCTCAGTCTCATCGAGGTCACCGCTTTTGATTGCCTTGCGGAGGGCCTTGCGAATATCACCTGGTTTGGAAAGCTCGGTAGTGGTCACGTAGACATCCACATCAGCTTCCAGCAGCCGTCGGAGGTTGGTCGGGGCCTGCTCCCACTGCTGCATTTCTCGCAGAGTGATCCTGTCGGCAGCTTCCAGGGAGGCCAGATCGGGACGATCCGGGAAGTCCACGGGAACGATCACGGGACAGTCCATCGCCTTGATGGCCTGGAGGTTTTGGTATTCATCGCCCGTGCTGAGCAGCCAGAGGTTGAGTTTGAACTCATCAGCAATTGCACCCGCTCGGGCCGCATTGGCCAGTGAACTTGTTTCCACGAGCATGGGACGAGAACCATCAATCACGTCTTGCAGCGCCACGAGGGCATCACGACGCGGGGGTGGTTGCATTTGATCGGGAGCGGCACGCCAGGTCTCTTGCCAATCGACGTGCCACTGGGCATCCATGAGCGTCTGTCGCATCAAGGCAATGGAACCCATGAGTGATCCGGGGTAACCCGAACCCCAGCCGCCACGCTCAAGTCCAACCGACATCGGGATCCGAGCGGTGTAGGGTCGTACATCAACTTCTGCTTCGGCCATGGGAACGACAATTCCGCGGCCACGAAAGATGCCTTCACTGGGATGGACTGCCGCTACGGTGTAGCCCGCATCTCGCATCGAGGATCGAGTTGAAGCTGACAGCGGACTGAGACCATTGGGCGATTGCAGATCGACTTGTGCACGGACCTTCTCGTTCCAATGTGCACCGATGCCCGAGGGAGCGTCTCCCGTCTCGACCATCAGGGCCGGTTCAACCAAGCCTGGATAGATGACCATGTCCTCTGCATGCCAGACCCGGGCTTCCGGTGGAATGGTCGCGTCGGGGCCGATGGCTTCGATGACACCATCCCGAATGATGATCGTGCCGTCCTCAATGCGTTCACCGGGGGCCGGGACGAGGTCGGCCCCGACGATCGCATGGCAGTTCAGCGAACGGTTGTAGACACCGTTGGGTGCTTTCAGTGAGGGCGTAGCGAGTCCCAGGATTGGGACCAGGGTGCCGCAGAGGCCAAGCGATACGAACAAGCGGGGCATGGCAGACTCTCCAATGAGTGCAGGAAGGACCGGTGAAAAACCGGTCATCCGGACCAAAGAGTCTACTGTGGGATCGCTAGGGTGTTATCTGCCGCTTCGAGGCGGCGAGGGCGGGAGGGGGGTTATGGCCCCCCCACAGTGCAATCATGGCACTGGTATGAACAGGCTGAGCCATTCAGCCTTTCACATAGATTGGAATCTGCCCTTGGCGGGCCAGTCCGTCTACCTGGTGGGGTTTCAATCTCAGTCGGATCAGGCCCTGTGGAATCCAGCATCCACAGCCAAGATCAACTCGGTGCACATAAAGGCAGCCTTCAGAACGTCGTCCCAGATCCATTGCAAGCGTGCCGTTTCGGAGGAGGTAGATGGTCATCGAACTGAATCCTGGGTCCTTCCAGCGGCCTGCGTGAGCCTGTACCCCCATCTACGGGCCCCAGGCGGCGGTGTGTGCTGATTGCAGGACAATCCAGTCAACAGTTGTTATCAGGACCCCGGGTCAAGCCCGACCAGATCTGCCAGGGTGGCCAGGGCCTGCCATGAGGTCTCCAGCAGTGATGGATCGGTCAAGTCCCTGGGGTGCAGCGTCTCGGGGTACCAGCGATGGATCCATGCTTCCAATTGGTCGGCTCGTTCTGGGGTGATTATGAAGCCCGGATGAAGGGCAGCACGCTCGTGATCTTCCAAGGGGACCCGCAGCCGAAGGCAGGCAGGGCCACCCCCGTTTCGCATGGACTCATGGACATCCATCCAGATCACCCGCTGAATTGGGTTTTCTCCCTGGCACCATTGATCACAGATCCCCCGGACCCGTTCGTCAGCCTTGGCCTCGGCGGGGGCGACCAGGACCATGGAGCCATCTGGTTGTTCCAGTAGTTGACTGTTAAAGAGGTAGCTTGAGACGCACGCTTCCACGGGAAGATCTTGGTCGGCGACTTCCAGTGGGATGAAACTGGGTCCAAGCCGTGTTCTCAGTTCATCAATAACACGTTCTGAGTCCTGGAATGCCTGCTGGTGAAAGAGCAGGACGCGGCCGGTCCCGACACTGATGACATCGTTGTGGAAGACGCCTTGATCGATGACATCGGGATTCTGCTGGACGAACATGGGATCGTGGAGGCCGTGTCGACGTGCCACCGCTTCAGAAGCTTCGCGTGTCTGTCGGGCGGGAAAGCGTCGAGGTGCAGGGCTGTTGGGTCGTCGGTGTTCAACCCCGTAGACGAAGAGGTGCACGGTCCCCGTGTCGGTTTGCAGGCGTGTGTGATTCGCAGCCCCTTCATCCCCGTACTGGTCCGAGGCGGGGAGGGGATCGTGGTGCGTGAAGAGGGTCTCGTCGGGAAACACGTGCCGGAGGACATGGGCAGTTTCCCATGGCTCGATGGAACGATGGAACTGGGCTCGGAGATTGGCTGGTGTGATATGCAGACAACCATCAGCGGTGTCCCTGGATGGTGACACCGTGGCCGCATTGGCCGTCCACATGCTTGATGCGGAGCATACCTGGGCGAGCAAGACCGGATCTGTCTCGGCTGCGGCAGCCAGGATGGCCGTGTCTTCACCCTCGAATCCCAATGCCCGCAGAACACTCGGCGCGGGGCGGGCCAATGGCGGAAGAAAGCCCTGGTCGAATCCCATCTCCGCAACGGCCCGCATCTTTGCAAGGCCCTGCAGGGCCGCAGCCCGAGGATGACTCTCCTGGCCACCATGATCCTTCGAGGCAACGTTTCCGAACGACAGGCCCGCATAGTTGTGGGTCGGTCCGACGAGACCGTCGAAGTTCATTTCACGCAGCGACATCGACAGATCCTACTTTGCTGCAGCGGTCGTTGTCGGACCGTCGGAACGCAAGGTGTGGCGTTTTCGAGAGAGAGACGGCCGTTCCACGAAACGCCAGGACAGGATGGCGCAGGTATAGGTTGCCAGGACGGTGATGGTGATTTGCCAGGCCATGTTCGTAATCTCCAGGTAGAAAACGAGATTGATGAACACCATCTGGTAGATGTACGTGCCGTAGGAAATGTCGTTTCCTCGCAACACACGCCCACTCAGGCTCGGCCATGTGAAGGCAGCCGAGATCGTGGTCATGGCCAGGATGACAACCACCAGGATTGGGGGCGTGCTGGTCCCCAACCGGATGCCGGTCGTCCAGCCGGCTCCGTAGTGCAGACCGAAAACCACGAACAAGTACAGGGCGAGCCATGGCAGGAACATGTTGCGAAGCACGGGCATGAGAATGGGCAGAAGTCTCTGGATGATGATGCCCAGTAGGAACATGTAGCAATAGGGGAGACCGGTGCATGCGTACACCCGGAAGCCCAACGCGGTCGATGGATCGATCGTTTGAATGATCCATTCACTCATGATGGCGGCCGCGATCGCGAGCACGGCAACACAGATCAGAAACATCCGCCGATTTCGTGGCAGTACCAGATAGAGCAGTGGCAGTAGTACGTAGAACTGCATCTCAACCGGTATTGACCACAGGGTTCCATTGGGAATGCCAGTACCGAAGTGATTGAACATCCCGATTGTGTAGACCTGGCCGACGGTTGACTGCCAGAAGATCCATCGGAGGAAATCCTGGACTGAAAACACGACGGAGCTGAGGTAGCCGGAGACCAGCATCACAAGAATTGTCACGATCAGGCACACCCACAGACCGGGAAAGATCCGCAGACAGCGATTCGTAGCGTAGGTGCGGGCCGAACCACTTCGTTCCCAGGAGAGCGAGATGAGGTAACCGCTGATCACGAAGAAGATTGGTATGCCAGGAAAGTTCAGGAAGAGGACAATCAGAAACTTCCCAAATTCCGAGGTGGGCACAGGGAAGAAATACCAAGTGAGGTGTACGAGCAAAACCTGCGTGGATGCCAGCAGCCGGATCAGGTCGAAGTTATTCACTCGAAGCGAAGATGTGGCCAACTGTGCGGTAACTGCTTTTCCCGCGAAGTTGTCAGAAGTCATCTTGTTCGGTGGCATAGGCAGATCTTACGTGGTGCTAGTGGTCCGGGTGGGGCCGTCAGATCGAAGGGTGTGACGTTTGTGGGAGAGTGCCGGTCGCTCCAGGAAATGCCACGATATGACGGCCAAGAAGTAGGTGGCCACGACTGGGATGATGATCTGCCAGGCGACATGAGTGATCTCCAAGTAGATCACAAGATTGATAAACACCATGTGGTAGATATAGACGCCGTAGGAGATGTCATTGCCTCGGAGTATTTTTTTACTCAGGCTTGGCCAGGTGTAAGCAGCTGAGATCGTGGTCATGGCCAGGATCATGGAAACAAAGACCGGCGGTGTGCTTGACCCGAGTCGATCGAAGGTCGGCGTGGGCCAGCCAGCCCAGTAGTGAAGCCCGAGGACCACGACAAGGTACAACGCCAACCATGCCAGGAACATGTTGCGAAGCAGGGGCATGAGATGGTGTCGAAGCCGCTGGATCAGGACCCCAAGCAGGAACATGTAGATGTAGGGCAGGCAGGTCACGACCCGCCATCGGAAGCCCCACTTGTTTGTGATATCAAGCGAATGAACCATCCATTCACTCAGGAGTGCAGTCGCGAGCGTCAAGAGCACGATTCCGGTCAGGAAGACTTTCGAATCCTTCTTGGGGAGAACCATGTAGATCAGCGGCATGGCGATGTAGAACTGCAGCTCGATGGGTATCGACCACAAACTGCCATTGGGAACACCGGCGCCAAACCCTTGGAGCATTCCGATTGCGTAGCTTTGGCCGATGGTGGACTGCCAGAAAATCCATCGGAGAAATTCCTGGACCTTGAACTCTGTACTCGTGAGGTAACCCGATGCCAGTAACACAATGATCGTTACGATCAGACACAGCCACAATGCCGGGAAGATCCGGAGGAATCGATTGGTGGCATAGATGGCCGTTGATCCACTTCGTTCCCATGAGAGGGAAATGAGGTAACCGCTGATCACGAAGAAGATCGGTATACCGGGCAGGTTCAATAAGATCTTGTACAGAAACCCCAAGGTGCCAGTTGGGGGCACATCGTTGAAATACATCAACAGGTGGCCAGCCACCACCTGGGTCGCTGCCAGCAGTCGGATCAGGTCGAAGTTGTTTATCCGGAGGGAGGCTGACGTTGATGATGCTGCCAGGGCGGGCTCGCTCATGAAAGCAGGTCACATTCAATGCCAGCCTCGGTGAAGACAGCCTGGGACTTGGCGATACTTTCGGCCCAGTGCTCATCACCGGCAGCCAGTTCCCTGGACACGACACGCGCCAAACCCGCTTGCACGATCATGACGGCGCACTGGATACAAGGAAAGAAGGTGGAGTAGAGCGTCGCCCCAATCGGGGAGACGCCATGGCGAGCACACTGCACGATGGCATTGGCTTCGGCGTGGCACATCAGGTCGTATTTGGCAGGCCTGGCCAGACGGTCGGGATGATCCTCGACACCTGCAGGCAGGCCGTTAAAGCCGGTGGCGCACACGCGTCGATCCGGGGCAGCGATGACACAACCCACGCCTCGGTCGGGATCCTTGCTCCAGGTCGCGATGCAATCCGCTAACTCAAGAAATCGACGATCCCACTTGTCGCTCATAGCGTCATGTTCCATCCCAAAGGTCTTGGGGCTTAACGAAAGGCAGAGTGCCCAGTCAGGGCGTTCCCCAGTATGAGGTGGTGGATATCTCGTGTGCCTTCATAGGTTGACTCAGATTCAAGATTGCACAGGTGGCGGAAACTGGCACGGTCATCACAGATGCCGATCGCCCCAAGTAATTCACGACTTAATCGCGCAACCCGCATGGCTGCTTCGACGTTGCTGACCTTACCCAGCGAGATCTGGGCAGGATGAAGCGTGTCGGCTTCTTCCAATGCTGCCAGGCGAGAAGCCATGAGTTGGGCCTGGACGAGGTCCGTGAGCATTCGGGCCAACTTGTCCTGGGTCAGTTGGAAGCTTGCCAGGGGCCGATCAAAGATCTCTCGCTCCTGGGAGTATCCAAGGGATTCTTCCAGGCATGCCATGGCGGCACCGACGGCCCCCCAGATGATTCCGTAGCGGGCCTGGTCGAGACAAGTCAGCGGGCCGCGAAGTCCGATGGCATCGGGCAACATGGCGTCCGCGGGAACGCGGACATCCGTCAGTTTGATCTCGGCGGTCAGGCCGACACGCAGCGACATGCGACCCTCGATCAGAGACGCCTCGTATCCCGGGAGCGACGTATCAACCAGGAACCCTCGGATCGCATTACTGTCCGTCGGATCGTCACCAGGTGCGTCGTCGACCTTGGCCCAGATGACCGCGGTATCCGCCACGGTGGCATTGCCGATCCATTTTTTCTCGCCGGAGAGTACGTAGTGATCACCTTCGCGACGCGCGACGGTTGTCATCCCACCGGGGTTGGAACCATGACCTGGTTCGGTCAGGCCGAAGCAGGAGAGATGCGTTCCAGCAGCCATGCCGGGAAGCAATGTGGACTTCTGTTCTTCTGAACCAAAGGTAGCAATCGCTGTCATGGCCAATGAACCTTGCACCGATGCGCAGGTACGCAGCCCCGTATCACCTCGTTCCAGCTCTCGCATGATGACGCCCTTGGTGAAGGCATCCAGTCCTGGGCAGCCCCAACCTTGGATGGTCGTACCAAAGGCATTGAGTTTGCCTAGGTCGACAAAGTACTCCCGTGGGAACGTCGAAGCCCGCCAGAGATCCGTCACGTTGGGTAGGAATGTTTCCTGTACCCAATGTCGCGTCGCATCCCGAGCAGAGCGTGCGGCCGGTGGCAAGCTTGCATCGAGGTCAAGGAAGTCCAGTGGACAATGAGGCATGGCCATGCAGTATCCTTATGGGTCGTACACGATGCAGGGGGGTTCGCAGCCGCATCCCCCGGCAGGGGAAGTGTACGAGGGAGACGCCGATGCCGTCGTCAACACCGGGCTCACCACTGATCCTGAGAGACCTTGTCGTGCGAGGTGCGTCACAGCGTCGTGATGCTCGGGTTGTGACCTGGCGAGATGGGCACGCCCATGTTCAGACATTGCCTCACACGGTCGAAAGGGCCCAGGGGCTCACACGTGGCCTCGCGAACCTCGGCGTTCAACCAGGTGACCGCGTGGCGACACTCATGTGGAATGACCACCATCACCTGGAGGCTTACTTGGCGGTTCCCTGCATGGGAGCTGTCTTGCATGCGCTGAACTTGAGGTTGCCCGAGGATGATCTTGCCTGGGTGATCGAGGATGCCGGCGATACGATCATCCTGGCAGATCAGGACAATCTCGAAATGGCTCAGACTTTGGCAGCTCGATGTGACTGCCAAGTGGTCGCGGCCTGTGATTGTGATGTGGAAGGCACCGTGGACTGGGAGACGCTCGCAGCGACTCCGGGTGACGATCCCTGGCCGGTACTTGATGAAGAGACGCCGATGGGAATCTGCCACACCAGCGGTACAACTGGCCGTCCAAGGGGGGTGGTCTACACCCATCGTTCAACCTGTTTACATACGCTGATGATCTCGATGACCGACTTCATCGGTCTGTCATGTCATGATCGATTGCTTGGGATTGTGCCCATGTTCCACGCCTTGGGTTGGGGACTTCCCTATGCCGCCTGCATGCTGGGTGCCGACCAGGTCATGCCAGGAGTTCGACCACAGTCCAGTGATTTGCTGGACATGATCGACGCCGAGCATGTCACGTGTGCGGCCGCCGTAGCGACGGTGTGGAGCATGGTGATGGAGTCGCTGAAAGCAGACCCAAAGAGGTGGGATTGCAGTTCATTGGAACGCATCGCATGCGGTGGAAGCAGCGCATCACGTGAGCTTCGCCATTGGTACCAGGAGACCCTTGGACTTCGATTGGGACGTACGTGGGGCATGACGGAACTCAACCCGGTAGGGACCTTTCCAATCAACCAAGAAGAGGGCGATGACTCGGGCATTGCACTCCCGACGCTTCAGATGAAACTCGAGGACGACGAGGGGCAACCGGTGCCGTATGACGGCAGGTCTGTTGGTCATCTCCTGGTACAGGGGCCCACGGTGGTTCAAGGCTACCTACATGATCGGAATGAAGGGCACTTCAAGGACGGTTGGTTGGTGACGGGCGATATCGCGAGCCTTGGTGAACACGGTGAGTTGACCATCCGCGATCGAGACAAGGATGTCATCAAGAGCGGAGGGGAGTGGGTCTCATCCTTGGAGGTCGAGTTGAAGATTGATGATGTCGCTGGCGTTTCTTATTGCGCCGTGGTGGGTCGTCCGCATCCGACCTGGGGTGAACGTCCCGTGGCCATGGTTGTGTTAGAACCAGGTGCCCAGATCAGTGCAGAGAACATCCTGTCGGGATTGCAATCCCTTGAAAAGTGGCAACGCCCCGACGACTTCCTTTTCGTCGAGGCGTTGCCGATGACTGGAACCGGGAAGATTGACAAGAGGGCAATTCGGTCCATGTTGGACGAACAGGCCTATGTCTTGCCTTCGCTACGCAGCTCTACCTGAACCGTCTCTTCCACGCGGTTCGGCGTGACGGCTGCGATCGCGTTAGGGGCAGGAGCCCCAGGCTTCCAGTATCACCAGGACATCTCCGACGGCCACCACACCGTCGTCGTCCAGATCCGCGGGGTTCCCGGGATCGGTGCTGTCCCAGCCATCAAGTACGAGCAGCATGTCAGTTACGTCGACAACGTCATCGAGGTTCACATCGCCGCTACAACCCGTCGTATCGCCATCATTGGGGGCACCATCGAGATTGATCTCGAATCCATTCAGGATGACGTTACTGAAGGTGGGAGGCCAGGTGCCTTGGGCGATGAATCCGAAGCTTGAGCTGCCTCCGGACGGGATGAAACTATTCCATGCCTCACCTTGGACAATCGTATGGTTGCCATCGGTTGTGGAGGTGGCGTCCCAGAGGTTGATGATGTCCGGTCCACCGTCCCACTCGATGGTCCAGTTGAGCATGCTCAGGTCACCGAACGAGTTCTCGATGATGACTTCACCTTGCCAAGAGCCGTCCCAACTATTGACCAGTGAGATGGATGCAGAGTCGGGGCCCTGGGGTTCAGAGTCATCGTTGTCATCGTCATCGTCATTGCCGTCATCTTCTACGAAGATGACGTCCGAGGCGGAATAGAAGCCTTCACCGACCGGATCCAAACGTTGCCAGATGCAGTAGAGCACGTGACGACCAGTTCGCTCGGGGAGATCGACATTAATGAAATACTCGTTACCGACGAGGGCGACATCCTCGACGTCGAGCTCAACCATCTGCCCCCAGTTCAAGTCACTGGATGGATTCCAGTCATCGGTTGTCAACCACACGCGGAAGACACTCGGATTGTGGACGACCGCAGCAGCCCAGACCAGTTGCGTGGGGCCGGAGGTCATTTCGGTGGCAGGCCAGTCATCCCGCGCAGCATCGAAGCAGGCGTACTTGTCGTTATCAGCACTGGCGAGGCGGCCATCAGGAATGTGTTGGTTGTAGGGAACGTCCCGCTGGTAGTCAGCAGTGCCCGGAAAGAAGTTCACGACCTCATGCCAGTCGTAAAGTGGCTGCGCGCCGCCACATTCAACAGCATCGCGGACCGCGTCTGAAATTGGGTTTTCAGGACCCTCCTGGAATCCGTTGTAAGTCCTCGATACGGGATAACCCATGGAGCCATGGCCCAGGGCGGAGGCGGCTGGTATGAGGACGGTCAACGATACGATTCGAGTCCATGCAGGCATGGGGGTACTCCGGTGCATTCATGGTGAGGGGATTTGAGCGTGCATGAAGCGGCTCACATGACAAGTACGTTCAGTCAACCTGGGTGGAAAGAAATCAATCCATAAATTGGGTCATTTCCATGCTTCAAGGACCTTCAGATCTGCACTGATGCTGAAGCCAGAGCGATCGCGGTTACCATCAATCCTCAAATGGTCCTCTTTTACGTCGCATTTATCGCCTACACAGTGCTCGTTATCGGGGTTGGACTCTGGTCTTCCCGAAAGGCACGTCGCAGTGATGAGGAATACTTCCTGGCGGGTCGCTCCCTGGGGCCGTGGGTCGCTGCCCTGTCGGCATCGGCGTCCAGCGAGTCAGGCTGGGTCACACTTGGGTTGGTTGGGCTTGCCTTTGCCGAAGGCGTCCAGGCGTACTGGATTTTGCCCGGGTGCCTTCTGGGGTTCATCTTCAATTGGTTTTTCCTGGCCGGGAAACTACGCGAGACTTCTGGTGCATTAGGTGCCGTCACGATTCCCGACTATCTCGCACTCCGCTTTCGTGAGCGTCTGCCAATCATCCGCCTGATGTCGGTCGTCGTGATCCTGGTCGCGATGATGCTGTATTGCGCTGCCCAATTCGCGGCAGCCGGCAAGGCCTTTCATGCCAGCTTCGATGGCATGAGCTATCAGTGGGGCGTGCTCCTTGGGGCCGCCATTGTGCTGATCTACGTCACGCTGGGTGGTTTCAGGGCGGCCTGCTGGACGGATCTCCTCCAAGGCCTGCTCATGGTGGGTGTGCTGGTGATCTTTCCGCTGTGGTTATTGATGTCGGGTAATGGCATCGAGATGATTCATGACGGTTTGGAAAAGGGGGGCGACAATCTACTTGCGTTCTGGCCAGGCCTGACGGGAGCTGCCTTGTTCGGTTTTCTCATTGGCTCCGGTGCCCTCGGCGTGAACTTTGGTTACCCGGGCCAACCGCACGTGCTGGTGAGGTTCATGGCCATGCGGGATCGACGCGAGGCGTACGTCGCTGGCGTGATCTCTTTCATGTGGGGGTTGTTGGTTCTGGCTGGAGCAGTGACCATTGGACTCATTGCCAGGGCGTTTGCTGAGAATGGCGCTCCCTGGGCACAGGAAATGCTTGTGCAGGTGCCCGCCCAAGGATCGGGTGCCGGTGAGTATGCATTGGTTGCCGCAGCCCGTGCACTGGTGCCACCGATGATTGGCGGCCTCATCCTGGCAGCGGTCTTGTCTGCAATCTGTTCAACCGCGGACAGCCAACTTGTGGTGGCCTCATCGGCTGCTGCGAATGATGTCTATGCCAGGCTCATCGATCGTGGGCGTCGACTCAGTCATGTGCTCATCAACCGGGGGACGATTCTTGTGTTGGGCATCGTGGCCGTGCTGCTGGTCATTGATCAGGAAGTGAATGTCTACCAATACGTCTTGGAATATGGCTGGGCCATTCTCGGCGCCTCCTTTGGCCCCCAGGTCATTCTGGCTGCTTTCTGGAAGCGTTCAACGGCAGCGGGGTGTGTGGCGGGGATGGCCACCGGTTTCCTCGTCGCCCTCTTGTGGAAGTTGAACTATGACGGTGAAATCGAGATCTATAACTTGCCCGTGGCATTTGCGGCAGCGTTGGTTGTAAATGTGGTTGTGAGCCTGCTCACACGCCCACCTCAGGCAGATCATCGATCCCCATCGAATGACGCGGTATGATTTGGACATGGCTGAGGACACTGCCAAGTCGACCCGAACCAGCGATGAGATTGATCTGATCGCGGTCTCCGGCCCCGATGAATTCAAGCGGGCAAGGTCGCCAATCGACAAGCCGGCGACGATCGGGCGTTCCAAGGACTGTGCGATTGTCCTCAACGAGAGCAGCGTTTCTCGAGAACACGCCTCGATCTATCGTGAAGACGGCAAGTTCTACGTTCGAGACCTCGAGTCACGTGCTGGTATTGCCGTGAACATGATGTTCCTTGAGAAGGGGGACACCCAGCAGCTCTATGACCGTGACCTCATCACGGTTGGCCCCTGGAAACTCCTGGTGCGGTTGGGCGAGGAACGGTCTGATGATTCGGAAGTCGAAACAGTCGATGGTCTTGATGAATCTATGGATGCGACTGCTTCGGCAGACACGCCGGCGCCATCGGAGTCAGAAGTATCGGATGCGAAACCGGACAAGGAAAGCAAACCAACTGGTAAATCGACACGATCAGATTCTGTCTACGCCACTCGAGCCAGCATCTTCATCCGACTTCGTGCGGATGGTTCTCTCGATCGTGAATTGGGTTGGCAGGAATTTACCGAAAAGTATGCACGAGTTATTGCCGGCTTTGCTCGAAATGCAGGCCTGCGTGCCCAGGATGCAGATGATGTTCTGCAAGACGTGCTCCTCGGTTTCTTCCGGGTTTCGGAACAGTTTGAATACAACCCGGAACGTGGCCGTTTTCGTGGCTATCTCAAACGGGTCACGCTGAATGCCATTCGAGCACGACATCGTCGTAAGCGTCCCAGTACATTCTTGAAGGATGATTACGATCCGCCAGGCGAGATGCCGGATGTGGATGCCGCCTGGGATCGACAATGGACAGAACAACTTCTCCAGCGTGCCATGACCGAAGCTCGTGGCGGGGTGGAGGAACGCACGTGGAAGGCGTTCGAACTCTATGGCGTTCGAGGCGTCCCAGTCGAACAGGTCAGCACGGAGTTGGAGATGACACCCGCCGCCATTCGTCACGCGAAGATGCGGCTGGTCAAGCAGGTCCGCGAGATTGTGGACCGTCTTCGGGTGGAGGAGGGCTGACGCCTTCGCCTTGATCTTGGAAGAATGCCTGGCGCGGTGGCTTGAGCTCCGCTACCAGGATCGCCAAGAACATCACGCCACAGCCGACGAACTGAATCGTGGTGAGTCGTTCGTCCAGTAGCCACCAACCAAAGAGCACAGCGAATACGGACTCCAGGCTGATGAGAATGGCGGCATGCGCTGGTGGTGCATCCCGTTGTGCCCACGCTTGCAGCAAGAAAGCCAGTCCTGAGGCAACCACGCCGCTGTAGATCAACTCCCACTTGGCTTCCAGGATCGCATCGATCGAGATCGTCTCGAAGAAGGGCGTGAGGATCAGACTGATCACGGCAGCGCCGCCAAGTTGAATGACAGTGAGAAGGACGGTGTCCATGCGGGGGGCCAGCCAGCCTATGAACAAGAGCTGTGCACCCCAGGCAACCGCACAGAGCAGGACCAACAGGTCCCCAATATTCAATACAGGTCTTCCAGCAACGGTGAGTAGAAACAGGCCGACGACAGCGATCAATGTTGCCAACCAAGTTGTTCCCCGAACGTGATAGCCAATCAGCAATCCAAGGAGTGGTGTGAAAACAACGTAGAGACTGGTAATGAAGCCAGTTGTTCCAGCCTCGGTTGTGACCAGGCCCTCTTGTTGTAACCACGTACCCAGGAAGACGGCGACGATCAAGCCTCCCAGAACGGGAGCCAATGTGCCCAACCGTGTTGGTATTGCTGGCTTTGGTCGATTCCCGATGAGGAGAAAGGGTGCGAGGAAGGCTGTGCCAAGAAACAGGCGGATCGTGATGAAGGTCATGGGCTCGATGTGGAGCATGGCCCATTTCTGCGCAATAAAACCAGATCCCCAAAGAATCGCGAGGAAGAGCAGGAGGGCATCAGCTCGAAGTACTCGGGACCTTGTCATACAGAAACCAACTGCTTGGCGTGTGGATCATCTCTGTCATGCAGGACCCGTTGCCCTGCTAGGCTGGGGGAATGCTACAGATCCTAGAGATGCAGATCTGGACGATTCAAGTCTGGGAAATCTTGATACTCCTGGGCATTGGCATCATCGCAGGCCTTGCGGGTGGTTTGCTCGGCATTGGTGGGGCTGTCGTCAACATCCCAGCAATCTCCCTGCTCATTGGACGAGACATCCACTTGGCCCAGGCAGCGGCCATGAACGTGACCTTCTTCGTCGCACTCCCCTCAGCCATCCGTCACTATCGGGAGGGGGGGCTCAATGTCCGCCTGCTCAAGATCGCAGCCCCAACGGCCATCGTGGCGATCATCGGGGGCGTGTTCTTGTCCGGTGTTATTGCCAACCTGTGGATGCAGCGGATCTTTGGTGCCTTCCTGATCTACGTGATCGTCGTCAATATCCTAAAACTCATACCTGGACGTCATGACTCCGGCCAGGAGGAAGCCCGTGTCAATTTGAGAAGGGGGATGGCACTGGGCGGGATCAGCGGTGTTGGTGCTGGCCTCCTGGGTATTGGTGGCGGACTGTTGAACGTCCCCCTATCCCAGAAGATCTGTCACCTTTCTCTGCCTGCGGCGATCGCGACTTCGTCGGCGATCATGTGCTTCACGTCGATCATCGGTGCAATCACCAAGGATGCCACGTTACCATTGGTGCCGATTACCTTGAACGGGCAGGTGGTAAGCCTCCCCTGGTACGAACCATTCAAGTACGCGATCTGGCTCATTCCAACGTGTGTATTCGGGAGCTGGTTCGGCGCAAAGTTGACACATGCACTGCCTTTGAAAACGGTGCGGATCATCTTCTTGGTCGTGGTTGCTGCTGCTGCTTTGAAGATGCTTTGGTAGCAAGCTGACGTTTCACTCGCGGTTGAGTCGAACGTCTACTACGACCGGGAGGTGGTCGGAGGCTTGTTCGGTTGCCTTGCTGGGCAGTTGGTGTGTGTTGACGGCAGCGAGGTCTGCTGTATCAAGTACAAACGCGTTGGATTGAACGAGTGGACCTCCAGTCAGTACGAAGTCCAGTTGGCCTGGTGTGTAGGAAGAATCAGCGTCATACCAGGTGTAAATGTCCCGGCCATCCAAGTGACGAGGCGTTGCGACCACGAGGTCACCCTCGGCATTCGATCCAAGCATTGACTGGCCACCGGTTCGGAGAATTTCCAGAGGTACCGGACTGGCGACCAAGTTGAGATCACCACCGATGATCAACCCAACGGGTTGGTGTTCCTCGACGGCTTCCGCGATGGCATCTCGAAGCGATAGGACTTCACTGATTCGAGTGAGATCCTCCCGGCCATTGAGTCCGCCGCAGCACTTGAGGTGCAAGGAGATCGCCATTACAGATGGACCATCAACACCGCGTACGAGCAGTCCCGAGGCTCGAAGAGTTCGATTCGGCGCATCTGAACGGGTCACGTGGTTGAAGGTAGCCACGTGGGTTGTCGGCAATCGAGTGGCGACGGCTGTCCGCAGACCACTGCCTCTTGGACTCATGGCGAGTGTCCAGGAATCATCGGATTCGAGACTGTTCAGTAGTGCCTGGATGGCTTTCGGGTCTTGGTTATCTTCCAATTCCTGGACCAGGAGAATATCTGGTTGAATTTCTTCAAGTAACGCCTTCACGAGGTCTGCACGCTTGAGCATGCCGCCTCGCTCAATGTTCCAGGACACGATTCGGATTGATCCCGGGCTTGTGGCTGGGAGGATCGCTTGGGCGGGTGGTTGCTTGCGTGCAGGACGTATTTCAAATTGGACGGTGTGGGGCAATTCATTTCCTGATTGAAGGATCACGCGAATGCCTTCACCGGTGCTGGGAAGAGTTGCTCTGTTGATCCGAATTTCATGCTGACGTGAGGCGGTGGTTGGGGCCATGACAAATCCGAAGTCATAGGGCGATCGTTGTGTCCAAGCACCATCGCGCCCCCAGGATCGAGCAGTCACACCGCCACCTGGCCGTCCATCCTTGAGTGGACTCATCTCAAAGACCAACTCGCAGCCATGGAGCGTTCCATCTGAACAGCCTGTTGACAATTGTTGATCAAGGTCAAGTCCGAGGGCGAGTGGTTCGTCCAGGTGTTGAACAACGCGCGGTGGCCCAGGATGATGAAGCCGGAGGTAGATCGCATCTCCATCGGATGTGCCTTGAATTGTCCAGGAGCGAGCTTCCGTCATCTCCGGCCAGTCCTTGAACTGTCCGTCGATCACTGGGCCTTCTGATAACAGGGTCATGCAGATGGTGATTGCAAGATCGATGAATAAAGTGCTGAGCACGTGCTTCCTCTCTTGGCATCAGCCTGGGTTACTCAACCTCACGCTGTCGCTTCCGAGGCGTCTCTGCGAGCTTCCAGACCTCCAGCGTGACATCGTAGACCTGGGCCAAGATCTCATCATCTACTGGCAGTTCACGTGGGCCTGTAATGAGGATCCAGCCTTCGACTTGGTCAGAGTTCAAGTTGTGATTGGCCGCGACTACGAGGACTTGGTTCCTGGCCCATGGGTCAACTTGCTGGTGCCGGAGTGATGTGGCTGTGATGGTTTTCAGAAGTCGACCGTTGGGCGTATCTATCTGGCGGTTTCTGACCGACCCATCAGGCCGAATGGAACTGGGGCCCGGTAAGCGAACCGAATCGGCACCTGCTCTTGGCTGAATGGACTTGCCAACAGCCACCTCTGAGGCACTGCGGCAGCCTGTCACAGACAGGACGATGAGGCAGAGCAGGATCATTATCAGGTTGAATCGAAGGGACATTCGGAAGAAGTATAGCTATGGTCCAGAGTCCTTCAGCCTGATCCGGTACACTCACCCCTCGTTATCCAGGGAGGGATCCAAGATGAGTACTCGACGTGTCCTATTCGCTTTGTTGCTTCCCCTGATGGTCTTGACCATCAGTTGTCAGCCAAGCCGCAAACCGATTCCCGAGAAATTGGCACCGGTAGCCGATGGAATTGACTACATGGGCACCTGGGCCATCAATGACACGCAGAATCAACTTTTTAATATTGTCGTTCGGCCGGACCGAACCGTGGTGAGCAACTGGTCAAAGGGCACCCGTGGCGCTTGGGGTGAGCGGGGAACTTGGAAACGCAGTGGTTCACGAATGGTCATTAAGTATGGGGATGGTTGGACAGATGTCTTGATGCCTTCACGCTATGGCGTTGATGGCGTGGCTCGCCAGTCCTACCGACCAGGTACAAGTCCCGACGGTCCGCCGACGAGTGTCGGTGCAGCCGTTCGTGTTGGCGGTAACGAAGCCCGGTTCTGTGGCGTGTTTGAACTTGGGCAGGACGGTGATTTCGTGTCATTACTGTCCAGTGGACTGGCGTATCGATCAAGTAATCCGACCGGAAGTCTTGACCAACAAATAGATCTCAGGGTGGGGACATGGTCTTTGTCAGAAGCGGGCGCAGATTTGGCATGGTCTGACGGCAGCCAGGAACAGATCGGTTGGCAACGTGGCGTGTATGTTGTTGAACCAGGGGGTACTGATGTGGCCAAGATGAGCAGATCAACTCGCATGTTGCGACCTGTTGATGGCTTGGCTTTCGGTGGAAGGTTGCAGTGACCAATCGCCACACGGTGAGACGATCAATATGAGCGAGTTCTTCCAAGGCATCCCGGCCATCACCTACGCCGGTCCGGATTCCCGAGATCCACTCACGTTTCGACATTACGATCCTGAAGCCGAAATCGAGGGCCGGACTATGCGGGAGCATCTCCGGTTTTCAGCGGCTTTTTGGCACACGATGCGTAACGGATTGGCCGATCCATTTGGATCCGATACTGCTGTCATGCCTTGGGACGATGGCACGGAGTCCTTGGACAATGCGGAGCGGCGCATCGCAGCCTTTTTCGAGTTCCTGGACAAGATGGGCATCGACTTCTACTGCTTTCATGATCGAGATGTTGCTCCGGAAGGGGCCAATATCGAAGAGACGAATCACAACCTCGATCACATCGTTGGTGTCTTAGAGCAACATCAGCAGGCGTCTGGAAAACGATTGCTGTGGGGAACTGCTTGCCTCTTTGCACACCCTCGATACGTTCATGGGGCAGCGACATCTTGCTCGATGGATGTGTTTGCACATGCAGCTTCCCAGGTTCGGCGTGCCATCGATGCCACCCATCGACTCGGCGGAAGTGGCTACGTGTTCTGGGGCGGCCGCGAAGGGTATAGCTCTCTGCTCAATACGGACATGGCTCGGGAACGATCGCAGCTAGCACGGTTCCTGGAAATGGCCGTGGACTACCGACAACGAAGTGGTTTTCCTGGTCGGTTCTATATCGAGCCCAAGCCCATGGAACCGACGACTCATCAATATGATTTCGATGTTGCTGCTTGCCTTGATTTCCTGCGTGAATTCGACCTGATGGATGAATTCATGCTGAACATTGAAACGAATCATGCCACCCTGGCATCACATTCCATGGAGCATGAACTGTTGGCAGCATCAGCAGCAGGCGTCCTGGGCTCTATTGATGCCAACATGGGTCACGAGCATCTCGGTTGGGATACGGATCGTTTTCCGACGGATATCTATCTCACGACCCGAATCATGCGGATCGTGCTCGGGATGGGTGGCTTGGGTGACGGCGGACTCAATTTCGATGCCAAGCGTCGTCGTGGTTCGTTTGAACCCGTGGATCTCTTTCACGCACACATCGCGGGCATGGATGCTTTCGCGCGTGGTTTGAAGATTGCGGCAGCGATTCGGGCGGATCGACGACTCGATGACGCGCTGCAGACACGCTATGCGAGTTGGGATGCGCCTTTGGGGCAGCAGATTATGGATGGCAGTTGCACACTGGAGGATCTCGAGGCTCATGCGAAGTCTGTTGGCGAGCCGACCCTCCAGTCAGGCCGGGAAGAAATGCTTGAGTCCATCTTGAACGACTTCCTGCGTTGAGGACATGACGGGAGTTGTCGTGGACGTTTTGGATCATCGATTGACATTGGGCACCTGGCCCTCGCCAGTGCGGGACCTGTCCAGTCTTCGCGATGGTCTCTGGATCAAGGATGACGGTCATTGTCACCAGGTCTATGCTGGCAACAAGGTTCGAAAGCTCGAATACCTGCTTGCCGATGCCAGCGAACGAATTGTCACATTCGGGGCCATGGGATCTCACCATGCTCTGGCGACTGCTGTTCATGGCACAGCCCACGGACATCACGTGTCCGTGGTAACGCATCCAAGACATCACACACAGCATGCAGAACAGGTTTTGCGAGCCACCATGCACCTGGCGGAAATGCACAGGTTTGAATCTCATCAAGATGCATTGGCAGGGCTCCGAGCTTTAGGGGCTGGGGCGACTGTTATTCCTGCGGGTGGATCGACACCGGTGGGGGCACTTGGTTTCGTGCGGGCCGGACTAGAACTCGCCGATCAAGTTGCCGATGGACTCTTGCCGGAACCTCGACGGATCTATGTTGCGGCTGGCTCTGCCGGAACGCTTGCTGGTCTGACCGTCGGCATGCGTTTGGCGGGACTTGATACGACGGTTGTGGGGATTCGGGTGGTTCCCGAAGTCTGGATGAGCGTGCAACAGATCCAATCAATGTGCGATGCCACGGCCGATCTTCTCGGGATTCAACCGGGACAGTGGTCCTTGGAAGATGATTGGCTTGGGTCGGGGTACTCGGCTTCGACGCCAGCCGCTGACGACGCCTTGCAACAGTCGACCCCGCATGGCCTGTGTCTCGAAACTTGCTACACAGCCAAGGCAATGGCAGCGGCGCTCGCTGCAGACGGTGGCCCCGATCTCTTTTGGCAGACGCATAGTCAAGTACCCCTGGATTCACTCCTCGCGGTCGCGCCTCATCCAGATCCAAAAATCTGGACATGGCAGTCGTCCTGAGGCTGCCAGGACCCATTTGCCTTGATCTTGGTGTAGTGGACCATTGGAGCAACACGGGGTTGTCTCTATAGTGGTTTGATTCGCTCAGTCATGAGCCTTGACCCTGAGGAGCACAAGTCATGCGCATCCACCACCTCATGTTCGTTCTTCCGTTGGCATTGTCCACGATGGTCCAATCACAGTCCCCGTGGACCGTGACGCCAACGACCTACACGACTGTTGTCGACGGGATCCACCAGCCCTTGTCTATGGACACATCCCGGATGGCTTGTTTCCAAGACGGCGTGGTTTCACCGGACATTGCCGCCAAGGCGCTCGTTGGACATGGGTTGAATCTGGATACCCTGGTCCCCAGCGTGTCCGAAGGTTGGATGTACGTCAACACTCAGGATGGCGATCGTCCTGTCAAGGATGTGGTCGAGTCGGTACACAGGTTGGCGACATCCCCAGGGATCGATTTTGTTTCGCCGATTTTCTTGGGCGGTACTCAGTCACTTCCCTGGATTGTCACTCGTGACATCATCGTTGCTGTCGAGGCTGGAACAGATGCCGAGGCCATGACGGCACTGCTCGCCGAGATTCCCGGTGGTGTCATTGAGCATGATCTGGGTGGACTCGATGGTGTTCTTCTGATCGAGACGGACCTCACCAACGCCTTTGATGTGCTCGAGCTTGTCCAGGCTCTTGAGCAGCGTTCCGAGGTTCGGTTTGCCCAGACGGATGCGATCTGGTGGGCATTACCACTGGGTAGCACACCGAACGACCCCCTTTGGGACCAGTTGTGGGGTTTGGAGCAAGCCAATGACATGGATATGGATGCCATGGGCGCCTGGAGCATGACGACAGGTGACCCCGACATCCTCGTGGCTATTTTAGATGATGGTCTTGACCAAAACCATCAGGACATGAATCAGGTGCCTGGTTTTAATTTCACCGGAAACGGATCCACGGGCGATCATGTAACGGCTTGTGACGGCCACGGGACCTGTGTCGCCAGTTGTGTCTCCTCCACCATCAACAACAACCTGGGTACCGTGGGGGTGGCGCCAAATTGTCGATCGATCGGCATGAAGATTTTCAACGCGATTGAATTCATCGGATTCTGTTTCGGGTTCCTGGAGACCCAGGATTCCTGGACGATTAATGGCATCAACCAGTCTGTCACCAGTGGGGCCAAGGTCACCAACTCGAGTTGGGGTGGCGGGGTTGCCTCTTCAGGCATCAACGCTGCATTTGATTCGGCACGAAATGCGGGTGTGTTGCACTTTGCTGCAGCCGGCAACGACGGCTCGACCAGCATCAGTTGGCCTGCCAGCTACGTCAGTCTCAACGCCGTTTCAGCATTGGCCTCGAGCGGTAACCTGGCATCCTTCAGTACCCATGGACAAGGTATTTTCTGCGCGGCGCCGGGTCAGGG
>JAYZAT010000107.1:0-12857 GCA_036339555.1 Planctomycetota bacterium
GTGATACCGGATTGACCAGTCATCCTCATCGAGCCCATCGACGATTCCCTGCATTGAAGCTTCAATGGCCGCCAACAGATCGGACTCGGAGTACGACGAATCATCGATGCCACCTAAACCGATGGCGATCGTATGTTTCAGCGAGGTCATTCGCTCCAATTCCTCGTAGATCTCAGGTGTCTCAACGGTATAGAGTCGAGACTGGAAATCATGGTCGTCTCCACCCATGTAATTCACACTCACTTCGATCAGCGGAATCTCGCTGCCTCGGAGTCGCTGGATGGCCAGGCTGGGAAGCAGTTCCTCGAGGAGTCGCTCGCCAGGTGTTGTATCCGGGCTATCACTGATCACCCTGACCTTGAAGGCGGGCAGTTCTACATCCGCTACAGAGTCCTTGATGATGACATTGAGACCCGGCTCATGCTTTTGGATCTCTTGGACATATTCAGCCACGGTCCCACCCTCGAAGTCGAATTGAATGGTCTCCTCCTGCAAGCCACTGGCCATCATGCTCAAGGCGGCGCTGGTCGTAAGAGCAAGTGAAATCATGGGAAGTCTCCTTGGATGGCTCCAGGGCCTGGGGGGCGGGGTGTTCTGCCGGTCGAAGCTCCAATGAACGTCGTCGCCCACGCTGTTTCCGACGCGGTGGTGGAAAATAGATGGAAAAAGATGCTTCCTGCGTCCGAAGGATGTGGAAATCAGCCCAACAGCGACCGCCAGGCGTCTTGCGGGGCGTCCTGGCCGGTCCAGGTCCTGAACTGGACTGCGGCCTGGGCCAGGAACATCGCTTCCCCGGTGATGACCTTCGCCCCACGTTGCTCGGCCTCGATGACCAGTGGGGTTCGGCGAGGGGCATACACGCTCTCGAAGACGACCAAGCCATCGGAGAGCATGTCCACGTCGCCTCCCAGGGCCACCAGTGGCGAACCATCGGGATCCGGTCCGCCCTGCATGCCCACCGTCGTCGTATTCACGAGTGCAGAAAAACAATCGGCCTTGGTAGGCGTCCCGGTACCGACTTCCAGTGACACAGGTTCCTCAAAGGCAGACCTGATGTGCTGAACGAGGGCCTCTGCCCGATCCTGGGAACGGTTGTAGATAACGACTTCTGCACCGGCTTGTAGTAACCCGGCAACCGCTGCTCGAGCAGCGCCACCAGCCCCCAGTACAGCAACTCGAGCACCCTTCAATTCCATCACCGCAGCCAGCGGCTCAACGAAGCCGCGGGCATCCGTGTTGTCAGCAACCAAGGTGCCATCGGGCATCACCACCATCGTGTTGGCAGCACCACAACGATGCACGATTGGGGTCAGGGTGCCGCCGACCTCTTCCACGAACCGAACCAGGTTGGACTTGTGTGGCGATGTCACACACAGACCCGCCAAGTCGAATCCTGGTTGTTCAAGCATCGAAGCAACCGAAGCCTTGAATGATTCCCAGCCCTCGACAACCGGCATCGGAACCAGCACACCGTCGAAACCGCAACTGGAGAAACCTGCATTGTGCAGCCGTGGACTTTGGGAGTGGGCCACGGGATCACCGACAATGCCATACACCTTGGTTGCGGGTGTGATCGAATCGAATCGATAGAGATCGCGCAACGCCGCAACGGTGGGTTGTCCCGGGGCTGTTTCTGCATTGGCCTCGGCAGAAGCGAAGGTCAACAAGCCACCGAACTTGGCCGTCAACACACGCGTCATGACGCCAAAGCGATCCATACAGAGCACGATCATCGGTCCCGCTGCATCCGTGAGCAAATCGAAGGCTTCCAGTGAATCTCGAATGGATCGGGCTCGCCACGCTGCTTTCACAACGGACACATCATCTTCGGCCCACATCACATCCAATCGGCGGGCCAGGTCAGCCGGACGCCCTTCGAAGTCATGTGTTGACAAGATCAAGCCACAGTCGCCTGCGCTCAATAGCGCGCCGACCGCAGCCCGGAGATCGCGATCATGACCCCACGCCGAGGACTCGATATCGATGTAGCGAGGAATGACACCGGACTCAGCCAGTGATCGGATCAACCCAACTCGATCCGGTTCCACCCCAAAGCAGTCGCCGCCTTCCTCCGCGATCCGACACGTCAGGATGCAGGGCAGGGTGGCCTGCTCGACCAAGACTCGACACGCCTGGAAGCCAGCCTCATCTTCACACAACCCATCGACCCGCCACTCGACGAGCTGGGCACCCTCCGAACCCGCCCGGGCAGCTGCATCGATCGCATCACCAACATGGGCTGGATCGGCTACCTGGATGGACACGGCGATGAGGGACACGAACGGATGGTACCGACGTAGACTCCAGGCCATGTGTGAAGACGAAACCACATTGCTGAATCAGGCTGCCGAGCACCTCCATGCCTGGACCACGGGTGATCTCCGGTTCGATGAACATATCCGCCCGATCCGCTACGTCTTCGCCCCGGATGGCAAGCTCGTCGCCCCCATGATGGTGGCGATGCTCCAGGCCACGGAAACCGTCGTGCATGTCCCCGTCGCCGACGAGTCCTCGATGGAGCTGCTCGTCAGCACATGTGAATTTGATGAGGATGGCCCGGAGGGAAGTCTGGCAGACCGATGGCGTATCTACCACGGCGATCCACCCGATGTGCACTGGGCCCTCATGGATATTGACCTGGTGAGATTTCACGGGATGGTCATCGACGGCGAAGCGGTGCAACTCCCGAACCCCCTCGCAACCATCGAGCCCGCCCTCTGTGGTGAGATCAATCGATCCCATGCCGATGCCATTCAAGCTGCGCTCGACAAGTACCTGGATATCGAAGCGGAAGATCCTCGTATGGTGGGCGTCGATCCCATGGGCATTGACATCCGAGCGAAATTCGACGTTGTTCGGCTTCCCATGGATCCGATGGTTTCAAATCCAGACGAAGCCGCTGGGGCAGTTCGCGATCTGCTTGGTATTCAATAATCCCAGTCGGTCAATGGACGTGGCAGACGGATAACCGCATCCAATTGGTCGAGCAACTCACCGGGTGCATCGATCTCATCGGTGATCGCCAGACCCGAAACGGCATTGACGCCCAGCCACAGTCGCGTAAACGTGCCAACCCCGGTCTTCATCGTTGGCAGGCGCTTGTCGTACCCGGGTTCCGCCGAGGACTTCTCACCCAGCGTGATCATCCAGTCGCCGCCACACCCGGTCCACTCCGCATCCGGTGGCAGTTCCGCCTCGATTGGATCTTCCAAGGTCAGGTTGAACTGCACCGGCGGGCCCGGCAGGCTGAAGGCCGCGACGCAACGAGGCAGGTCGCAGATGCGATGTTGTTGGTAGGCCCATGAGCTGTTGCGCGACTCGAACGCGCTGCCACTGGATCGATCCGAAGTCCGAAATGGCCGCGAGAGGAATTGCTGGACCTGGACCTCCGGGGGATCTGAAATTCGGATTCCACGGACTTGGTCACCGAGGCTGCGCAGAGCCGCCATCAACTCCATGAACTGCGCCCTCGTCTTCCATGCCATCCACTGGACGTTGTAGGGACCATACTCATCCTTGTTCTGTGATGCCAGCCACACATGATGTGTCAGCACCCCATCAGCATCGCGGAATCCCAAGCCAAATCCCCCATCGACTTCGTGACATTCGACGCCCGTGATTCCCGGAGGGACTGCATCGACCCGGCCATGGGCCGGTCGCCGTTGAAGTCGCGCAACATGCATCTCCTTGTAGTCATCCGGACACAGGCGATGTGGGGCACGCTGCAGCGGTTCCACTTGAAGTGACTTGGGATCGATGGTCATGCGGCGAATGTAAGAACCCGTTCCGAATCCCACCCGGTCGTAATAGCCCTGGTCGAAGATCCCCAGCGATGCAATACACGCACCATCGTTGACCCCGTGGGCAATCGACTCCGCCGTGAGTTTCAGGGCATGGCCCTGCTGACGACCCACTCGACCGGCATACACGCCAACGATGACCACGGCCGGAAGCTGTGTTTGCTGGTGCCAGAAAATAGCCGGGCATCGGCTGGCCCCGACTTCCATCTCACCATGAACATCTTCCACGATCGTGTCGGATGCCTCGTGGTAGAAGGATGCCACCTTCTTGCCGCGATCACCCTCCACAAACCAGCCGACCTCTTTCCAGATCCGCCAGAAGTTGTCCAAGTCGCGTTCCGGATCATATGGACGAGACATGTCGAAACCTCACGTGCGACGAAGATGCTCGACAATATCACTACTGCCCAGCCCAGGTCGATGAGCCAACACACGACATTCGATAGCCAGTTGCTTCACGAGTTCATACTCGTTGATCTCCTCGGGGGCATAGTCTCCACCTTTTACGAAAAGATCAGGCATGACAGACTCGATGAGTCGGTGTGAGGTCGGTTCTTCGAAGGCGATGACATAGTCCACGCATCCCAGCTCAGACAGTATCGCCATCCGGTCAGAAAGCGAATACACCGGACGACCTTCGCCTTTCATGGCGGCCACTTGCTCATCCACGTTGATGCCAACGACCAGAACATCCCCCTGATTCTTCGCATCCCGAAGGTAGGCCACATGTCCAGCATGAATCACATCAAAGCATCCGTTGGTCAAGACGATGCGATGACCCGCCTGCCGATGTACGGCTAACTCCACTGACAATTCCTCGTCACTGCGAACCTTGTCTGTGAGAGGTTTCTGTCGTCGCAGGATTTCCCGCTGAACTTCTGCCAAAGGAATTGGACGCGTTCCAAAGCATTCGACTTCAAGACCGGCAGCAGCATTGGCAAATCGCGTGGCATCATCCCAGTCCATCTTGTGGGCTCGTGCGGCAGCGAGCGCCGAGATCACCACGTCACCGGCACCGGTTACGTCGTACACCGATCTGGCCTCGGTGGGAATCACCGTTGGTGACTGACCACGAACAAGCAACAAGGCGCCGTCCTTGTCCAAGGTCAAGATCACCGCTTCGCAGTCCAACTGATCTGCCAACATGGTCGCTGCATCGACCGTGGAAGTCGCCCCACCAGTCGCGAGTTCAGCCTCGGTCCGGTTAGGTGTGATCGAGGTCGCACCGCGATACTTGGCATAGGCCTCTAACAAGGCGGGATCGACCAGGACGTCTGCCCCGATCCGAGCCGCTGCTTCAATGACTGCTTGGCACACCCGGGGTGTACAGACTCCCTTGTCGTAGTCCTCGATACAGACCACGTCAATGGCTTCCATCTGCGCTTCAATGAGGGAGATCAAGGACTGTTCCAGCGTTGCCTCCAAGGGCTCTTTGGATTCAACATCCAGGCGGAACATTTTCTGGGGATGGCGATGCTGCGCCAGTCCCACGAGACTTCGCTTGACCGTGGTTGGACGACTCGGATCGGTCAGTAAACCATCTGTCTTGATGCCATGCGATGTCATGCTGTCACGCAGTTGGGCGGCCGCATCATCATCACCAACAACACCGCAGCAGGTCACGTCACCACCAAGCGCCACCAGGCACCGTGCCACATGCGCAGCCCCGCCGGGCGAATGTTCTTCCCGCTCAGCCTTCAGAACCGGCACGGGTGCATCCGGACTCAAACGCCCGGCATCACCGTGAACGATCTCATCCAACATGAAGTCGCCTACGAGCAGCGCTTTGAATGAGGAGAAGCCCGCAACCTTGTCCAGCAGCGTCGTCATCAGATCGTGTCCAGGAGGTTCCCGTCACCAGTTCCTGCAACCGCATCGCGTATCAACTGGCCCAGGGCTGCCTCGCCCTCAAGGAATCGTAATTCCAGCCGGGGTACAACAACCGGCACCTGCAACCGGTGTAAGTCTAGCACGTCACGAGCCTTGACCCAGTCCTTGGCGGTCATCAGGATCGCATCCGCGTCCAAGACATCGGAAAGGAAGGTTGCCTCGGCTTGAGTGAAGGGTTGATGATCTCGAGCAGGTCGCTCATTGGCGATGACTGCACCTAGCACACGTAACTGGGATCGCACCGTCTCGGGAGAACCAATCCCCAACCGAACAACAATCCGGCGACGGTGCAGCCAGTCAATCTCAACCTCACGAACGGCATCCGCTTCGATGATGGTCAAGCTCGACCAGGCATGGCTGCACCAGGCAATCGGTGGTTGGCCGTGCAAGGCCTCGATCCGGGCCGCCAGGGCACCATCAATCGTGCGAGAGCCCGTCACGATCACCGCATCGGCACGCTGGAGCGATACCGGTGGTTCTCGCAATCGTCCCGCTGGTATCACCGCCCCGGGGTCCAGGGACTCGTGCGCAGATACCAGGACGAGATCGAGATCACGGTGCAAAGACCGATGCTGGAATCCATCATCCATCACGATGCAATCAACTTCAGGGTGGCTTGGCAGTTCTCGACGAAGCACCGCGACACGATCGCCTCCAACAAAGATCGCCAGGTCAGGATTGGCATCCCGGTATTCCAGAACTTCATCGGCCTCACCACCCGAGCGAGCCCCGTATCCTCGGGTGAGCACCGCGGGGTGAGCACCCATGGTGGTCAGGTGCTCAACAATCCAACGCACCATTGGCGTCTTGCCGGTGCCCCCCATCGAGAGGTTCCCCACCGAAATGACCGATCGATCGATTCTCGAGATACCACGACCTTGATCGAATCGTCGATTGCGCCACTGAACGGCGGTGGCGTAGACCCTCGCCGCTGCAGATCGTGCAAGATGAAACGGACCACTCACGATGGATTCTCCATCTGGGTCGTCGGCATCAGCATTGGCTTCAGGCGACGCATGGGCAATCCGACAATCGTGCTCTCGTCACCGATCCATTCCAAAGGCCACCCATCAGCCAACCGTTCAATGAGGTTGTAACCACCCGCCTTCCCGCGCCACTCTTCGGTTTGGAGGTAGGCCATGATCTTCTCATCCGTAAGATCTCCAAGGGTCACCGTCGCTGTGTCCGTAAAGATCTGCCGTCGGCTGGCATCCGGACGCACCAGGCACACCCCGGTGATCACACGATGCGAACGATTTCGGAAGCGATTGATCATGTTCTGTGCAGACTCACGAGTGGGTGGCTGCCCGATGATTTCCCCGTCGAGGTCACACACCGTATCGGCGGCCAGGATGGTTCCCATTGCCAACTCAACAGGACGTTCTTGCAACATCACCGAACGCGCCTTGAGCCAAGCCATCGCCGCGACCCAAGCACGGGCGGGGATGTCACGGCTGTTCAACTCGCTGTCATCCACATGGGCTGGCTGCACGAAGACATCCCAACCACCGGCCGTGAGCAGTTGCCGCCGGCGTTCAGAACCGCTGGCGAGAATGATTGGGGTTGGCCACGTCACGCAGCCGCTCCGCCACCATCGGTTGTTCCAAGCTGATCGTCGGCTGTCTCATCCAACACGCGGCGGGTCATTTCGAGCACGGACTCGACCGACACAGAACGCATGATGCGATCTCCCAACCTCGAATCCCGGTAATTCACGGGTGAAGGAGGCGGAGCGTACACAACCCGATCGTCGCATCGATAGGGGCCGACCTCGGCTGGATCCGTTGGGCCGTACAAGCCTACGCATCGGCCCCCGAGTCCGACGGCCATGTGAAGAGCCGCCGTATCGTTGGCCACGGTCAACCGAGCTGACTCGATCACAGCCATGAGTTCCCCGATGGAGGTTTGGCCTGCGAGATCATGAACATCGATGCCCGTTTCATCACGAAGTCGTTTTGCCAGTAGGGCGACCTTCGGACGCTCGGAATCACTGCCCACCAGAACGACGGATGGGATGACATGATGATTGAGTGATTTTACGAATTGCACCCAATGATCGTCGGGCCAAGCTTTGCTTGGCCACCGAGTCGTTGGAGCAAAGGCCAGGTAGGGAGTATTGATTGCACGTTCGCGCCGCATCTGGTTCCACCGCTCGACGCATTCGCGCGGTGTATACAGTTGCATGTCGGGAACCTGTTCAACACCGAGGGGTTCAAGCAGGTTCAGCATTCGATCCACCGTATGTGTATGAGACTCGGTCTTGACCCGGTGGTTGTATGCCAACCAAGCGCCTTCGCGGGCACCGCGATCCCCTACGCGCAGCCGTGCACCACTGGCAAATGACATTAAGCCACTGCGTACAAGGCCCTGGCAATCAACAACCAAATCCCAGTGTCCACGTCTCAAGGAATGCATCCACTTGATCGATCGACCCAAGACCCATGGTCGGGTCGCCCACTTTGCCAAGGCCTTGCGTGGAAACACAACGATCTCATCGAGATCGGGATGGCAGCGTATAACGTCCTCGAAACCCTCTTGGATCACCCAACCCAGGGTGGCCTCAGGCCAAGCCTTGGCCAAGCTCACCAGGACGGGTACTGATCGACAGGCGTCCCCCAGGGCACTGGGACGTACAAGGAGGATTCGCTGAGGTGTCTGATTCCCCGCCATAGCGATCTCTCTGGAGGATGCTTGCCGATCCCGGGTGACAGGTCATGATACTTGGAGTCGCGTTCCTCTCCCGAATCGTTCATACTCCTTGATTCCGACGCCCCTGTCAGCATGGAGCCCTCTCAACACCCCATGGCAACCCAACCAGACCCCAACCAGGGAGCAGCCCCCGAGAGCACCGGCTTCGAAACGATGCTCGGGAAGCTGGTGGTCGACCAGGGTTTGATCACGGATGAGGAACTGCAGCAGTGCAGCAATGAATTGATCGCCGCCCGATCGGAGGGTGAGATCACGACCCTCGAAGAGGCTTTGATCACCCACCAGTTCGTCACTCGACGTCAACTTGACCGACTCCGTAAGGAGTTCGATGCCACCAAGTCCCCCCAGAAAATCCCCGGCTATCGGATGATGAAGAAGTTGGGTGCAGGTGCCATGGCAACGGTCATCCTGGCAGAACAGACCAGCCTCAATCGATTGGTCGCCATCAAGATCCTGCCTAAGAAATTTTCAGAAGACCAAGACTACGTCGCACGCTTCTATAAGGAAGGGCGGGCTGCCGCGCAGCTCAATCATGCCAACATCGTGCATGCGTATGAAGTCGGGCAAGCTGGTGAAAACCACTACTTCGTCATGGAGTACGTAGAAGGCAAAACGGTCTACGACCGCATCAAGGAGGAGAAGCGGCTCATTGAAGATGAGGCAATGGACATCATGATCCAATCCGCCAAGGCGCTTCAGCACGCCCATGCCAAGGGCCTGATCCACCGGGATATCAAACCCAAGAACCTGATGCTCACCCCGGCTGGCACGGTCAAGGTGGCCGACCTGGGCTTGGCTCGGAACATCGATGACATGGAAATGGCCCAGCAAGAACAGGGCCGTGCCTATGGAACACCCTTCTATATCAGCCCGGAACAGATTCGTGGCGAAGTCAACATCGGCCAGCAAGCCGATATCTACGGCTTAGGCGCGACCTGTTACCACATGGTCACCGGCCGTGTTCCGTACACCGGCAAGAGTCCCGCTGAGGTCATGCGTCGTCATCTCAAGTCACCACTCACACGCCCCGATGATCTCAATCCAGCACTGTCACCAGGCTTCTGTCAGATCATCGAAATGATGCTTGCCAAGGATCGCTCCGATCGATACGAGTCCACCGCTGATCTCTTGGAAGATCTCCAACTGGTTCAGCGTGGTGACACACCACATTTCGCCAAACCCGCAGTTGATCTCAGCAGCCTGGCCGTTCGGATTCAATCCGATGCCTCGGAATCCGAGGTGCCTGCCACAGTACCCCGACGGGACAGCAGCACGTCGATGTCCATCCCCATCGCGGTGGCGGTGGCCAGTATCGTGGCCAACGTGATTCTGATCATCCTGTTGATCATCGCGTTCAGCGGATAGACCAACAGACCAATTCAAGACCGGATCTGGAGAACCATCTCCACCTCAACGGTGGCATTGATCGGCAGCGCGACCGACCCAACGGCGGCCCGGGCATGCCGACCTGCCGGTCCGAGGAGTTCCACCATCAAGTCACTGGCCCCATTGGCCACCTGGGGCTGGCCGTAGAAACCCGGATCTGAGGCGACAAAAATACCCAGTCGAATAATTTCTTCGATTCGGTCCAGATCACCGTCCAGGGCATCCCGGGCCACAGCCAGGGCATTGATGGCACAGAGCCGGGCAGCTTGGCAGGCCTCTTCGGGGCTGACCTCAGAGGGGACCGGGCCGCTAAAGGCCAATTCCCCCCCTTTAAAGGGCACTTGACCGCTTATAAACAGGAGATTTCCGGCCCGTTTGGCCGGGATATAGCTGGCAACTGGCTTTGGAGCATCTGGGAGGGCGATTCCGAGCGTATCGAGCTTTTGCTGGATTCCGGCCATTTGAAACCTCAATCATGCCTGCCAAATGGCCACAGATCTTGACCTCTGGTAGCACCACGGTAGGCTAACAGTACCGGCACGTGGGGCCGGACGCCCGTCGAGCGGATCATACACCCACCTTGAACCGTTCTTATTCTCCTTTGTTCTGCGTCTCGACGGCAGACAACCCGGCTTGAAGCGACCTGAATCCCGGCATGGGTGATTCCATGGTTTGGTCATATAGGTGGCTTCTACAGATCGTCGAGAAAGGCCCTTTTCGACCTTGCCACAACAAGTGGCATCCAGTCGAACGGTGTCTACGAACGATCGAAGTGATTCGACTTCAATCGAATCGGACCTGCGTCACGGTGGCGGAGGGCTTCCGATCCGTCTTTATGTTTATTGATCATTCAAAGACAGTCGTCAGAAACATTCGGAGAACCAGTCAAATGAAACGCAAAGCATTCACGCTCGTCGAGTTGATGGTCGTCATCTCGATCATCGCCCTGTTAATGGGCCTCCTACTTCCGGCCCTTTCCTCGGCCATGAGAAGTGCGAAGTCCAAGAAGGAAATGGTCCAACTCCGCGGACTGCACCAGACCAATGGGGTCTATGCCAGTGAAAACGATGGCCGATACATCCTCCCGGGTGACCTCGCCCGAAAGCCCGTATCTGGTGGCCAGTACATCCCTGGTGTTGGCGAGACCAAGCCATACGAAAACCACACTGCTGCCATCGGTTCAGCCCTTATCTCGCATCGCTATGCCGAGCCCGAGATCATGGTGAGCCCGGCTGAAAACAGCACCCAGATCGGTGTCATGGGTCAGATTCCAGAGAGTGGCGGCGAGCCACACGCCTACGACTACACCACCTACAACCCGACAGGCGGCGAATTCTGGGACGAGGACTTCGATGCCAACCTGGAGACCGAAGACGACGCCGATCACATCAGCTTCTGTAACCTCACGTTGCATGGCTCAGGACGTCGAGCACGCTGGCACGACACAGCCGGTGGCGACACCATCGTCTATAGCAGTCGTGGCACCCTGAATGGTGACATGAGCATTGATGATTACAAGTACAGCCCGACCCTGTTGATGCACGGACCAGCCAACTCCTACGTCGGCCACTTTGCCACTTCAGATGGCGCTGTTCTTGTGACCAAGAACTTCGTTCCGGATGTCGCACGCTATGACACGCAGGGACTCGGTGCTCCTGGATACAAGCGTGACAACATGTTCAACTGTGAGTTCAACGACTGGCCCGCTTCTGGAACACCCGGCGATGAAACTGCTATGAAGCAGGGTGATATCTGGATGAGCTACTCCTGGCTCGCCGCCCCGAATGATGACAGCACCTTCCTCAAGATCACACACGATCCTCTTGAAGAGGGTTGATCTTGATTGATCGTTGACAGGTTTTTCCTGCATGCACCAGGCCCGTTTACCGGAGGACATGATGCGAACAAAGGCTGATCGCGCCGCCTTCACACTCGTCGAACTCATGGTGGTGATTACCATCATCGCCATACTGATGGGAATTCTCCTGCCCGCCCTGTCGGGCGCGAGAACTTCTGCCAAGCTCCTGGAAGAACAGAAGCAGGCGAAGTCCATTGTGGAAGGCTTTTCTGCGTACGCCGCATCGCATGATTTCCAGAAACCGGTGCCGGGCCTGGTGCAGCGGCAGGCCGTCGATGTTGGCGGCTCTGAACGTTATATCGAAGGTCGTGGACGCGAGAATGGCTCCCTGAATGATCATGGTGCCATGCTGTCCCTCTGCATCATGGAACGCCTCTTTGATTCAGACAGCACATTCTCCGGGACGGACACGAACAACAACGTCTACCCGTATACGAATTACCAGTTCAACAACTACGATCCCTATCCCAGCAACTCGGGACCAGGGGTGTTTTGGGATACAGCCTTCTCCAATAATCTCAACCTGAATGACACCGGTGAGACCGAGGAAGAAGAAGGCTGTCACAACTCGTACGCCATCACCCCGCTGAGCGGCGAACGAAGACAGATCGCCTGGGATCGACAGGCCGGCTCAAGTTTCGCTTTGATGGGTACGCGAGGTGTCGAGGACGGCGATGAGCAAAAAATCAAGGACTCGAACACCGCGAGCTTCTTTGGACGCAAGGGGCAGTGGCGAGGCATCATTGTCTATGCCGATGGCCATGTCGAAGTCAGTGACAACTTCTGGCCCGTAGCCGCCCAGTACGAAGAAACAGATACCAGTGGCATCACGACCTTTTCGGCAGACAACATCTATGCCGCCCAGGTTGACGCCAAGGGTAATTGGAATGCAGACAAGTCCCTCCTGGGACGAGACGCCTTCCTGACCCATGTCAATGTTGCCGTACAGCATGACAGTTCGCCCACGAACCCCCGTGATATCGAATACACCCCGCTGTTCGACTAGGCAAACGCCTCCTGACACTCATCTCCGGGTCCTACAATGGCGTTCAGCCATGAGTCGATCCTCCATGAATCGGTTGTCAGCACTGCCGCCCCGTTGGTGGTTGCGTTGCCTGTTCCTGGTCTCCACACTCACACTGGCAGCCGCTCCCCAGCCCTCCGCTTCAATTCCAGCCTGGCGGAAAGCTGGCCAAGTCGCCGTGCTCCCAATC
>JAYZAT010000108.1:0-9607 GCA_036339555.1 Planctomycetota bacterium
TGGCGTCGTTCCTGATCCCGCAACCGCCGACTCCGAAGATTTCACGGTCGTTCTCTCCTTGCATCAAGCCCTCCAATACATAAACCCGAAGATTTGTAAGTCCATAGCAGATGGCATCCAAGGCGTTTCCGAGGAAACAACCACCGGCGTTCACCGGCTCTACCAGATGGCTGAAAAAGGTGAACTGCTCTTCCCTGCGATCAATGTCAACGATGCCGTTACCAAGAGCAAGTTCGACAATCTCTATGGATGCCGTCATTCCTGCGTCGATGGAATCATGCGAGCCACCGATGTCATGCTCGCGGGCAAAGTGGCCGTAGTCTGCGGCTACGGTGACGTGGGCAAGGGTTGCTGCCAATCATTGCGCGGTCAGGGGTGCCGTGTGCTCGTGACTGAGATCGACCCAATCTGCGCCCTCCAGGCCACGATGGAAGGCTACAACGTCGTTCGGCTGGATGATGTGGTTGGTGATGCAGACCTCTTCGTTACCACAACGGGCAACAAGGACGTCATCACAGCCAAGCATATGGCCTCGATGAAACACAATGCCATTGTGGGCAACATTGGCCACTTCGACAACGAGATCGACATGGCCGGCCTTGGCGAACTCAAGGGCATCGAGCAGATCTTCATCAAGGATCAGGTACACGAATGGCGTTTCGCTGATGGTCACTCGATCATCGTGTTGGCCGAGGGTCGGCTGCTGAACCTGGGCTGCGCCACGGGTCACCCCAGTTTCGTCATGAGCGCGTCATTCACCAACCAGGTACTCGCCCAGATGGAACTACACGCCCGGCACGATGAGTATGAGAATGGTGTCACGACCCTCCCCAAGCACCTCGACGAGATGGTGGCCCGACTCCACCTCGAACAACTGGGAGCTGATCTGACAACCTTGACTGAAGAGCAGGCGACCTACCTGGGACTCCAGGTCGATGGGCCCTACAAACCGGACTTCTACCGCTACTGAACCAAGAAGACCTCAGGCAAAGGAGTCCGGTCGGACCCGCTGGCCTTCGGCGGACTCCAGGATGAAGACCTGCTCACCGGACTCAAGTCCACCGATCATGAGCATCACCTGGGTGTGCGGGTCGTAGGTGCCCATCAGGGATCGGAAATCATCTCCGCTTGGGACGTCGTCCCGAGCGAAATAATTCAACGGCAGGGGCTCTGGAGCAGCCTTTTCAGCGGCAGTCTCCCGCAGGTCCCCTGCCAGGACGAGCACCGCCCCACGGCCGGCAAGCTGGTAGGAACGCCACGCGAAGGCGGCGATGGTGTCCCAACTGGCCGAGGCAGCCTTGATCAAATTGGCCAGGTCTCCTGAGTCGGTCATGTTCACACAGCCTAGCCCCGGTAGCCGAGTCCGACTGGGGCGAGTACCCTTCCCGCTCTGTGAGCGACCCAATCGGTCATGAGTGCGGTCTGGCGTTGGTTCGGCCCAAGCAGCCGCTCCATGTGATCAACGAGCGCTTCGGTGACGCGGCCTGGGGGTTGCGTCGACTGCACCTACTCATGGAGAAGCAACGCAACCGTGGGCAAGACGGCGCCGGAATCGCCACAGTCAAATTCGGTATGCCCCCAGGTGAACCTTTCTTCCGTCGTATTCGAACCACGAAGCGGAATCCCCTGGAACGCCTCTTTGATGCTGCGACGCGTGACCTGAATCGACTTCAGGAAGTGTCGATGAACTGGGAAAACGAGAACCAGTTCAAGTCACGGTGCGAATTCCTTGGGGAGGTGTACCTCGGGCATCTTCGCTATGGCACACATTCTGGCAGGGGCGTCACGAACTGCCACCCACTGCTTCGTAAAGACAACACCGCCAGTCGCAACCTTGCAGTCGCTGGCAACTTCAACATGACCAATTCCGATCAGCTGTTCCACCAACTCGTGGAATACGGCCTGAACCCGGTCGGCGATTCGGATACACAAGTCATCCTGGAGCGACTGGGTTATTTCCTCGACCTCGAACACCGCCAGTTGCGGACAGCTATGGGGCCAGGTTCATTCCTGGGCCTCGAGGGACGGGAACTCGCTGAAGCCATCTCCCAGGATTTGGACATTGTGCGTGTCCTGCGCAGAGCTTCGGAAGGCTGGGACGGGGGCTATCTCTTTGGTGGACTGCTTGGCAATGGAGATGCCTTTGTCTGTCGAGATCCTTCAGGCATTCGACCAGGTTTCTGGATCGAGACCGAGGATGTGGTCGCCGTGGCTTCCGAACGACCGCCCCTCTCGACGGTCTTTGATCTGCCGCCCGACGATGTGCACCAGGTTCCGCCTGGCCATGTGCTCGTGATCAAGCGCGATGGCACAACCTTCGTGGACCGATTCACGGACCCCATGCCCGAGCGGCAATGCACGTTCGAACGGATCTACTTCAGCCGCGGCAATGACCCGGATATCTATCGCGAGCGAAAGGAACTGGGCTGTCACCTGGCTCGCCGTGTGCTCGACATGATCGATTGGCAAGTCAAGTCGACCGTCTTTAGCTTCGTACCGAATACCGCAGAGACTTCCTACCTCGGGCTCATCGAAGAAGCCCAACGACTCGTCCGGGCACGACAGGTTGAAGCTGTCTGGGATCACATCCAGCAAGGCACTGCCCAACGCAAGGAACTTGAGCAGCTTCAGATGGACCAAGTCCGATCTGAACGCGTTGCCCACAAGGACCAGCGATTAAGAACCTTTATTACCCATGATGCGGCCCGGCGTGACCTGGTGATGCATATCTATGACATCGTTCGGGAAATCGTGACACCACAGGACACGCTGGTCATGATCGATGACTCGATCGTCCGAGGAACGACCCTCCGCGAATCCATCATCACCATCCTTGGACGCTTGAATCCAGCTCGAATCATCATCGTCAGCTCGGCTCCACCCATTTGCTACCCCGACTGCTATGGCATCGACATGAGTCAACTCGATCGGTTCGTGGCCTTCCAGGCAGCCGTCGCCCTGGTCGAGGAATCCGATCACCCCAACTTGTTGGAAGAGATCGAAGCCGACTGTGCTGCCCAGGTGGATCTACCTCCTGAACGGATGAAGAACCATGTCGCCCGCCTCTATGAGCCATTTTCCCAACAACAGATCGAGTCCAAGATTGCTGAGTTAGTCCGACCGTCTGACAGCAACTGGTCGGGCAGGCTGGACATCGTGTACCAGTCCATCGATGGCTTACGAAAGGCCATGCCCGCCTTCCGAGGGGACTGGTATTTCACCGGGGATTACCCAACACCCGGAGGCCTGAAGGTGCTCAATCGGGCCTACCTCAACTGGCGGAAGGGCCTGGATGAGCGAGCCTACTGATCCAGCAGTGCCCCGACCGTTATCCGGACCCCTTGAACGCCCCGTTCATGGCCAGAGCCTTGACCGAGAGGCCGGTTTCTGGTCCACTATTCGGCTTGCCACCCGGTTTCGACAAACCGATGTGGCGTCCTTTTTGGCCCATTGAGGGCCGTGTCTCGAGCAGGTATTCAGGAGTCGCCGAATGGCGCGTTATCTCGGTCCGAAACTCAAGCTGTCTCGCAGGGTCGGTGTCCCGATCGCGGATATCCCCAAGCATACGGCACGCCGACAGCTCAATGCACCAGGTATGCATGGCTATCGCAGCCGTCGACCCAAGGACTATGGCATTCGACTGACCGAGAAACAAAAACTCCGTTACCACTACAACATTCTCGAGAAACAGTTCCGTCGGTATGTCACCGAAGCCACTCGCCAAAAAGGCAACACGGGTGAAGTCTTGCTGCAGTTGCTTGAATCCCGCTTGGACAACGTAGTCCGACGTGCTGGATTTGGCCGCACCATTTGGGCTGCTCGGCAAATCGTGTCGCATGGCCATGTGTTGGTCAATGGCAAGAAAGCGGATCGCCCTTCGATCGCCATTCGGATCGGAGACGTCATCTCGCTCAAGGAAAGCATTCACAAGGTCGTACGGGAGAACATGGAGTCTCTCGCCGGCCACATCGTGGCTGACTGGATCGATATGTCCCCCGCCGAACTTAAGGCGACCATTACCAGCACGCCAACAGCTGACCAGATTCCCTTCGACGTCAATACCAACCTGATCGTCGAATTCTATCGCTGATCGATCCGGGCCGGCCACCATCCTCTCAGGAGGTTAGGTGGCGACAACCCCGGAAGGTGGACCATGAACAGGCTCCTGCGGAAGTACAGCAAACTGCTCCTGGCCATCTTCGGGACTGGCTTGATGATCGTGTTCCTCATGCCCCAGATTCCGGACTTGGTCTCTCGATTCGGAGCCGGTACTACCCTGGTGGCCACCCTCGGACGCAACGGTACGAAGATCAATACCCGGGATTGGAACGAGGTTCGTAATGAGTTGCAGTTCCTCGACAAGTTCCAGGCCGGCCTACCCCCACTACCGCTGATCGGTCGCATCGAGACCGCTCATCAGTACTACCTCCTGGTTCACGAGGCCAGTGAGGCCGGCATGATTGGTGGCGTCGTCACAGCAGGTGTCTCAGACACCGACCTCCTGCAGATATCCCGGAACTCGGGTTTTCCGCCAGCTGTCGTGCGACAAGCCTTAACCAATCGCGCTGGGATCTACCGTTACCTCGTCCACGTGGTCAATTCCGGACAACACTCGGACAGGCGACTGAAAGGTGAAGGACGACGTCACTTTGACGCCGCCGATGCTCAGGTCGTAGCCCTGAAGGCTGATCGTCCCACCAATGCAAAGCAGCCGGACCAGCAAGCGATTCAGACACAGTACGAAACCTACCGTGATGTTGAACCCGGAGAGGGTGATCATGGATTCGGCTACCGCCTCCCCAATCGTTTGAGCATGGAATGGTTGACGATTCCCCAGGAATCCATTGATGAATCGATCCGTACGTCCGATGCGATGAGTGATCGGGAATTGATGAAATTCTGGCGGCGTAACGAGGTTCAGTTCCCTGGCTTCGAGGATTCTGATGAGATCCCTGAAACAGTGCGAACAGCAATGCTCAATGAGCTCCGAGATGGCCAAGTCGATGCGGTCATTCGCACGATCAATGATCGCCTCCGAATGCCACGTCGTGGCTTCGATGAACTTGGCGGTTACCTCGTGCTACCTGAGGACTGGTCCACCAAGCAGACTAGTCTTGAAGAGATCCGTGAACTCATTGCCACAGAATTCAACATTGACATTGAGCCTTCAGCAACCACGGGCGACACCCTGGTTGAAATCGACACCCTCGCGGAACTTGATGGCATTGGTCGGGCTCGATCTGACAAATTCAGTCGACTCCCAGTCGCCCTCCAAGAACTCGTGGAGGAAGCCAAGGAGTTCAATGGACAGGGGCTCTACCCGATCCAGGCAACCATCGCCGGTCCCATTCTCAAAGACACCACTGGCAACCTCTATGTGTTCCGGATCACGGAGGCCGACGGCGCCCGACCACCCAAGGACCTGGAAGAAGTCAACGATGAAGTCGTTGCGGATCTCCAGCGACTGGCACACTATGAAGAACTGCTGACGCAACTCGACGATATCGAGCAAGTCACAAAAACAGAAGGCCTCGAGACACTGGCAGGTCGATGGGAAACCGATGCCCCTGCCAGCAGAAGCTTCCAGAAGTACCAACCTGGCACAGTCGCCTTTTACGTGCAACAGGGCTTGCGTCCAGAGCCTGCACCTGCCCTGCTTCCAGGGTTGGCAAACGAAGATCCAGCGGTGGTGAACGCCATCCTGTCGCAAGCCTCTGACATCGATGTTGACACCACCATCAATGATCTGGATGAAGCCGATCGTGTCATGGTGCTGCCGTCCGATCAGAACCTCGCGATCATTGCGGTCCGCCTGATTGATCGCCGTTCACTTGATCGTGATGCCTTCCAGCAAATGGCTGTCCAGAGGGTCATCCCCATGCTGCTCTTGAACGAGGAACTTGGCGGCGATATCACGCCATTGCAGGACGCCTTTTCAAGTGAGTCTCTGCAAGACCGTCATGACTTCCGCTTTGCGGGGAACGACGATGCGGATAATGCCAACGCCAGCGACGTTCCGGATGCCGCCCAGGCAGCTGTTTCCAACTGACGCCACGATCAACGAGATCGAGATGCCCCAATGAGCGACACCGCTTCGACTCCTGAAACGCAGCCCACCATTCCCTTCGAGACCTTCACGCAACTGGACCTTCGGGTGGCCACCATTACAGCCGCGGAGGCCCATCCCGATGCCGACCGGCTCCTGAAGATCCAGTTGGATGACGGTACAGCAGACGGCCGCCAGGTCTGTGCTGGAATCAAGGCTTGGTACGACCCCCAATCCCTGGTTGGCACACAGGTCGTCATTGTGGCCAACCTGGAACCTCGCGTGATCCGAGGCGAAAAGAGCGAGGGCATGATCCTGGCCTGTACCAGCGGTGAGACTGTCAGCGTCTTGAGAGTGGATAATCCCTCTGAACCGGGCAGCAAGGTTAGTTGATTTCAAGCCCTCGGACGTTCTCCCTAAACCTCTGGTATCCAACATCTTCCAAATGAGGGCAAAGGCGCCTGTCTGTGGGATTTCCCCGCGCCTGTCAGGTCAAATGGTGACTTTCTCGATGAATTTCAGAGGTGGGCTGTGATAACACAGCCCCGCTGTCGCAGTCCATATGAAGCCTAAGCCCTCCCCAAGCCAAACCCAGGCAATTGGACGAGCGGATTGGGCCTGACAAGACGTGGTTCGCTTCGGTCATCCCCCGCCAACGGGCTCCGGCGGGGGGTGGCCGCAGCTCTTTTTGAGCATCATGAAAGCAGTTGAGGGCTAATCGCCAGTTGGCTGCACGGCATCCCAATCCCGATCACTCAACATCGCCCCGTTGTCTCGCAGTTTCACGGTTGCATCACGTCGCCAGGACCGCTCACAGGAAGGCTCGGACCTCAGGTCTGCGATCTGGATCTGTTGGCAGCTTGGATCGCAGGTCAGTCGCGAAACCTCGCACATGGACTCCAAGGTCGCTGCAAACGGCGCCAGTCTCCCATCGGGATCCGGAACAACGATCCCTGCATCCAGCGATTTATCCACTCCGCTTTCCGACTCCCGGGCCTCTTCCAAGGCCTTCAAGATGAGCTCACGAGCCTCCAATACCTGCGGCCACTCCGGATCGACAACGACATCGATCGGCTGCACCACTTCAAGATGAACACACGCCTCATCTCCGTGCAAGGTCCGCCATGCCTCGTCGGCCGTGTGGGCCAGGATTGGTGCGCTGAGACGGCAGAGCGCTTCGGCCAAGCGATACAGCGTGGCCTGCGTGCGTCGGCGACGCTCACTATCCACTCGATCGCAATACAAGTGATCCTTTACCGCCACGCAGTACATCGCCGAGAGTGTTTCATTGCAGAAATCAAAGAGTGCCAGGTGGGCTTTTCGGAACTCGAGGCGTTCGTAGGCTTGCATAACCTCTGACTGCAAGTGACCGGCTTCGGACAGGACCCAAGCTTCCAGGGACTGCGGCTCGCATGTGGACAGCAATTGCTCAATCTCTTCAGCAGAAGCGTTGAAATCATCCAGGTTGCTAAGAAGAAATCGAATCGTGTTCCGCACCTTGCGATACGACTCCCCCGCCAGGTGAAAGAGCTCCAGATCAACACGGATATCGTTTTCAAATGCCAAGCTACTGACCCACCAACGACAGACGTCGGCTCCAACATCCTTGAGCAGATCATCAACGTTCAAAGCATTCCCGCCTGACTTGCTCATTTTCCGACCATGTCGATCGACCATGAATCCATGTGTCAGCAGGCAACGGAATGGGGACTCGCCAATGACGCCGAGCGCGGGGAGCAGTGAGAGTTGGAACCAACCGCGATGCTGATCTGATCCTTCCGAGTACAGATCAACAGGGCACCCGAGTTCACGAGCCCTCATAACGGCGTTCCAGGAACTGCCCGATTCAAACCAGACATCAAAGATGTCATACATCTTGTCCAGGCTGGAAAGATCCAGCCCTTTCGGTGCCTCGGGATCTGATGCAGGGTCGTACGCCGCCAGCAGTTGGTCAGGGGTTTCCGTAAACCAGGCATCACTGCCGCGCTCGCCAAAAGCAACCGCTACGGCTCGCACGCTCGCAGCTGTCATGAACACGCCTCCGCCAGGCATCGAGAAGGCCGGAATCGGAAGGCCCCAGGCCCGCTGACGTGAGATGCACCAGTCCGGTCGAGACTCCAGCATGCCTCGCATGCGATTGCGTCCCCACTCCGGTACGAAGTTGACCGAATCCCGGGTCGCATCCATGGCCTTGTCTCGAAGCGTCCGACCACCATCCCGCAACGGACGATCGACCCCGATGAACCATTGTTCAGTGGCTCGGAAGATCACCGGTGTCTTGGACCGCCCGTCATGCGGATAGGAGTGACTGATGTCCTGGGACGCATGCAGATGACCAGAAGCCCGGAGATGCTCGACCACCTTGGGATTGGCCTCCCAGACCGAGAGACCCCGAAGCCACTCGGGCACCGTGTCGTCATAAGTGCCGTCACCCTGGACCGGACAGTAGATGTCAAGACCTTCTCGCAATCCCGTGCCGTAATCCTCAACACCATGCCCCGGTGCTGTGTGCACCAAACCAGTGCCATCTTCAAGCGTGACATACTCTGCAGATACGACCGGGCTGGTTCGCTCACAGAAGGGATGCCGATAGGTCAGGCCAACCAGGTCACGACCCTGGCAGGTTGCCAGTCGTTCGACCGATTCAATGTCCCCCGCTTTGGAGACCGTATCTACCAGGTCTTCCGCGACAATGGTCAGGGCCCCATCCAACTGAACCAGGGCGTAGTTCAAGCGCTCATGTACGGCGATAGCCAAGTTGGCCGGCAAGGTCCAGGGCGTCGTCGTCCAAATCATGAACGAAGGTGTTTGATCAAGTTCAACACCAAATGCAGCCGCCACAGCCTGGCCGTCGGTCGCCTCGAAGTCGACAAAGACGGACGGATCTGTCCTGTCCTCGTACTCGAGTTCGGCCTCAGCCAAGGCCGTTTCATTGGCGATGGACCAGTGGACAGGCTTGAGCTGGCGGAACACGATGTCCTGATCCAACAGGTCGGCGAATGTTTCGACCACGCGCTGCTCGTAGCGAGGGTTCATCGTGAGGTAAGGATTGTCATAATCAGCCAGGGTCAACAGCCTTTGCAGTTGTTCCCGTTGAAGCTTGATGTATTTCTCAGCATCCTTGCGACACGCACGCCGAATGGCCATGCGTCGGGTGCTCTCATCCAATGCATTCAACTTCTCGATCTTTCCGGATTCGACCAACTCCGTCATCACCTTGTGCTCGATGGGAAGGCCATGGCAATCCCAGCCTGGCACGAAGCGACATTGTCGACCGGAAACAAGTCGTGCTCGGACGATGATGTCCTTCAAGACCTTATTCAGCAGGTGTCCGACATGAATCGATCCATTGGCATACGGAGGGCCATCGTGAAAGATGAATTCATCAGCACCCTCTCGGGCCTTGGTGACTACGCCATAGAGTTCCGCCTGTGCCCAACGCTTGACGCTCCCGGGCTCGTTCTGCGCGAGGTTGGCCCGCATCGGGAACGATGTCCGTGGGAGGTTGAGTGTCTTCTTCCAATTGGTTTTCGTCTCGGACATGCTTTCACCTACGCGACG
>JAYZAT010000109.1:0-13461 GCA_036339555.1 Planctomycetota bacterium
ACGGTGGAAGCGGGATCCCGAACCTGGTATGGCTCAACGCCGAAGACAAGGCAGTTGCAAAGAGCTATGAAAACGGAGGTTACGTGGGGCCTCAGAAAGTGCTCACCACTTTCAGCAATTCACGTACTTCGAACTGATTGGCCGCGGTTTCCACTCGCCATCCACCACGAATGCACTTTTTGAACAACACTTGCACGACTCTTACATTGCATGCATGATGCACCCGTCGTCAAAGGACGCGAAAGTCAAGCCAAGACGTGGAAACACGACAAGGCAGGCCAAACGTGGAAACACGGGAAAGCCGACCAAGCGAAACCAGGGCGATGGCCGGAGTCGACGGTGAAAAGCGGAAGAACGCGAAACGTGGAAACACGACAGAGCGAGAAACCGACGGAAACCGAAGGCGTGTGACGAATACCTAGGGAAGGGTAAAACCGGACCATTAACGGTCGTCATCAAATGGTCGACAAGCCCCGGCCCCGAAAGGGACCGGGGCTTGTCAACTTTTGAACCAACAGGTTGGGCGGGTCTCAACGGATCTGATCGAACCGAGCCAGATCTGCTTCTGCGGCAATATGGCCGAAAGCCGCCCAGTTGGTGGTTTCCAGGATTGTTTCCATTCGGTCCCTGGCGCCATCCGTGTCGCCTGTGAGCAGGATCTGCATAGCCATGCCATAGCCGGTGGTGGCTTCATCAACGCCATCATCAAGGTGAGATTCGGGTGGGGTGGCTGCATCCAATTGCTGAAACTCCAAGAGCAGGGCGTGGTAGGTGTGGTTCTCGAGCAAATCCATGTCTGGTGTAGCCACTGCCAGCGCCTCACCCGCGGCAGCATCATCGTCAGCTCGACGTGCCGACAGGTAGACCCAGTACGCGGCAGCGACTCGCATGTCATCGTTATCTGCCAGTGCAAGGGATCGTTGGAAGTCGATCAGGGCTCCTTTGAAGTCACCTTTCAAATACCGGGTGAGGGCCAAGTGATAGAGGATGTTGCCCTTGGTGGTGCTGCGTGGTCGGCCTTCTGCATTGGGCATCCCATCTGGCTCGATGGCATTGGGTTTGTCTTGGGATAATCGATCTGCTTCCTCGAGATCATCGAGGGCGGCATCCAGTTCACGTAGGGTGATGTAGCGATGGCCGCGATGGCGAAGAAGTCGGTAGCTTTCCGGGAAGACTTCCAGGCCAGCCGTGTAAATCTTTACCGCTTCCCGATAGCGTCCGAGATAAGCCGTGCGTCGCCCCAGCCAGATGATCGCGTCTTCGCTCTCTGGGTGGACTGAATAGATGGTACGTGCATGATGGAGCGCAGATTCCCGCTTGTTTCGGACATCCTCTGGAAGTTCGGGCGCATGTAATGACTGCCCGAGGAGTGACCGTGTCTCAGGGGCGTGGCAGGCGATCAGCGATAGCAAGATCAATGCTGTGATCAGGAACCGGAAGCCAATCATGCAGACAGCCTATCGCCGTCGCCGTCTCCGTGTGATTGGAAGCAGGGCCATCAGGGCGAGTGTCGCCGGTGCAGGCACTGCGACCATCCTGACGCCGTCCACGAATGTCCCATACGTGTCATCAATGCTGGCATCGCCGAGGATGAGCTTGGTGTTAGCCCCGGTTCCTTCGATCAGCACACTGATTTCTTGCCAGGTGGTGTTGGATTCTCCGACTCCACTGGCGGTGAGATCAATGATGGTGTCGTGGTTCCACTGGACAATGAGATGGTTGTCCGCCACACCTGGACGAGGAGAAAAAGACAAGGTCAACAGGTAGTACTGCCCGAGGACCGTCTGGACTTCCTGGCTTAGCGTGGTCGAACCTGTTTCGCCATGGAAGTAGCCTCCGCCGGGACCATTCTGATCAGCGTCCAGTTCGAGCCACTGTTCACCATCGAATGCATCCCAGCCAGCAACGCCTCGCTGGAGTTCGATACCTGGACCAGATTCCAACGTCCAACCAGGGATGTCCTGGAAGAGGTCCCATGAACCGGAGACAATGTGTTCTTCAAAAGAACCATTCACGATCAAGTTGTCATCCAGGCCCCCGTATGCATTCGCTGTCATACCGACAGCTGCAATGACAGAAACCAGACATACCGCTTTCATGGAGACCTCCTCAAGCCTCTTCCCCCAGTGAAGAATTCTCTGGCAGCGGTTTCCGAGCGTGGAACCGTCGCCATGGCAGCGGTTTCCGAGCGTGGAACCGACGCCATGTAGTCTTACGTTTGGGAAGTCGTGTGGGTTTCGCTTGTGATTGGGCTTTCTTGGAGTTTCAACGCTTGTTGAAATTGGTTTTAGGCCCTTTAAAACAGGATTTGTTCTCTGTTTTCAAGCAAGCCGCAATCAAGAAAAGCCCAATCGCTCCAACTCATCTTCATCCAGCCCGAAGTGGTGTCCGATTTCGTGCAGCAGGGTGATCCGGATCTCTTCACGGATAACATCCTCGCCGCCCATTGGGGTGCCATCCTCGTCATGCCATGTATCCCATCCACCTGCGATTGCAAGCACGCCGATGCGGAAAATGTGAATCGTTTCAGGGATGCTTGGAAGATCTTCAACGCTTCGTTCCGTGAGCATGAGGCCGCTGTAAAGACCACAGATCTCTTCGGGTTGGCAACAGAGTTCCCGAAGAATCTCGGGGCTCGGTGAGTCATCAACAACCAGGGGCACTTCATCGAGGAGTCGATGTAGCCTATCTGGGAGGTCTGTGAGGGCAGATTCAAGCAACTTGTCGAATCGGCTACGGTCCGAGTCATTCATGGCGTGATAGGGTACACGCAAGGTTCTGAACGACCCCGAAAGACCCTGAGGCCCCTGAATGACCATCGATCTCCATACCTGTGAATTGCCCGTGAACTTGGCAGCCTGGGTGGCCGAGCACGCCTCAGATTTCAAGCCACCCGTGGGAAATAAGTATCTCTACGACGGCAAGGATTTCTTCGTGATGGTGATTGGTGGGCCGAATGCACGCAATGATTTTCACGTGACCAACTCGGAAGAATATTTCTTCCAGTTGAAAGGTGACATGATCATCATCATCAGGGATGACGACGGCTTGAAGCACGTGCCGATTCGGGAGGGTGAGACCTTCTTCGTTCCGGGCGGTGTACCCCATGCGCCTCAGCGTCCTCCGGGAACAGTTGGAGTGGTGGTTGAGCGACGTCGACCCGAGGGAGAGACCGAACACCAGCAGTTCTACTGCCCCAAATGCCACGAACTGGTTCACGACCAGGAATTTGATTGCGACGACATCGTCGAGCATTTTGCGCAGGCCATGGAAGACTTCTGGGCGGATGAAGCCTTGTCGACCTGCCGGTCCTGCGGCACTCGTATCGGCAAGCCCGCTCCAGTGAAGCGGATTGAATTTGAGCCCGAGGTCAGGATCGTCCGGGAGGGCGATGACTGATCTAGGAGGACAACTGGTTTGACGCGTGGAAGAGACGCTCGAACCACTCTGTTGGCTGTTCACTGTTGAACGGCCTCTTTCTCCAGAAAGGCACCTGTATGTCACTCTCGACGCTGTTCTTGGTTATGCCATGCATCCTTGGATCTGAACGCTATGGCATGTTTAGCTACGAGGTACTTCAGGCCAATCCGATCGTAGAGATTTCAGAACTCCGTGATGATTTGAGAGCAGCGGGCTCGCTGTCGCAAGGAACCTTTGGCCCGAATCGTGCAGCGACGTGGCGAGTGGATGAGCTTGTCCTTGATGTTTCTACGTGGTCCAGTTCCCGAGGCGTGGCACTCGAAGGCAACGAGGCCCTTTGGGGCCTGGCGGATCTCGGAAGTTCGACGCGAGCCTTTCGCATTGATTTCGGGGGAACCATTACCGACACATGGCTTGTTCCATCCAATCCTTCCTTCACGCACTTGGTCGGTGCCATAGATGGTGCCGCCGTGGTGTGCAACTCGGAAGGGTCAGGCTCCTCGGAGTGGACGGCCCGTCACTGTCGCCAGGATGGTTCGGTAGTCACGATCACCGGTAGCACTGGGTCGATGTATCCAGAGGCCGTCGGTCGTTTGTCCGATGGATCTCCGGTCGCGATCGGAAGCATGTACGTCGGCACTGAGTATCACGCCTTTCTGTGGTACTTCGATGATGAAGAACCTGCCATCGACCTGCATGAACTCATTGATCTTGATGTCTCCTCCATGGCTCAATTGATCGATCAAGATGGACGGTTGCATATCATGACCCGGGACGCTGATTACCAAGGGTATGTCGTGGTGTATGACCCGGTGACTGGCGAGTTGTTGGATGGCGCCAGCATCACGGCCATCTCGGGCTTGTATATGAACACCAAGACCGGCGATGCCAGCGGGGTGCATTTCCCGGATGGTGAACAGGTGGCTTGGCGGAGCATGGAGGCGGGCACAGTGGATGAGGTCACGATGCCGGATTCCATCGTTGGCCTGCTCACCGCTCGGATCGACACGAGCGGTTCTGTGCTGGTGAACGCGCTTCTCCTGGAACCGTCCTACGCCAATGCAGTTCTCGTTTGGCCAGCGGACGGTCGAGATCCAATTGACTTGCAGGACCGTACGATTGGAACATTGCCGTCGGGCCCTCTGTCAATTATGACGACGTCACCTGGTGGCCACGCTGTCTTGAATACAACCGAAGGTGTGCAACTGCTTGTGAAGCTCTCCCCTGGGGATGTGGACGGTGACGGCACGGTGGCCGTGAACGATCTGCTGTCTTTGTTGAAAGCCTGGGGCCCATGGGACGGACCTTGTGGTCCCGATCTCACCTTCGACGGCTATGTCAATGTTGATGACGTTCTGCTGCTGTTGTCGGAATGGTCAATGTGATACAGGGGCTACGAACGACTTGATTCGATCAAGTCCTTGACCGATGTCGCCGAGTCAACATCCAGCAAGCCCTGCTCACGCGCGTAGGGAAGGCTCATCAGCACCAGTTCTCGATACAGCGGCAGGAGGTGTGGCGCGTGGTCGGCCAGGACCTCGAGATGTCGTTGAAGCGTTCCCGTATCACCCCGTGCGGCCGGTCCCATGACCACCTTGGGAATACCCAATTCCTCCAGATTGCGTCCTGCTTCTTGCACCATCGGTGCGAGTGCTGAGGTCGCGGTGTCTCGATCGAGATCAAACAGTTGCCAGAGATCTGCCGCAGCGGCTAGCAGTCCAGTCATCAGACCACCGACAAGTGCAGCGGAGAGGTGATAGAGCGCACGTTGTTCAGGCGGGATTTCGACGGCCCGCATTCCAATATCCTCAGCCAGAACTCGTAACCATGGACCCGATACCTCGTCACCTTCGATAGCAGCGGTCGCACCACGCAGGGCTTCTGGTCCACGACCGTGTTGGGCCAGCACCATGACGGGGTGCATGGAGCCAGCATGGGCGCCAGCGGATACCGCTGCTTGGAGAACATCCAGTCCACGCGCGCCTGCACAATGCACGACAATCCCACTGCTTGGAGGGGAGAGTTGCCCTGCGACCGATTCGATGTGGTCATCGGGGACACAGAGAATGATCGCGGCTCCAGACAAGCCTTCTGCTGAATGGGTTCGTTGAGCACCTACTGCTTCGGCCAGGACCTGACCACGTTGATCTGATCGGCTCACAATCAATTCAATAGCTCGGCCTGCAGCATGGAGGCTCCGAGCCAAGGCTTGGCCCAATGCGCCAGCGCCAATGATCGTGATGGGTGTGGAGCGGTCAGTCATCTGTGGTGGAGGATCCCCGGGATCGGTTCACCTGTCGACCTTCGATGGTCAGGCTGGCACGCGTAGCCCGGCGTTGGGCCCCTCGTCGTGTCACCCTGGAGAGGATTGGCCGAAGCATGACGATGGCTGCCCCAAGTGCAAAGGCTGTGACAACCCAGAATTGCCAGTCATGGATCGGCATCAGGCAAAGCCTCCTGCCTGAACAAGCATCCTCGTGATCCAGGCCGCCACCCAGGCCGCGGCGGACATCCAAACCAGTTGGAGCAGGGCCCACTTCCAGCCACCCGCCTCGCGGGCAGTCACTGCAAGTGTGGGAAGACATTGCATGGCTAGGATGAAGAAGACGAGCAGGCTGGCTGCTGTTGATGGCGTGAGCATCGGTTGGCCATCATCTGTTTTGGCTTGTTCAATCCGCTGAATGATAGCGGGGTCATCAACATCATCTCCACCGGCGACCAGGACCGCCATGGTTGAAACAAATACCTCGCGTGCGGCGAATGACGTCATGACACCCACCGTCAACTGCCAGTCATAGCCAAGTGGATCAAAGACTGGTTGTACGAATTGTCCGATGCGCCCAGCAAATGAGTTCGCCATGGCACTGCGATTGGCGAGTTCATCGGCTTCGGCAGTCAGGGCGTCAGCTTCAGGAGTGTCGACTACCGCAACAGCCTGTTGCCTGAGCGCTATGGACTCGGGAGGGGGATCAGAAGTGGGGTAGGCGCTGAGCCACCAGAGCACGATGACGATTCCCAGGATGACGGTGCCGGCCTTGCGAATAAACAGCCACCCTCTGTCCCAGGCGGTGAGTGCAGCGGTTCGCAGCGAGGGTCGTCGGTAGTCTGGAAGTTCCAGCACCATGGGTCTGGCACGGCCCTTCAAGAGCGTGCGCCGAGCCAACAGTGCCGAGAGGAGAGCCGCCACGATGCCCAGCGTGTAGCAGCCTGCGAATACCAGGCCGGCCAGAGCGGGGCGATCCGCAAAGAGCACTCCCAGGAGCAGGACGTAGACGGGTAAGCGTGCGGAGCATGAGAGGAAGGGAGCGACCAGGACCACCGCGAGTCGGTCGCGACGATCGGGTATGAGACGAGCTGACATGATCGCGGGAATGGCACAGGCATGTGCCGAGAGCATGGGGACAAAGGCCTGGCCGGGCAGACCAAACCTTCGCATCAGTCGATCCATGACGAAGGCTGCTCGGGCGAGGTACCCGGTGTCTTCCAGCAGGCTGATGAGAAAAAAGAGCAACAGGATCTGTGGAAGGAATACGACCGTGCCAGCCAGGCCCCCAACGACACCATCCACCACAAGATTACGTATGGCCCCCTCTGGGAGCACCGAGGTTAGCCAGCCGCCAACATGGCCAAAGATCAACTCGATCAGGTCCATGGGCACGGAAGCCAAAGCGAAGATCACGTAGAACAAGCCGCCCATGATCGTTGCGAAGAGGATCAGGCCCAGGACGGGGTGCACGGCAGCCAGGTCGAGTCGGTCACTGAGGCGACGATTCGTGACGGCGACCGTTCCTCCGGCTGCTTCACGGACGACACCATCACACCAGTTTGATGTGGCGACCTCGTCCATGGGATCAGGGAGTGAAGCCGTGGATACGCTCGCACGTGGTATGGCTGCCTTCAAGGTCTGGATTCCGTGACCACTGCGGGCAATGACAGGTACCACTGGACAGTCGAGGTAGGACTCTAGTTTTTCGGTATTGAGGCTCAGGCCACGACGGGCAGCCGTGTCGGTCATAGTCAAGGCAATCACACAGGGGATACCGGTGCGAAGTATTTCATTGGCGATTCGAAGGTTGCGGGCCAGGTTTGTTGCATCAAGCACGATGAGGGCCGCATCCGGTGTCGGGGTTCCCGTGAGTTCACCGGCGATACATCGGGAGAGTGCGTTGGCCTCGGGTTGATCTAAGCCAATGCTGTACACCCCAGGCATGTCAATCAGAGTGAGTCGGTGACGATCACAGTTCACGGTTCCTTGTCGTGATTCGATCGTGGTGCCTGGAAGGTTGGTTGCCTTTGCACGCAAACCGCAGAGTCTGTTGAACAAGGTGGTCTTGCCGACGTTTGGGTTGCCGACCACCACGACCACATCCGTGGTCCGTTTCGAAGTTTCAGGACTTGGCGGAGCAGTCTGGGGCAACACTTGAATAGCTCGAAGTTGCCGAAAGTTCAGGTCGCTGGTGTGACTTGGACTTGGCGACTGAGATCACTGGAGAGTCCGATGCGAGCACCCCTGACTTCTACGATGCAAGGCTCACCTTGGCGTGCAATTCGGACGCGTTGCCCTGGTTCGAGACCCATGGCCCGGAGCAGGGGACCTTCGCTGTTCTGAGAGTCAGCATCCAGAAGGATGCCTTCGGCACCGGCACAGAGTTCAGAGAGCGTTGTTGCACAGGACATGGTGGGGGCTCCATCGAGAATGAGAATCATTCTCAACTAGTGCAGGATAGCTCAATCAGGTCTGGCTTGCCACGTCAGGCGTTCCAGGGGGATTACTTGCCGGGAAATCGCATTGCTCCCTTGAGCCGCTCTGATAGCCTGCATAGAGCAAACGCCGCAGACCGCACCCAGTGGGGTGGGCGAGGCGTCCAGGGCTACCCGAGGAGATACCCGTGAAACGCCTGATTCCGATCGTCTTCATCGCACCGATCTGCTTGGTTGGTTGTGGCTATCAGCCAGCACCCATGGCACCAGATCCGTATACCGAGTCGACAGTCCTAGGCCATGACTGGCCTATTGGTACAGGTCAACCGGGAACCGGTGAGAACCTCGATACCTTGGCGGGAACGGTCTCCACCGAGGAATAGCTTGCGGTGAATGTATTCGTGAAGCCTGCTCAGCGGCGACGGCGGCGTCGCGCGCCGGCGAGTCCGGCAATTCCCAACAGGGCTAGTGCGCCCGGTGCGGGAATCTTCTCGTAGTTGATGGTGATAGTTCCATCTAACCACTGTCCAGCGTAGTAGTAATCCTCGCCATCCTGTGGTGAGCTTCCATCCCACCAGGCCGCTGTGACCAGCCCGCGGATCGCCCCATTGATATCCAACTCAAGGTTTTGATCGGCAAGATCAAACAAGTACGTTTCACCATCAGGCTGTGCAATGGGATTGTCCGGAGTGCCTTGATAGTTGGCATCGGGGAATGGGAAGAACCAAAGTGCCTCCAGATCGCCATCGGCATTGGTTGCTTCAATACCCACCATGGCTTCGTTGCCATAGTTGGGGACGCCAACGTTGTTGTAGGTTTCCAATTCCAAGCCAGTCCACTCGATGCTGATGATCTTGGCACTGCCATTGACGGGCTCGGCAGTACCAACGGCAAACTCATCGACAGCGCCACCCCAATAGAAGATGTTGGACAAAGAAATCTCAATCTTGCCCTCGGCCATGGCAGCAGAGCTACAGCCAATGATGGCTACCAGTGCCAGGAGTTTCTTGGGTGACATGATCGAGAGCATCCCCTTCTCATTCCTTCCGATATCCCCGTAAGCCTATTAGCTCTCTACGCCTTTGCAACTGCTTATGTTCCGAATCTATGTGCTCTCAGGCCTCCCAGCCAGAATCATCCACGTGATCGTTTTAGGCACTTTCAGGCCCATTCAGACTCAGAATCGATCATTTCAGCCCCATAAATGCGGATTTGAAATCGATTACAGGCTTCCAAATGGGATTTCAGCCCTTCCGGGGGCCTGTGTGATTTAAGGACAGCCCCCCGCACGAGGGCGGGGGGCTGTCTTTCGATCGAGTCTGGCTCGGAGTGCGGGGAACCGTGTTCCCCCTGGATCAGCGCAGTCCGAGCGTCTCGGTGATCGCTCTTGCGGTCTCCTCGGCCGTCCAGCCGAAGGAGAACAGCTCCTGGAGGTCTCCATCGGTCGTTTGAGTGGCCAGGAGGGTTTCACCCGGGGCGAGGTCATAGGCAGCTTCGGTTCGCCCTAGGAGTGACTTGAGTTGGTCTTTCCAGCTTTGGAAGGGTCGAGGCATGTCTTTGATCCTGGCAGAGATTTGGATGAGGTCCGGGAACACTTCCCGCTACGGGTTCTGCGGCCAAATGTGTCCTCAATCACGCCAAAATAAAAAAAATTGACCAAATACCCCTTGACACCATGTCCTCAGGGCTTGGGGCTGATCGGACAATGCCACACCTAGCCGCCATGTTTCAGGGCAGAAAGCGTCCGAGGCCTTTTTTTGGGTTGTTGGGGGCGGGCCAGGGGTTCCCAGGCTGGTTACCGGTCTTTCTTGGCCGATGTCCCAATGATTCCCGAAGTAAACAGGCGTTTGCTCAGCCACCAATTACCCGTGTCATCACGCTGGGCAGTTGTGGTGAACTGGTAGTGATCCAGGTGCCAGCGAAGGTAGCGAGGCGGTTGGTCCGCGGGGAAGGGGGATGATTCCAGCAGGTCGAGGACAGCGGTGTCCCCCCGGGCCAGCGATACGCAGAGTACAGGTGTCACCTGCCCTCCATTGACGCTTGCGAACGCCTGGCCCCCTCGGACAAGCCCACCACCATTCGGGAGGTAGCCCTGTTCCCAGGCTCGCTCGTAGGCCAGGGCATCGAACCACATCTGCCAGTCCAGCCGCGGCATGCCTGGCTGGCAGAATGCCGGGGCTCGATCCAATGGGCCGGGCTTCCATCGGAATATGTACGGCGACCACGTCACGCCATCGTTCGAACCTTCGATCGTGATTTCCGGGCGGGTCTTTGTCATCACTCGGAAGAGTCCGTACCCGTTCGCCACATGCCATGGTGCTATCGTTCGTGGCCAGACACTGAAACGCTTGTCCTGCAGTTGCGACACGGTGATGGGAATGGTCAGGCTCAGCAGGAACAGGGCAACGAGTACATTCAACCCGCGTCGTGGCGGGGATTCACGTCGGGTCAGGCCGACACGAATCATGCCCCGTGCCCGCTTGGGCCACAGCCATAACAATTGACTGTCATCCAGCAGCACCAGGCACATGACGATCGTGAGCCAATTGAAGAAGCCGTAGTTGCCCGTGATCAGGATGCCAACCTGCAGGGTGACCAGGGCCAGGAAAGCCACGAGTCTTGGAACACGCGGGAAGATCACCAGGAAGGGAATGCCCAATTCGATGATGAACATGCCCAGGCAGCAGGCTTTCTGCCACCACATGGGTAATTGCCAGGCATACCAAGCGGGCCACCAGGGCAGCGGTTGCGTCCAGTAGTGGTAGTCCAGGGCGGTGAGGTCCCACCAGGTTGGATCTTGACTGGCGAGCTTGACCCAGCCTGAGAAGAACATGAATCTCAGAAGGAGCCAAAGGAGCATCCATCGAAGAAGCGTTGATGGGCGACGCACCCGTTGACTGTTGAGTCGCCAGGAGAACGGTGCCCAGAAGATGGCCAGGAAGCCAACTTCCAGCAGCAAAGCATCCCATTGAGAGCTCATGAACATGCCAGCCACGTTCACGATGGACAGGTAGCTCAGCCAGGCCAAAGCCATCGACAACATGGGTACCAAGCCGAGGATCAGGGCGGCCGAAGCTACGACCCCGATGATCCAAGTAGTTTCAAGCAGTTGTGGACCACCAAACCACAGGGCGGTTGGGGACAGGAGGAACGGTGAGTGTCCTTCTGCCTCGGCATAGGCCTCGACCTGGGCGAGTCTTGCTTCGTACGGGAGAAGTCCATCAGGACCGAACAGCCCATCGGCTTGGAACCCGATCGAGAGCAAAGCCAAGAGGTAGATCAGTCCCAGGAGTCGAAGAAAGATGCGTCTCGTGAGCAGGGTGGTGGACGGAATCTGCAGGCTGCCCCACAGGATGCGGCCAGCGATGGCGGCTCCTCCACGGTGATCTGCCACCAAACGATATGCGCCATTGCAAAACCCTCGGAAGGGTGGGAGGTGTCGATGGCACCACAGCGGCCATGAGCGAATGTCGGCGCGGTGCATGATTTCAAAGACGGCTTCTGCGCCTCGGGCGTGGGTGCCGTCGGGTCGAACCAAGTGAAGCCATCGTTCGAACTGTGCTTCTGGAATGCCTGGGTAGGTTCCAGCTGCTTTTTGATAGGGCGACCAGGCAAGTTTGTCTGGCGGTGTGACGGCTTCATACCGCTTCAGCCAACGCCGACAGAAACCACAGTCGCCGTCGTAGACGACCAAAGGTAGGGAGGTTGGCAGATCTGCTTCGGGGAGCAGACCCTGGCAGCCGCCGTCACCACAGGATGTACAGGAACCACAGGCCATGGAGTCAGAGGGTCCATAAGAAACACAGGCCGATCCGAAGGGATCGGCCTGTGCTCATGCTATACGGAAGGGTTTCTTTGGGAACACCAGAGGTGGCTACGGGCAGTTGCCCCAGAACGCGATGACTTCGAGCATGTCACTGACATCGACCACGCCGTTGCCGTCGATATCACAACCTCCGGACTCACCAAACTGCGCCAGAACCTCCAGCACGTCCTGGACATCGACGACACCGTCGCCGTTGGCACAGTCTGCCGGGCATGTTTCCAGATCGTCGCAGTCCACCGCGGTGATCGAGACACCATCGACACCGGCTTCAACGACCGAACCACTGCCTGAATCATCCGCCGTGAATCGGACACGGAAGGTGTCAGATGGAGAGATGCCGGCCATGGAACCAATGGCAAACTGTTTCTGATACCAGCCACCGGAGCATTCCAGGCCACTGGGTCCGACAATCTCCAGGGTGACCCAGTTGGACCCATTATCGTCAGAGACTTCGACGGTGAAGATGTCTTCGTTGGGGGCGGCTCCGAAGTCATTGGAGTACCAACGCCAGTAACTGAGGAGGGCGCCGCTGGCAGAAGCGTCCAGGGTTGGTGAAGTCAGGCGAGTGAAGCCGCCATCAACATCGGAGTTGCCAATGACGTTGTCGGTGACGAAGCAGGAGCCGCTGTTATCAGCATCCGATTGCGGGTCACCGCGACCTCCGTTGACCGGCACGCCCCGTGACCATTGGCCATCGGTGCATTCGTTCTCCACGGCCCATCCGGTATCGGTTTCGAAGTCATCATTGAAGCTTTCAATGAGGCCGTCGGCAACGAGGGTTTCGTACGGGTTCGTGTTACCACTGCTGGGCAGCGTCACCGTTTGGCCACTCAGCGAGGTCGCCGAGAGATACCAATTGGCAAAGTTGCCACATTCCATGGCTGGAAAATCGACCGTCCAGATCTCTGCGTTGCCGGTGGGGTTCAAGGAAAGCACCTGGTCACCGCTGCCATCATTCAGATGCAGCTCGAAGCTATCTGTATCCGGCTCGCCGCCACCCAGTCCGCGGATTCGGACCTCCAGGGAATCTCCTGCGGGCGAGAGCATCTCGGGAAGATCATTCACCAGCGAAATCTCGATGGATGCAGCGCTCAGGACAAACAGACCTCGCTCCAGATCGCTGCAGATGGTGACGCCGCTGGGCAGGAATGGGTAATTGCTCCACATGCCATTGAAGCTTGCGCCGTCATCGCTCGGGTACGTATCGAACCAGGAGCTTCGAGTGGGTGAAGTTGGATTGGAGATATCAAAGACCTGCAGACCACTGCGATAGTTCGCTTGGTACATGCGGTCTCCAACGATGTAAAGGTTGTGATCGATCGAGGTCAGGCCCGTCGAGCAGGTGCCAGCCTGGCCAGGGGTCGAGAGGTTCGAGACGTCGATGATTCGGGTCGTTGTCGGGGTTCCGGTGTTCTGCTCATCCAATTCGTCGTTGAGGTAGACGTATTGGTAATCATCCGTCAACCAACCCTGGTGGGAGTAATGGTTGTTGGTGTGTTCCATCTGGCTGAGCA
>JAYZAT010000110.1:0-10439 GCA_036339555.1 Planctomycetota bacterium
CGGAATCGTCGATGGTCTGGACCCTCGTAGACCCCCTTCTCGATCTTCGCGGCTCCCCCAGACTCCAATCGTGGCCTGGCGAGGTTGCCAATGTTCGTAACAAGTCCGGAGAGCAGGGCTCGATGGACCGCATCGTCATCACCTCGTTCACGACCGGCTCGAATGCCAGACTCGCGCAGCATGCGGTGGAGTTGATCATGAATCTCTCGCCATTCCCGCATTCGGATCCAGGAAAGGTAGTTGGATTTGCACCATCGCCTTCGACTACTGGCGCTGCGAATCGTCTTGACCCAATCCTGCCACAGGACTCGCAATGACAGGAAGTCGGACCCCTCGACCTGGAAAGCGGCATGACGCTGATCCGCAACTTGCTCCTCGCCCGGTGGTCGCAACCGAGGATCGGGGACAGCGAGCGCACTGGCAATTATCAACACATCACCCAGGCACTCCTCTTCCAGGCCAGCCAGCAGCATGCGAGCGACTCGCGGATCGACCGGCAACCTGGCCATGGACCGACCCAGGCTGGTGAGGGCACCGTGATCATCCAAAGCACCCAGTTCAAAAAGGGTGTCCATGCCGGCACGAATGGCTGCGGGCCGAGGTCGATCAAGAAGTGGAAAGTCCTCGATGGTGCCCAGGCCAAGATCCGCCAGTCGCAGGATCAGGGACGCGAGGTTGGTACGCATGATCTCTGGGGCCGTGAACTCATCACGGCGATTGAAAGCGGATTCGGAATACAGGCGGAGGCACGTCCCGGGCGCCAAGCGACCAGCACGCCCAGCACGTTGGTTCGCGGAAGCACGGGAAACACCCTCAACAGGCAATCGTTCAACGCCTCGGCGTGCGCTATACCGATTGATCCTGGCCAATCCCGAATCAATCACGACACGTATTCGAGGAACTGTCAGAGAGGTTTCTGCAACATTAGTAGCTAACACGATTCGGCGGCGTTGACCTGGCCGCAGCGCTTTTTGTTGCGCCCCTAAAGAGAGCCTTGCATACAACGGCACAATCTCAAAGGTATGACCGAATGGCCCTTCCAATGTCCTGGAAACCTCACGAATTTCGCGTTCACCAGGAAGAAAGATAAGAACATCACCCTCACGAGGATGCCGATCCAGGACTTGGTCCATCGCTGTTCGAACCCGAGTAGACACCGAATCAGGATCCTCAGGCGAGTCTCCAGACTCAGCGTGCACGATGTCCACGGGAAACTGCCGACCAGAGACTTCGATCACTGGCGCACCATCGAAGAAGTCAGCGAAACGTTCTGCGTCGATGGTCGCAGAAGTCACGATTACACGGAGCTCAGGCCTTCGTTCACTGATTCGTTTCAGGCAACCCAGTAAGAGATCAATGTTGAGGCTACGTTCATGGGCCTCATCGATGATGATGGTGTCGTAGTGTTCCAGTTGTGGATCATGAGACAGCTCCGCGAGCAGGATGCCATCGGTCATGACTTTGATGACCGTCTCCGAGGAGACATCTCGACGGAAACGAACCTGGTACCCAACGCCAGAATCTGACCCCATTTCCTCCGAAATTCGCTGGGCTACGGCCCGGGCAGCCAGTCGACGGGGCTGGGTATGCCCTATGAGCCCAAACAGGCCCCGCCCCAGGTCCACACAGATCCTGGGCAACTGAGTGGTTTTCCCCGATCCAGTCTCCCCACAGACGATGATCACCGGATGATCCTGGATGGCCTTGGCCAGGCTAGCCCTGGCATCAAGAATCGGAAGATCTCCCGTAAAAGTTTGTGGCACAAGCCTTTGCCTACGAAGATCGACCTGCTCCATCGACTCATTGATCTGGGCCTGGAGCTTTCTAAGACCACGGTCACGGATCTTGGCATCGCCTCGTCCCTTCAAGCGGCGAAGCCGACGACGAAAGCGACGCCTGTCCTGGAGGAGACAAACCTCGATGTTCTCAGCCAGTTCAGGGATGCTTGGAGAGCCGTTCATTGAACTTCAGAATCACCCGCTTCGAGCCCTTGGCCCACCCCAAATCGAACCTGATGGATCGCCCAATGGCAATTACTCTCGTTTGCAACCTTCCACACCCTGCTGGTAGCTTGCTCCGACGCCTGACTGGGATTTGGCCTACAGGGACTGCGGGGTAGGCAGGAAACGTGGATGGGAGCGATACGGATGATGCGAGACCATACGACGAAGCCAGTATTGGCACCGTCTTGTCTCGTGAGAAACCCAATCCCCTTCGCACATGTCCTGATCATGGCATGCCTACTCATACCACTGGTAACAACTGGCTTGACTGCAGAGGAAGTCACTCCGACGGTCACCAATGCCCCCTTGTGTGACGGCGCTGCCCCATGGCCAACCATGTTTGCTCCACGCAGCGCTCCGGCACAACAGATTCTCGACATCACGTGGTTAGTCATCGGCATTGTCGGCGTCCTGGGCATCATCGTGCTCACGATGATCTTCTTCAGCATCATCCGCTATCGGCACCGCGAGGGGGATGACGAGTCAGAGCCTGCACAGATCTATGGCAGTAACCCGATTGAATTGGCCTGGACAGTCCTTCCAACCCTGATCGTCTTCGTCATTTTCATGGTCTCGGCCAGGGGGATCTTCGACATCGAGAAAGAGACCCCTCCCGAAGGCTCCCTTGAAGTCACGGTTGTCGGACACCGCTGGTGGTGGGAATTCGATTACCCGGAATATGGTTTCGTCACAGCCAACGAACTCCACATCCCCATCGGCGACGATGGCACAGAAATCCCCACCTTCCTCACGCTCCAATCTGCCGACGTGATTCACTCCTTTTGGGTCCCACAACTGGCCGGCAAGACGGACGTTGTCCCGAACCGCGACAAGAATCACCTCTGGCTCCAGCCGAACATGCCCGGCAAATACCTTGGCCAGTGTGCCGAGTACTGTGGCGGCGCCCACGCGAACATGTTGATCACGGTCATTGTTGAACCGGAGTCGGAGTTCCGCGAATGGGTAGCCGGCCAACAGAAAGCAGCCGCCGAGAATCCCTCTGCTGCCAAGGGACGTCATATCTTTGAACGAACGGCTTGTATCAACTGCCATACCGTGCGAGGGACCGTCGCCAATGGCACTTTTGCACCTGATCTGACACACTTCATGAGCCGCAGCGTCATCGGTGCAGGGGCCGCCGCCAACACCCCCAAAAACTTACGACAATGGGTATTCGACCCGCAGACCATCAAACCTGGTTGCGACATGCCGGCGATGAAATTGAGCAATGAGGAAATCGATCTTGTGTGCAGTTACCTGGAGACTCTCAAGTGACTGTACTTGACGGACCCAACAGGGAACTCCACACGCGCGACCAGGGCACGAACTTCCTGGCCTATCTGCACCAATGGGTTTCGACCTCGGATCACAAGAAACTTGGCGTGATGTACGTCACGACGGGCTTGATCTTCTTCCTCATTGGCGGCTTGGAAGCCTCCATGATGCGATGGCAGTTGGCCTGGTCAGGCATGGATGTGGTCGGTCCGGAGGAATTCAACCGGCTCTTCACGATGCACGGCACCACGATGGTCTTCCTGGTCGGCATGCCCATCTTGTTGGGTGTGGCCAACTACATGGTGCCCTTGATGATCGGGGCCCGAGACCTTGCCTTCCCTCGGCTCAATGCCTTTGGCTTTTGGCTGTTTCTCTTCGGCGGCCTGTTGCTGTACTTCAGCTACTTCGGCGCTCAGGGCCTCTACGGCATGGGGTCCGCCCCGGATGTCGGCTGGTTCGCGTATGCCCCGTTGACAGAGCGCACGTTCACGCGCGGCCACAGCACCGACTACTGGATTCTGGGCATCGGCATCAGTGGCTTTGGTTCGATCGCCACCGGGATTAACCTGATTACGACGATCCTGACCATGCGATGTCCTGGTATGTCGCTGATGAAGATGCCGCTCTTTGTTTGGCTGATGTTCATTGACGCCATCCTGATCATGATCGCGATGCCGCCTTTGACCGCCGCCCAGGTCATGCTGCTCTTCGATCGCTGGCTCGGAGCCCACTTCTTCGATACGGCAGGAGGTGGATCGGCCGTACTCTGGCAGAACCTGTTCTGGTTCTTCGGGCATCCGGAGGTGTACATCCTCATTTTGCCCGCCTTCGCCTACGTCTCGGAGATCATTCCGGTCTTCAGCCGCAAGGTCATCTTTGGCTATCCACTGATGGTGTGCGCCACCATTGCTATTGGCTTTATCTCCCTGGGCGTTTGGGTCCACCACATGTTCGCGTTGGGCCTCAGTCCAATGATCAATGCCATCTTCATGGGCTCGACCATGCTCATCGCGGTGCCGACCGGCATCAAGATGTTCAATTGGATTGCGACGCTGTACGGCGGGCGCATCAAGTTCGATACGCCCATGCTCTTTTCACTGGGCTTCCTGACCCAGTTCCTGCTGGGCGGACTCACGGGCATCATGCTGGCCGTCGTTCCCTTCGACTGGCAAGTGAGCGATTCGTACTTCGTCGTCGGCCACTTCCACTACGTGCTCTTCGGTGGATTGGTGTTCTCGATCTTCGCAGCGATCTACTACTGGCTCCCCAAGGTCAGTGGCCGCATGCTGAATGAAGCACTTGGTAAGTGGAACTTCTGGCTGCTGTTCATCGGCTTCAACCTGACCTTTGGACCGATGCACGTCAGCGGCATGCTCGGCATGCCTCGTCGCATCTACACCTACCACCCTGATCGTGGCTGGGAACTCTGGAACCTGCTTTCCTCTATAGGCGTGTTGTTCCAGATCGCAGCCGTCCTCTTCTTCGTCGGTAACGTCCTGTACAGCCTCTTCAAGGGAAAGAAGGCTGGCGATGATCCGTGGGATGCGTGGACCCTCGAGTGGGCAACAACTTCCCCGCCACCCGAATACAACTTCAAAGAAATACCCACGGTCCACAGCCGACGCCCCCTCTGGGACGCCAAGCACCCGGACGATCCTGATTGGAAGTACGAGTAGCCATTCCATGACCCAAGCTGCTGCCAATTCGATGACTGCTGCCTCTTCCACGGATCCCCCCGTGGCGAAGCAACGCAATCTCAACCGCGGCAAAGTCGGGATGGCCTGCCTGATCTGTTCCGAAGTGACCTTCTTCGGAACCCTGCTGGCGACCTACCTGTTCTACATCGGACGTGATATTTCCGGCCCCTACCCACAGGATGTCCTGGATGTCTCCGTGGCCCCGATGAAGGTCATCTTTAACTCGATCTTCCTGCTGACTAGCTCCATCTGGATCGTGCTGGCGATCAAGGCTCTGCGCAAGGGTCGCATCAAGATGTTTGCCTGCTGGTGGCTGCTGACCATTTTGTTCGGCGTGGAATTCATCGTCGGAACAGGCATGGAATGGTATGGACTGATCGCCCACGAGGGGCTCACCATCCGGACCAACCTATTCGGATCTGGCTTCTACACCGTGGTCGGCTTCCATGCCGGGCATGTCTGTTGTGGGCTCATTCTCCTGACCATCGTCTTTGTGCTCACCATGTGTGGCTACATGCACAAGCGGCATGCCCATAAGGTCGACATGCTGTCCTGGTACTGGCACTTCGTTGATGGCATCTGGATCGCCGTCTTTACCATCGTCTACATTCTTGGAACTGCGTAATCGAGACCTTCACTGACCATGTCCACTGACGAACTCCATCCACGATCAGCCGACCCGCAAGGTATTGACCTGCCGGCACCAACCAGCTCGCCTTTTACGTGCGCGTTTGGTGTCACGCTGATTGCTGCTGGCTTGGTCACGCAATGGATCGTCACGATCATTGGTGCCATGTTGATGTTGGTTGGCGCGATTGGGTGGTTCAAAGAAGTCCATCCTGATGACTCCGAAGAGACCATCCCATTCGAAGAGGGTCCGGTCCCGATCACTGCTCGCAAGCAGCAGGTGCTTCGATTGATGCAACAGGAACGCCACCGCCAGCGTGTTCCAGCCGAAATCCATCCTTATTCAGCCGGGATTTGGGGCGGGATCATCGGTGGCATCATCATGGCGATCGTCGCGACGATTGGCAGCCTCATTGAACATGGCAGTCTCTGGTATGCCTGCAACCTGCTGTCGGCCACGATCCTGATTGGCGTTGAAAGCCAGACAGTTGAGCAACTGTCTCAATTCAATACAACGAGCTTCGTTGTCGCGATCGTCATCCAAGTCGTGATGTCCGTCTTTGTTGGCGTGATCTATGGTGTCACACTTCCAATGATTCCTCGATTCCCCCTCCTCTTCGCCGCTGCGTTCGTTCCGCTGGTTTGGTCGGGTCTGACATGGGCAACGATCAGCGTGATCAATCCGGCCCTGGGCGAAAACATCGACTGGCTGTGGTTCATTGGATCGCAGATCACCTTTGGCATCGTCGCAGGCTGGTGGATCATACGAACCGAAAAGATCGGCACCATGCAGAACTGGAGCTACCTGGAGCGCGTCGGTATGGATTCGCCAGGTGTTCCCAGCCAGGGGGGTGATAAGTCGTGATGCTTCGCACGGCCATCTCTGCATGTTGCCTGACAACCGCGATGCTCGCGGGTGGCTGTGATTGGATGCCTGGTAAACCCACCGAGGCAGACAAGCCCATTATCAAATCAACGATCTCTAATTTCGAGATACTGTGGACAACACAATGCTCGGGATGCCATGGTGCTGATGGACGCTGGGGACCCGCTCGCCCCTTGAACGATCCTATGTACTTGGCGATTGCCAATAAGGACTACGTCACACGCGTGGTCTCAGACGGTGTTCCCAATTCATTGATGCCCCCCTATGCCAAGCACCAGGGTGGCTCCATGACGGATCAACAGATCAAGATTGTTGTCGACGGCATGTGGGAACACTGGGCGAATCCCGAGGTCGCTAAGAAACTGAAATTGCCGGACATGACAGGCAAGATCGGTAAGGCCAGCAAAGGTGCGAAGACTTTTGCCACGTATTGCGGCGACTGTCATGGCGAAGACGGGAACGGTGGCAAGGCAGGATCCATTGTGAATCCAACCTACTTGGCGCTTGTGAGTGACCAGGCCCTTCGATCCGCCGTGATTTGCGGCCGAATCGACCTGGGCATGCCCAACTTTGCCGGGTACTCCGGTGGCCATCGCAATAGCAGCCGGGCCGACCTCGATCCCCTGACTGACTCCCAGATCAGCGACATCGTCGCCTGGTTGATTTCACACCGGGTCGAGTACCCGGGACAGCCCTATCCCAATACCAACACCTTGGACGCTACGGCCCAGGTACCAACTCCATCCGGAACGAACTAAGAAGAGACCACGCAACGCATGGCTGAGAATTTTTCATACAAGGAAGCTCCTGACGTCTCGATGCTGGGCGAAGGTCCCCGTCCCGAGCCGCCGCGCCGAACATTCCTGTTCTGGCTTGGGGCTGCCATGAATGCAGCCGTCGGGGTCATGATCGCACTCCCCATCCTTGGCTACGTATTCAGTTCTTGGCGTGGTTCAGGTTGGCAGAAGTGGACCTCGCTGGGCAAGGAAGATCAGTTCCCGAAGGGTCAAACCCGACTGTCGTCCTATGTGAATCCCTTCAAAACACCTTGGGACGGCTACACCGCCGACACACCATGCTGGGTTCGCCGCATGGAGGACGGCTCATTCACGGTGTTCGCGATCAACTGTGCACACCTCGGCTGCCCCGTTCGATGGTTCCCAGAATCCCGGTTGTTTATGTGCCCATGCCACGGCGGCGTCTACTACGCCGACGGCACACACGCCGCCGGACCACCGCCGCGCGGTCTCTACAAATACCAGAATCGAATCGTCGATGGCAATCTCGAGATCCTGGCTGGCCGACTTCCCACGCTCCAACAGTCCACATGACCTGAGGTATTCAACGTTCTGATGAACACTGCTCCGCTCAAGAGGTTCCTGAACTGGTTCGAAAGCCGACTGCATCTGGCAGAGGTGATCGGTCCCAGCGCAACGCACTCGGTGCCCCAAAGTGCGAGGTGGTGGTACGTCTTTGGCAGCATGACGCTGACCCTCTTCATCCTGCAGATATCGACGGGCATCTGCCTCTCCCTCGCCTATGTCCCCTCGGGCAACGAAGCGTGGGAATCACTGATGTACATGAACTACGAGTTGTACATGGGTTGGTTCCTTCGCGCCATGCATGTCTGGGGATCCCACCTGATGATCACCTTCATGTCCATTCACATGATGCAGGTATTCCTGTACGGGGCCTTCAAGTTCCCGCGTGAATTGACATGGATCGTTGGATTGGGCTTGTTCCTCTGTACGTTGGCCATGGGCTTCACAGGCCAAGTCCTGCGTTGGGACCAGGATGCCTACTGGGGACTTGGTGTCGGCATGGCCATGGTTGGACGCGTGCCCTGGATTGGCCCTGAGCTCGTGCACTTCGTCCTTGGCGGCGCGATCATCGGTTCCGAAGCCCTGTCACGCTTCTTCGCCCTACATGTCTTCGTACTGCCTGGCGCGCTCTTCGGACTCATCGGTCTGCACCTGCTCCTGGTCATCAAGTGCGGTATCAATGAAACACCCACTCCTGGCTACCACGTCAATAAGAAGACCTACTTCGAGAAGTACGAAACAGAAGTCAAGAAGCGGGGCATGCCCTTCTTCCCCAACGCAGCTGCCCGAGACATGGTGGCTGTCGCAATCACCCTGTTCCTGGTGATCCTCTTCGCCATGCTCTTCGGACCCTCCGGTCCGATCGGGAAACCGGATCCTGTCCTGATCGATACGGCCCCGGATCCCGATTTCTGGTTCATGTCGATCTTTGCCGTGCTCGCATTGCTGCCGCCTTACATGGAAACCTTCCTCATCATTGGTTTCCCAATCCTGGCAGCAACGATCCTCATCCTGCTGCCGTTCATCTCAGGCCGCGGCGAGAAGCACTGGAAACGTCGCCCCTTCTCGGTCATCTTCCTGATCTTCCTCATGCTGGCCCTGGGCGCATTGACCTATCTGGCCTATATCGCGCCATGGTCTCCGGTCATGAATGCTTGGAGAGGAATCCCCACGCCCGTCGCCTACGTCAAGGGCCGAACACCCTTGGAACTCCAAGGCGCGATGGTCCTGCAGAACAAGCAATGTCGAAACTGCCATGCCCTCAAGGGCCGCGGCGGTCATCGCGGACCTCAACTGGACGATATTGCGACGCGTCTCAACACTGACCAGATGATCCGCCAGGTCATCCAGGGCGGCGGCAACATGCCGGCCTATGGAAAGAACCTGAGTCCAGAATCCGTCACTGCAGTCGTGTCCTTCCTCCAGACGATGCACCCGGATTGGGAACACGAGCCCGCTGCAGGCTTCCCAATGTCGCCTCGCAAGACACAGGACGCGGATCCGCCCGTTTTCTAGCGGTCAGCCGCTAGGATCCAACCCGTGAATCCAGCTGCGGAAGCCCTGTTGAAATCCTGGACACTTGAGCCGTGGATCATCCTGCTCTCGTTCCTGTCGATGTGGGTCTACCTGCGGGGCTGGTGGGGCCTCCATCGACGCATGCCGCAACGATTCCCGTGGTGGCGTGCTTGGTGCTTCTTCGCAGGCCTTGTGACAATCTGGGTTGCCATCGCCTCACCCCTGGATGCGATGGGCAACCTGTTGTTGCAGGCCCACATGACGCAGCACCTGTTGATCATGATGGTCGCGCCACCCTTGATCTGGCTTGGGGCACCTGGCATCCCGTTGCTGCGTGGGCTTCCTCACACCATTCGCAAGAACTGGCTTGGACCTTTCCTGGCCTGGCGAGGACTACGCGTCTTCTTTCATCGCCTCACGCACCCCGTCACCTGTCTCGTGATCTTCATCCTGGTCACCTGGGTCTGGCACTGGCCCCCGCTGTACGAACTGGGACTCATGAACTCAACCTGGCACCAGGTGGAACACGCCTGCTTCCTGGTTGCCTCACTACTGTTCTGGTGGCCGGTCATCCAACCATGGCCCAGCAAGCCAGTTCTGCCGAGATGGTCAATGATCATCTACCTCTTGATCGCGGATGTCTCGAATACGGTCTTCTCAGCCGCCTTCTGTTTCTGGGAAGTCGTGATCTATCCAACCTATGAATCAGCCCCGAGATTGCTTGGTATGACCGCGCTTGACGACCAGGCAGCCGCCGGTGCCATCATGTGGGTGCCTGGTTCCATCATCTTCCTGATCCCGGTCGCCATGATCATCCGGGAACAATTGACTCCACGACTGGCTCGACCGGTCCGGCAACCCATGATGCGATTGGCAACCACAGGTGGCCGCGTTTCGCTTCCGGTCCTCACAGGCACCCTGCCCGTGAGCGAAGATGCCTCCAGCAACGCTCGGCAACGCCGACAACCATGGGATCTCTTGCGTCTTCCGATTGTGGGTCGACTGCTCGCCCATCGAGTCTTTCGACGAAGTATGCAATCGGTGATGCTGCTCCTGGCCGCAGCTGTCATCGTCGATGGTCTCCTCGGGCCACAGATCAGCCCTATGAATCTGG
>JAYZAT010000111.1:0-6116 GCA_036339555.1 Planctomycetota bacterium
ACTCCGCTTGGAAGTCTGGATCTTCGCGTGAAGCATGCCAGGCATCCGTGAGTTGATCCAAGGCGGCCACCAGTGTTTCTGGAACATATCGGCCACCGAATTCACCAAAGCTGCCATTGGGATCGGGTTCTGTTCGGAGGGATGTCATGGCGTCTCCTCGGGCAGTTCAGCACCCAGTTGCTTCACGAAGAATAGCCGCTGGAGTTCCTTGACCTCGGCTGAGTAGATTCCGAAGCCGGCATGTTCATGCAAGGCTCCCGTTTTATCGTAGACGGTGAATTCGACCAGATCAGGCTGCGAATATCGATCCTGAAGGGCCTTGATAAATGCCTGCTGGCCTTCGAAGGGCACCCATTCGTCAGCTCGGCAGTGAACGGCGTGCAGTGGGACCTCTTGCCAGGTATCAAGATGTTCAATGGGATCAGCCGAGGCGATGGCAGCTGCTTGGGAGGCCCTGAGCATGGGGAGTCGAGCTTGTGCACGCCAGTTGCCGGTGGTCGCTTCAACCCAGGCGGCTTTGTAGGAGTGGTTGTGGCAGAGTCTGGCTAAGGTCACCAACCCGCCAGCCGACATGCCTCCAATACCCACTCGGGTTGGGTCTGCTGCGAGTTGATCCAGGGCGGCTTCCGTCACCTCATCGAGTTCATCCATCATTTGGAGCACCACCTCCAGGACATATCCGGATTGCTGAAGGGCTGAGAGGCTTCGTTCTCCATGACCAGGCAGATCCACCGCGCAAACAGCGATCCCTGACCGCATGAGACGGAGGTACCTGCCTGGATCCAGTTCCTTATTGGCTGTTCGGCCATGCAGCCAGAGGACCATTGGTGGGGGAGTTGATGGTGTTCCCTCAGGCGTCACCAGGAGTGCAGGGACCTCCCGGCTGCCCAGGCGGGCCAGCCGTCCATTTCTTCTGATCGCGGAGGGAAGTTGATCGAAATCAGGGGACATTGCTGGTGGACGTTGACGGGACTGCTGGGCAGAGGGATGCTCTCGGGATGATCAAGATCATCTCTGGTCACTATAGATCGCGCCGCCTCAAAACGCCTGCTGAGGCGGACACCACTCGGCCCTATGCGCATCGGGTCAAGGAGTCGGTGTTCAATATCCTGCGCGGCCATATCGAGGACTCCAATGTGCTTGATCTCTTTGCGGGGGTTGGGTCAATGGGGCTCGAAGCGGTCAGTCGCGGTGCCGCCCAGGTCTTGATGGTCGAACAGGATCGGCGCATCTACAACCTCCTGAAGGCAAACGTCGAGGATCTCGGGTGCCAGGATCGAGTGGATTTGTTATGCGGAGATGCCCTGGGCTCCGTGGCTGTCCTGCGATCACCGCGCCCGGTCAAGGTTGTCTTCATCGATCCGCCTTTCAAGATGATGGAACAAGAGGCCACCCGAAGCCGCGTGTTGGCGCAGATCCAACGCGTTGAGCCATTGCTGACGGAAGATGCCATTGTGGTCTTACGCAGTCCCTTGGGGCCAGAGGAGATCAATCTGGACATTCCAGGTTTGAACGGACCAGAAGTTCGTACCTTTCGCCGACAGCACCAAGTGCTCTTGTACGGTCCCCAGGACACGGCATCCATAGAGGAACTCGAGCAGGAAAGCTCAGAGCGAGGGGGGGCTGATGGGGTTTGAGTCTGCCAGGGGCCGCGGCTCAGCAGAGCAGGCTGCTCAAGAGGTTGCTGCTGCACTTCAGGACAACGGTCACCAGGCAGTCTTTGCGGGTGGTTGTGTTCGTGATCGCATGCTCGGATTGGACGCAGAGGATTTCGACATCGCGACCTCGGCGACTCCCGAAGAGGTCCAGGCAATATTCCCAAAGGCCCGAGGCGTCGGCGAATTCTTTGGCGTCATGCTGATCTACAACCGTGGCTGGCCCATCCAGGTAGCAACCTTCCGTACCGAGGGGCCTTACTCCGATCACCGGCGGCCTGATCATGTCTCGGCTGCGACGATTGAAGAGGATGCAGCTCGCCGGGACTTCACCATGAACGGGATGTATTGGGATCCAGTTGCGGAACAGTTGCTGGATTTCCACGGTGGTGAAGGGGATTTGGCCGAGGGCGTGATTCGCGCTATCGGGGACCCTGCGGCCAGGTTGGAAGAAGACCATCTGCGTATGTTGCGTTGCGTCCGGTTTGCCGCTCGCTTCAGCTTTCGCATTGCAGACGAGACTGAGCGGGCCATTACGGCACATCGTTCAGGCCTCGAAGGGATCTCTCGTGAACGAATCGGTGAAGAGATCCGGCGAATGCTCTTGCATGACAACCGGGCAACGGCGGCAAAGCTCCTGGAGCAATTGGGATTGGCCGAAGCTGTACTTGGCAAGTCTGTTACAGGATGGGCGGGCACACCTCACCTTGAGGTATTGACAGGAGCCATGACACGGGCTCACTACGCCACGGTCCTGTCGGCCTGGGCCATGGATCGTGGAGAGGAGGAAAGCCCAAGTGAACTGGCAATGGCATGGCGAGAACGGCTCATGCTCTCCAATGACGACCGTGACGGTTTGGTCGAGGTATTGGAGATCGCCGTCCAACTTCAGTCAGATTGGGCAGACCTGGGCATGGCCGGCCAGAAGCGACTGGCTTCGCAGGAGTGGTTCGAAGCGAGCGTACTACTTTTGGGCGTTGATCAGCCCGAACTTGCCCAGCAGGTTGACCAACGGGTTGAGTCCCTACGCCCATCCGGACTCGCGCCTCCGCGATTACTTGGCGGTATGGACTTGATGGAGGCAGGATTTCCGCCAGGGCCCAGTTTCAGTGAGATCCTGGAAGCCGTCTACGACGCTCAATTGGAGGGCCGGATCCACTCAGAAGCGGAGGCCCTGGACCTGGCGAAGGAAATCTGGCAAAAGACCGGTTCTGGCAATTGAGCAGCCTTGTGGTTTCCGCATGCTGTTTAGAAGCCGTCGAAGGGCTGTTTCTGGCTGCTGAAGCCATTTTGAGGCCCTATACTGGGGGGTGATACCCAGGGAACAGTTCGTTTCGGGCAAGTAGTGCCCGTCTGCTGGTGCCCATTTGGTGATCGAACTGCTGCCGCATCCAGCATGGAGTACTTGAGATGTATCGAATCAAGCGTCTGCCTCTGGTCCTTGCAGCCCTGATGATCCTGGTCATGCTTCCTACTGGAACCCTGGCTGCTGACATCGTGTACACCACAGATGGCCAAGAACTCAAGGGTGAGATTGTTCAGGAAACGGAACGCTTGATCATTTTCCGGTACGTGGATCCGACCCTTGGGTTTGAAACAACGATCACCCTTCCGAAGTCCACGATCGAGAAGATCGATCGCAATGTCCAAGCCGAGGGCATGGACAAGCCGGTGCATTCAAATCCTAAGCCCGCCGATAGCAAGCCAGACCAGGCGATGCCAGCCACATCTGATGATGTGGACGCAGGGGCATCAGCCTCCGCTGACGGTAGGGCGACAACCATCTATGTGGTCTCGATGAAGGGGCAAGTCGGCACGGATATCACCGAACGGATCTACGAAGAGATCATCGAGGACATCAAGAAACAGCAGCCCGATGTCCTCGTCCTGAAACTGGACAGCAGCAACCTGAGAAATGAATTCCAGGAAGGTTCTGACGACATCATCGAAGGCGATTCCAGCCATCGTGATCGCGAACAGCAAAACCTGTGGGATTCAGAGAACATCCGGGCCGTCCGGACGATGTTCTCCGATGAACTTCCCGATGACATTCGCCAAGTGATGTGGGTTCGAGATGCCGTGGGCTCAAGTGCCATCTATGCATTGGCCTGGGATGAGATGTACATGCATCCAGATGCCTTATTCGGAGGCATGTCTAGCTATGTGATGCGTTACCGAAATGCAGCAGGGGATGACAACGTCCGAGCGAAGTTTGGCGACGCGGCCTTTGGCTGGATTCGAGGCATCACCCAGTACGGCAACAACCCTAAGAATCCCAATTCCACTCGCGTGAGGTTGGTAGAGGCTTTAAGCAAGCCCGAAATGCTGCTGAGTGTCTCCTTCAAGGGTCGAATGCCCGTGTGGCGTAATGATCTCAAGGGAGATTTCATTATCGACCCAAGTGATGAAGCTGCTTTCATCATCCCAGCCTATGTCTGCGACGACGTCTGCCTGTCTGATGGCATTGCCGAGACCATGGATGACCTGACGGTCCTGCTTGGTGAGCGGAACTATCGAATCCTTGAGGGGCCTGCTGACGAAATCATCGTTGAGCACCACGAGGGATGGACCAAGGCCTGGGATCGAGCACTGGATGCCTGGAAGGATTACAAGAAATGGCTTGGTCGTGTGAGTGGCCCAAGTCGACTGGCGAACATCGGGAAGGCTGAAAAGGCGCTCAAGCTCCTCATCGGTTTGACCCGGAAGTGGCCAGAGGTCACAACCCGCAGCCAGGGGTTTTTCAACCAGACTGATCTTGAAATTCTTCTTGAGGAACTTGACCGGATGCGTCGCAGTGGCCGTGACGGTCGTGGTTCAGGTGGCAGTGGTGGCGGTGGTTTGGCACGTTGAGTTGTTACAGAGGAATAATCATGCGATCCATTCTTGCTATCACGATCTCCTTACTTGTCCTGACAGGCATGCCTTCCATAGTCCATGCCCAGGGTGATTCGGCATCTGAAGCCACACAGAAAATCACGCTCGACAATGGAAAGTCCTGGCGAGGTCACGTCGGTGACCAAGTCACGATCGAGTGGAGGGACGGCGCAGCGCAGCCACGCATGACGGGTAGCTTGGACCTGATTGCCCGCCTCTATGTGAAATTCACGCCCAATGACACAGGCAAGGAACGCGTCATCCTCTTGCGTTCCATCCTGTCTATCGAATCGGTGGATACCGATGATGAAGCACCTCAGGGTTCTGATGCGGGGAAGCAGGGCTCCGACAAGTCGAAGGCAAAGGATTCAGACGGTAAAACATCAGGCGGCGACAGTGCAGACAAGACTGGGCTGCTCATCTTGCCTCTATCAGGCACGGTCGGCATTGAATTTCGTCCCGAGGAGATCGAAGAGATCACTCGTCAGGCTGACGAACGTGGGGATGGCCAGGTCATCGTGCTGGAAATTGACTCGGGCGGCGGCCTCGTTGCCGAGGGCATGCTTATCAAGGAAGCCATTTACGACGCCTGCGAACGACACACGGTCGTTGCCTGGATTGATCATGCGATCTCCGGCGCCTCCTGGACAGCCTTGTGCTGTGATGTGATCGTGTTTAAGCAACATGGTCATACTGGCGGTATCACGATCATGATCGGCAACAAGACGGCGCCTGATGCCACGGTGAATGCTTGGATTCCAGAGATCGAGAAACTGTTGAGAGAGAAGGGCCGCTCGACCTACTGGGCCAAGCCGTTTGTTCTGGAAGACAGTTATCTTTCCGCGACCAAGGATCCTGACACAGGGAAGGTCACGTGGTATCCAAATCTCAAAGGCGAACGCATCTTCTCGGGTCCTGGCCAGAACCTTATGTTCAATGCTGATGAGGCGGTGGAATTTGGGTTTGCCATAGGCAAGGCCAATACCCACGAGGAATTAGCAGAGGTTCTCCAGTTGAAGAATTGGGAGTTGGCGGGGGAAGGCCAGGAACTTCATGACCGCCGCGGCGAGCTCAAGGAGAAACTGGTCGACACCATCAAGAAGCAAATGCGTGAGCTGGGAAGGCTTGGGACCACTCGGTCTGACATGAATAAGGCGATCAAGATTCTGCAGTCCTGGCTTCGTTGGTGGAAGGTGGCACCCAACCAATGCGCCATGGTGGCCGGTTTGCCCAAGCCAGAAAAGATCGAAGAACTCATCGAGGAAATGCGCTACCAGCTACGCCAGATGGCTGCCGGTTCCGGCGGTGGTAGGGGTGGCGGCGGTGGTCGAGGCCGTTGACCTGTGAGCCCGGTCTAGATCACAAGTCTGAATCGTAGAACTTCAAGAGGGCTGGTCCGACTGTGACTTCCAGCCCATCCTCTATCCGTACCTCTTCAATTCGTTCACTTCCGCAGAATGTCCCGCCGGTAGATTCCAGGTCACGCAGTCTCAGTTCGCCGTCGACCTGTTCGATTGCACAGTGTTCACGTGAAACACTTTTGTGAACGATTCGCACGTCACAGGATTCATCCCTGCCGATGATGAG
>JAYZAT010000112.1:0-9942 GCA_036339555.1 Planctomycetota bacterium
GCTCAGCCCCGACTCACGCGCCTCACGAAGGAGTTTGTGGAGATGAGCATCGCGTTCAGAGGCCCATCGACTGAAGTGTTCCTCCAACTCATGGCGATTGAAACGTGAGAGAGGATCGTCCAGTCCCGTCTGGGCCACGGCCCAATCAATCAGGCTGCCTCCACCCTGGTCAAAGCGATAGAGAGCCGCCGTGGCCTCGACGCGTGCTTCCAGTGTTCGGAAGGGATCCCGGCAAGGCTCGGGAATGGCAATCATGACTTCCTTGAGCTTGCGATCGGCGAGGCCGGCCAGCATCTCGTCTTTGGCAATTCGATCGATTCCCGCAATCCTGTCCACGGGAACATCTTCGCTGATCGACTCTGCCTGAACGCGTTCCAAATCCGCCACATCTCCACTGAGAGTCTTGAGCCCGGCGTTGGGGAATCGCACCGTGAGTCGCTGAGTAGGCTGTCCCTTTACAGGAACCGTTTCTACACGCGTAATGGCACCGATCCCCCACTCGGGGCGTCGCCGCATGCGCACGCGATCACCAAACTCATATGTCATGCGACGATCCACGCCGTTGTTTAAACTCAAGATGCAGGCTCCGAAGCAATCCCGCAGGCTTTCACAGGTATCACGCGAGTGATCAGCAGGGGTGTGCTAGGACGATCCGATTCCCCGGGACAAACCTCGAGGATATCTCCAGTGCGTTGTGTCGGGTGGCTCTGGGAACTCATACGGGCTTCCCAGGCGCCTCGAACCGAACACGTTGACTATACCAATGGCAAGCCCAAGATCGCAACCGAATCAAGAAAAACAAGCCTCATCCCTGGTTGGATGTGCTCAGATCAACCCCTGCTGGATCATCGCATCCGCCACTTTGGTGAAACCAGCGATGTTGGAACCATGGATGTAGTTGCCCTCATGGCAATAGGCCTTCGCAGCCTCAACACAGCCCTGGTGAATCCCCGCCATGACGTGCCGGAGCCGTTGATCGACCTCTTCACGCGTCCATTGCAAGCGTTGACCCGCCTGGGACATTTCGAAAGCCGAGACGGCGACACCACCGGCATTGGCAGCCTTGGCTGGCCCATAGAGGACACCGTGTTCCATGAAGACAGCCTGCCCATCTGCCGTGGTGGGCATGTTGGCGCCTTCGGCGACAAGCCGCACTTTGTTCTCGACCAGGTGCCTGGCATCCGCACCGACGATCTCGTTCTGGGTGGCTGATGGGAAGGCCGCGTCAGCAGGAATACGCCACATCGGATTGCCATCACCACCATGCTCAACCGGGTGCCAGGTCGCTTTCGGGAAGCGGTCGGCATATTCCGAAATACGACCCCGACGTACGTTCTTGAGATCCATCACGAAGGCGAGTTTCTCGGTGTCGATGCCATCCGGATCATGGATCCAACCTGAAGAATCCGAGAGCGTCAGGACACGGGCCCCCAGCTCGATCAGTTTCTCAGTCGTGTATTGAGCCACATTGCCAGAACCCGAGACCAGGCAATTCATGCCCTCAAGCGTCCGGCCCTGAGTCGCCAACATTTCCGCAGCAAAGTAGACGCAGCCATACCCGGTGGCTTCCGGTCGGAGAAGGCTGCCGCCCCAACCAGGTGCCCGACCCGTGAGTGTTCCCGTGAAGGCATTCGTAATGCGTCTGTACTGACCAAAGAGGTAACCGATTTCCCGGCCACCAACGCCAATATCACCAGCCGGAACATCGGTGTCTGCACCAATGTGGCGTTGCAATTCGGTCATGAAAGACTGGCAGAACCGCATGACCTCGGTATCCGAGAGCCCTGCTGGCGAGAAGTCGCTGCCGCCCTTGCCGCCACCGATAGGCAAGCCCGTCAGGCTGTTCTTGAAGATCTGCTCAAATCCAAGGAACTTCAGGACGCTGAGATTGACCGAACGATGGAATCGCAAACCACCCTTGTATGGGCCAATAGCGCTGTTGAACTGCACGCGATAGCCGCGGTTGACCTTGATATCACCCTCATCATTCATCCAGGGGACCCTGAACTGGATGACACGCTCTGGCTCAATCATGCGTTCAAGGATGCGGTGTTTGCGATATTCAGGACGATTCTCAAGGACGACTTCCAGCGAGTTCACGACCTCGCGGACCGCCTGATGGAACTCCGGCTGCCCTGGCGATCGTTCCTCTACGTAGGCCATGAAATCCTGGACAAAGGCTGAGCCGCAATGGGTCGTCGACGTGCTTTCCGAAGCCATGGAATCGCTCACTCTGCGGGTCTTTCTGGGGATCCGCCGCCCCACGAAACCGGACCATTAATAGTACAACCCGCCACGGGGTCGTGTACAGTCCCGATGTCCTGCAACCTTCCGTACCCCGGAACACCATGCCCGACGCCGTCCCAAATGACCTACTGGCCCTCCGTGAACGCATCGACCAGCTCGATCGTCGATTCGTCGAACTCCTCGCGGAGCGGAATGAGCTGGTGGCTGAGGTCGCAGACGTGAAGCGGCAGAGCGGCTTTCCCATTCGGGATCCGGACCGCGAAGGCAAAATGCTCGCGGAACGTCGGACACTCGGCACGGCAGATGGCATCCGTCCAGAAGTCGTTGAATCGCTCTTCCGAGTGATCCTTTGGGCCAGTCGCGATCGACAAGCATCGCTGCGGGCTGCCGTGCCAGTGCAAGTCGAGCCCCACACCATCAGCATCATTGGTGGCCAGGGTGGCATGGGCACCTGCCTGGGCAACATGTTCAAGGAGCAGGGGCATGAAGTCCTGATCTCCGATTTGGATACCACCCTGCGTCCCAAGGAAGCAGCTGCCAAGGCCGACGTCACCATGATTTCCGTCAACATCCGGGCGACACGCGAAGTTGTTGAACTCGTGGGCCCCTGTTGTCGAGACGACGCACTGCTGTTCGATGTGACTTCGATCAAATCGGATCCCGTTGACGCGATGGTGTCTTCCTCGGCTGCCAACGTCATTGGCACCCACCCACTCTTCGGACCGGCGATCAATTCACTGCAAGGACAACGTGTCGTGGTGACTCCGGGTCGGATCAATGACGAACACTGGATGACTTGGTTGGAGTCCAGCTTCAAAGCGGCTGGCTTAGAGGTCATCCAGACGACTCCGGATCAGCATGATCGAATCATGTCGGTCGTCCAGGTCCTGACGCACTTTTCCACCGAGGTGATTGGCAGAACCATGCAGACACTGGGCGTTTCCATCGAGGAATCACTCCAGTTCACATCCCCGATCTACCACATGGAACTCCTGATGGCTGCCCGGCATTTCGCTCAGTCGCCTGATCTCTACTCGGCCATCGAGATGACCAACCCCAACGTCGACTCGGTCACGACCGCCTTTACCCAGGCTGCTGGGGAACTCCGAGAACTCATCATCAATGGGGACCAGGATGGCTTCCGCAAGACCTTCAGCGAGGTCCGGTCCTTCTTCGGTGATTTCTCGGAGACCGCCCTGGTTGAATCCAGTTACCTGATCGATCGGTTGGTCGAGCGGACCTGAGTCAATGCCGCCTTGCCTTCTTGCCAGCCCCTTTAAATCGCTTGGAGGGATCCTGGCCATAGAAGCGTTCAAACTCTGCGTAGAGCTCGGGGCGATGTTGCTTAAAGGGCACGGGGGCATCGAAGAAGGTTTCAGTACACACCGCGAAGAACTCGGCCACATTGACAACCCCATAGTCCCGTATGACGTCTCGGTGACCGGATTCATAGGCTCGACGGATCTCCTGGAAGTTCTGGGACATCACGTCGTTCCAGCCCTTGTAGTGATCCCGCTCACGCAAGGGCGGAGTCCCATTGGTCTGCCCCGTCAACATGTCGATGGTATGGGCCATCTCATGAAAGACGACATTGTTCGCTCGGCCGGGGTTGTGGGCCGATTCCAGCGCATCTTTCCAAGAAAATACCACCGGGCCGTTGTACCAAGCTTCCCCCAGATTCACGGTTCCTGAATTGACCATGCCATCATGGCCAACATTCTCCTGGGACTGGTGATAGGCACCTGGATAGATCAGGAAGGTCCGGACATTCCGGAAGATGTCCATTTCCCAATTCAGCAACAAAACGGCCGCCTGGGTCGCTATGACCACCTTGACCCGGTCATCAATCTCCAAGCCACCACAGCCTTCCCAATGCTTTTCATCGATGATGATGCGAGCCAGGTCACGCAGATGGGCCCGCTCACCATCCTCCAACAGGCGGTCATACGCCACATCCGACTGGATGATCGACTCCCATTCCTCTGGAAAGGGATCCTGAAGCAAGGCCTGGCGATGGTGCTTCTTGAAGAAGACGGACATAGTGAACACCTGCCCCCCCTTGGGGGCCTTTAAACAGGGGAGGCAGTGTAGTGGGGCCTGGCCCTGAAGTGGCCCTGAGAGCGTTATGATCTACCCCCGAACCCGTCGCCAATGCGGCTCGTAAGGCACTCATGGACGCCCCAGAGAATTCTCCGGGATGGTCCAACCACCTGGAGAAGATGCCCATGACGACCGCACAGACGGGGACTCAACCTATGAACGAGTTCCCTCGAATGACCCAGACCCAGCCCGATACCCCTTCCGTGAGCCAATCAGACATCACCCGAATTTCGGGTGAAGTCCAGGCTGCCAGTGAACCCTTTCGCAGGCTTCAACGCGAAATCCACGAGGTCATCGTGGGACAGGACGAACTCCTGCACCGCATGATCATCGGGATCCTCGCCAACGGACACCTTCTCATCGAAGGCGTTCCGGGTCTCGCAAAGACCTTGGCTGTCTCCAGCTTGGCCAATGGCATCGACACGTCTTTCCAACGGATCCAATTCACACCGGATCTGCTGCCCGCCGATGTGATTGGCACACTCATCTACCGACCCGACAGCGGCGAATTCGTCGTCAATCGGGGCCCGGTGTTTGCCAACATCGTGTTGGCTGATGAAATCAATCGTGCACCGGCCAAGGTCCAAAGCGCCCTGCTGGAAGCCATGCAGGAACACCAGGTCACGATTGGCAAGGAGACTCACCCGCTCCCCGAGCCCTTCCTGGTGCTGGCAACACAGAATCCTCTGGAGCAAGAAGGCACCTATCCATTGCCCGAAGCCCAAGTGGATCGTTTCCTGATGAAGGTCGTCGTTGATTACCCCAGCCGGGATGAGGAACACCAGATCCTGAAACGGATGTCGAGTACGACGCCGCGTACCGGGATTTCTGCTGTCATGTCTCCCAAGGACATCATGACTGCCCGTCAGCTTGTCGATGCCATCTACGTAGACGACAAGATCGAGCGTTACATCGTCGACCTGATCTTTGCGACCCGCGAACCAGGCACGATCGACAAGGATCTCAAGAACCTGGTCGAGTACGGTGGTTCACCACGCGCCTCGCTTGCCCTGGCACTCTGTGCCAAGGCCAACGCCTTCCTGGATGGACGTGGCTATGTCGTTCCCCAGGATGTCAAGGATCTCGCGCTCGACGTCCTCCGACACCGTGTGGCGACAACCTATGAAGCTGAAGCCGAGGAGAAAACCTCCGAGGACATCGTGAAAACGATCCTGGACAACGTCCGCGTTCCGTGACCACCTGTACCACCTGTCCCCGTGCTTCGTTGCCGGAGACCGCACCATGATTCCGACGGAACTTCTTCGCCGCATCCGGCGAATTGAAATCACGACATCCCGAGTTGTCGACGAGCTACTCGCCGGCCAGTACCACTCCGCCTTCAAAGGATTGGGCATGGAGTTCGAGGAGGTTCGTGAATACCAAGTCGGTGACGACGTCCGTCGCATCGATTGGAATGTCAGTGCCCGCGCTGGCCGACCGCACGTCAAGACCTTCCGGGAGGAACGGGAACTCACCGTCATGCTCCTAGTGGACATGAGCGCATCACAGAGTTTCGGCTCAGGGGAACAAATGAAGCGGGATCTCGTGGCCGAAGTCTGCGCCACGCTGGCCTTCTCGGCGATTAAGAATCATGACAATGTTGGCCTGATCTGCTTTACAGATCGCGTGGAGAAGTTCGTCCCTCCACGGAAGGGCCCCCGCCATGTCCTTCGCGTTATCCGTGAATTGCTGGCCTTCGAGCCGGAAGGAACTGGTACCAACCTGGATGCCGCCCTGGAATATCTCACCCGCATTCAGAAACGTAAGTGCGTCGCCTTCCTGGTATCGGACTTCGAGGATGACGGCTGGCAACGAGCCGCCCAGGTCGCACGCCGACGACATGACCTCATCGCCGTGGATATCCATGATCCCCGCGAGCGAGAACTGCCTGATGTCGGGCTCCTCGAACTCGAGGACAACGAGACTGGCGAACTGGTGTTGGTGGATACATCTTCAGCCAAGGTTCGTCGTGCCGTGCGCGATCACTCCCAGCAGCAAGCCGAGGAACGACGCCAGTGGATGCTCAGCAACCGAATCGATCAACTGCCTCTGGACACTGACCAACCCTTCGTCGAGACCCTCAGCCAGTTCTTCCGTGCCCGGGAGGCTCGACGCGACCGATGAAAACGATCCTTGCCATCACATTTTCGGCAGCCATGCTGCTTCTCCAGTCATGTGGTGACGCCCCCGTGCGAACCGAAGACGGTGGCGTTCGGACAACTGCCGTCCGCGGCCCAGTCGAGGTCACTGTCACGGCGACCCCCGACACGCTGGAAGTTGGCCAACCATTGACCCTCAAGGTCGAGACGATCGCCCAGGAGGGTGTCACGATCACCATGCCAATGGTGCTTGCGAATGCGAATGGTTCAGTTGGATTGTTCAACGTCCTGGCTGAAGATGCCCGGCCCAACATCCCCCTTCCGGAAGGAAACCTTGGCCGTTCCTGGACACAGGTCCTGGTCCTGGACACCTTCCAAGCTGGCGAGACCGAATTGCCCTCACTCTCCATCGCTTTCCACGACACGCGTGCAGACCTGCCCGTGGATGGAACGATCCAAACCGATCCCCTACCCGTCGAGGTCATCAGCCTCATTGGTGACAACGAGGCGGGCGCTACGCTGCGGGATATCCGTGGCCACGTACAGATGATTGACCCCTGGCCTGCTTGGGTCTGGGCTGCCATCGTGATTGTTGCACTGGTCCTGATCGCGATCATCACGATTCTTATTCGTGGACGCGGCCTTCAGGAACTGGCTGCCTTGTCTCCTGAAGAACAAGCCCGTCGCGATCTTGCTTCGCTCGAAGCCTCCGGCCTGCTTCAACAGAAACAGGTGCAGCCCTTCTACTTCCGCCTGACTGACATTCTCCGTCATTACATTGAGGGACGCTTCGGCCTCCAGGCCCCTCGTTCCACGACCGCTGAATTCCTGCTTGAGATGGGACACAGCAGCGTGCTCAACAACTCACAACAGGACGCCCTGAGTCAATTCCTCCGAGCTGCTGACATGGTGAAGTTCGCACGACATGAACCGACTCCCGAGACTGGTCGTGAGGCACTCTCCCAGGCCAGGCTGTTCGTCGAGGAGACGGCGACCAACGAGAATGAGGAACGCACTGAATCATGATCGACACGATCCCTGGCACCATTTGGTTTCTACTCCTGCTGCTGATCCTGCCGCTCTTGTGGTGGCATTGGGTCGCACGGCGTCGCCAGGCGGCTATTGCTTATTCATCAACCGCCACGGTCGCAGCAGCCCCACGAACCTGGGTTCATCGCACACGCTGGATCATCCCCGCCCTTCGGACGATCGCGGTCACCGTCTTGATCGTCTGCCTGGTCGGCCCGATGCGAGCGGATGCGATCACACAGGTTCACTCTGACGGGGTCGCCATCGAACTGGTCGTAGACCGTTCGCACAGCATGTCGGCCCAGGATTTCAATCGCAAGAAGCTACCGATCAACCGACTGGATGCCGTCAAGGGCGTGGTGGCTGACTTTGTCCTGGGGGAAGACCAGGAACGGCCTGGGCGTGGGAGTGACCTGATCGGCTTGATTACCTTCGGAACCTAGGCGGACAGCAACAGTCCGATGACCTTCGATCACCAACACCTTGTTGATATCCTGGAACAGATCCAGACCGCACCGCTCGGTCCCGAAAGCGGGACCGCAATCGGCGATGCCGTTGGACTGGCCGTCTCCAAGCTGACATCGCTCAAGGATCGCGAGGATCTCCGCCTGGATGACCAGATCAAGAGTCGTGTCATCATTCTCTTGACGGATGGTGAACAGACTGCAGGGGAACTGGATCCCCTGGTATCTGCTCAACTGGCCGAAGAGTATGGGATCAAGATCTACACGATCGGTGCTGGCAACGAGTCAAGTCCTGAGGTGCCGATGCGAAACCCACGGACAGGCCAGATCGAACGCCGTCGCGTGAACTACGCCTTGGATGAAGACGTCCTCAAGGAAATGGCAGAAATCACCGGGGGCCGCTATTTCCGGGCCACCGATCTCGAATCACTTGCCGACATCTATGCAGCCATTGATGAACTCGAACGATCCGAGATTCACCAACAGCAGTACATGCAGTACGAGGACATGGCCGTCCAACCCGTGCGTTTCGCCGGAATCACCATTCCCCCACTGCTGGTGATCCCGTTGATTGCACTGCTCCTGGAAGTCCTTCTCGGGTCCACCTTGTACCGGAGGCTTCCCTGATCTCGACACGGATCTGAATCACCTATGGAACTTCAGTTCAACAATCTGGACAACCTGTTCTGGCTCTGGGCCGTCCTCGGCGCGGGGGTGGTTCTGTTGGTCGCTGCCAGGTTGCGACACCGAGCCCTGAAACGGTTTGCAGGCAATCGGCTGGCACAGCGACTGACAGCCAGTTCGAGTGCTACCCGAAGGCGACTCCGTCCCTTCCTGTTACTCGCCACGCTCCTGCTGTTGGTGACCGCCATGATTGATCCACGCTGGGGTGTCCGGTACCAGGAGCTCCAACGACGTGGAATTGATGTGTTCTTCGTGTTGGATACCTCACGATCCATGCTGGCAGAAGATGTCAAGCCGGACCGACTGGATCGTGCCAAGCAGTACATCGAGGATGTCCTCGAATCCATGGGAGGCGATCGCGTTGGACTGGTGACAGTGGCCGGTGATCCCTCCGTAACGGTGCCCTTGACCTTGGACTACGGCGCGATGCGATTGGCACTCGATGAAACGGACATTTCCATGGGCCGTCGTGGCGGATCCCTGATCGGTGACGGTATCCGTGAGGCCAGTGAAGCCTTTACAGATGAACTCGAAGACCACAAGGCCATCATTGTCCTCAGTGACGGTGATGACATGGACAGCTACCCGATCGAAGCTGCAGCCGCTGCGGCCAGCCAAGGTATTCGCGTGTACACCGTGGGCTTAGGCAATGCTGCCGATGGCGCTCGAATCCCCGTTCTGAAAGACGGCCAGTGGACATGGCTCACCCATGAAGGCGAACAGGTGTGGACGAAACTCCAACCCGAGCTTCTCCAGGACATCGCAGAAGCCGGGGATGGACTCTACATTCCGGCTGGAACCAGCAACGCGGATTTGGCAGAGATCTATAACGAGACCATCGCGCCCGGTGTAGGGAGAGATCTTGGAACCGCCCAGGTTGAACGTCATATTCCCCGGTATCGGTGGTTCGTACTCCCAGCCATCGTGCTGCTCCTGATGGAATCATTCATGGGTCAACGACGCAGTCGCCTATTGCGTGCACGTCGAGTCTCTTAAACACGGGTCACGATCCAGGGCGCGACCGCATGATGCACGGACTGGTCCTTGCCATCTCGATGCTGGCCGCGGCCCCGACACCTTCCACGCCTGTGGGGTCGCCCCAAGATGTCCAGCCAATCACCGAGTCCTACGACGGCATCGCTGTTGACCAATTATTGCGACAAGCACGAACTGCCCTGGACAGTGGAGACAATCAGAGGGCCCTCGCTGCCCTCGCTGCCGCACGAGCCAAAATGGAGTCTCCTGACCCACGGATGATCTTCAATGAAGCGGTCGCTGCCTACAACACAGGGGACTACGCCACTGCCCGAGATCTCTTC
>JAYZAT010000113.1:0-15479 GCA_036339555.1 Planctomycetota bacterium
CCCACCCCCGCCCCCGAGGGCGAGTCCGCCCCAGCCTCGTGAGTACGACAACGATTCCGCTGTCCTGAAAACCGATTCCCTACCAGGGACCTGCACCAGGAGTATTGACCGTGACTGTTGCTGCAAAGGACGTGATGTCTCTCCGCCAGAAGACCGGCCTTGGCATGATGGACTGCAAGGAAGCCCTCATTGCCACCGACGGTGATATGTCTGCCGCCGAGGAATGGATTCGTAAGAAGCGGAAAGGCAAGATGGATTCCCGTACGGAACGTGCCACTGGGGAAGGACGCATCGGCATCCTGATCGATGGCAGCCAAGCCGTGATGGTGGAGGTCAAAACTGAAACCGACTTCACTGCCAAGAACGATGACTTCATCGACATGGTGAATAGCATCTGCAAATTGGCCATAGCCTCACCGGCTGGCGATATCGATGTCAACGACGACATTCAGAAGCTCGTCGATGACGTCAGGATCAAGACTGGCGAAAACGCCAACTACTCTCGTGGCGAAAAACTCGAAGGTGGCAGCTACGGCAGCTACCTCCACCACGATGGCAAACGATCCTGCCTCTTGCAGGTCGATGGCGAAGCGGACAGCGAGGTTCTCAAGGGAATCTGCCAACACATCGTCTTCCACGATCCGGCTGCCATTGGACCAGATGATGTCCCCGCTGACACCCTGGCAAAGATCAAGGGCGATGCCCTTGAAGAAGCCAAGGCTTCCGGTAAGAACGATGAGATCGCTGGAAAGATTGCCGAGGGCAAGGTTCGTAAGTACCTCGAGGAAAATACGCTCATCAAACAGAAGTATGTGTTGGATGAGACGAAGACCGTTGAGGAAATGCTTCCCTCAGGCGTGAACATCACCCGATTCGTCCGCTACACGCTCGGCGGTTGATCGATCTTGAAAGAGTTATTCAGGCCGCGCCTTCGGGCGCGGCCTGTTCTTTGCGCCGTTGCTACTCTGGCCCGCTACTGGAGGTCCGACGGAAAATGTAGGGACCAGCCGTCGAGCCCCAGACCTGTTGGCCCTGCGCGTCGTAGCCACGATCCCACACGAGAATGCGGTCGGATCGAAGGGTGACATCCGAACTCAAATAGGTGGCACCCTTGAGCGAACTGGGACATCCCTTGCCTTCGATGCCTCCCTTGAAGGTATTGCCATCCACCTTCTCGAACACCACGGTGCAACCCGCTCGTGGCACCAGCGAGTCGGGGTGAAGGCCGCCGAGCGAACCGTCTCCGCGCCAAGGGGCCGTGTAATCGAGTGGATTCCCTGGTATGTCGTACACATGACTCGCCACGCCACCATCTGCTTGGATCGATCATCGGTAGATACGCTGGCGGTAAGGTCGATCGAAATCACCGGCCCGAGCCTGCTCGACGTAGAGCCATGGGCCATCGTCCCGGAATTTCCAGATTGGAACTTGGACGAGCCGGATGTCATTGAAATCACTTGGTGACTGCTTGGCTTGTTGGGTGCTGCGAAACGTGCCAATCATCCACTTCTTGACACGCTCAATGGATTGACGCTTCTGTTTACCTGTCGGTGCCGTCGACTTTGGAGTACAACCACTCCCAATCCATCCCATCAACAGGAGTGTCGTGAAAACGATCAGCGAGATGTTGGTTCGCTTGAGCATTAATCAGCTGAAATGGCGTCGGGGCCCTTGCCAGCTCGCTTCTCATAATGACCGTCACCGGCCTTCTCGTACTTGGTGAAACCAAGTCGATCCAAGTTCTTGTTCGAGAGTTTCGACTTGGTCGTCGCATCTGACCAGTTGCCAGCGATGTTGGGAACGGAAGGAATCCGTCGAACGGGTACACCCGTCTCTGGATGTTTCGTCAGGGGATCATCCGACATGGGTTGAATGACCTCGAAGATCTCACCCTCGGAATCGTCGTCCGTGATGACTTGGTAGGTGTAGGTTGGCACGGGATCAGTGTATGCCCACCCGGCCACCGATGACGAACTGGAAGCCTGGATCATCGTTGACGATCACGGGCTCCAGCCCCGCCGGATGTCCCCCCTTACGAGGATCGCTGGCAGGCAAGATGAGGCCTTCCGCTGTGATCTCGATCAACTGGACCTTGCCAATCGAAGGTCGCCGTCCCGTGACATGACCAGTGGCCTCCAAGGCCTCGATTGTGTCGTCATCCGACCAGGCCTCCTCGAAGTCGAGTCGGTCAGGCATCCATTGATGATGGAATCGTGGTGAGGCCAAGGCCTCGACCGGCGTCATGTTGAACAACAACACGTTGAGGATGACCTGCAAAGTACCGTTGATGATTCGAGGTCCACCCGAGGCCCCGGCAATCAACCGGACCGAGTCCCCATCCATGACGATGGTCGGCGACATCGATGAAATCGGCCGTTTACCAGGCGCCGGAAGATTGCCATCGGATTGCTTCAATCCAAAAGCGTTGGCCTTCCCGGGAATCGTCGTGAAGTCATCCATCTCGTCGTTGAGAACAATCCCCCATTCCGGTACACCGACCAATGAACCGAAGGAAAGATTGATCGTTTCTGTACACGCCACCGCCGAGCCATCCGCTGTGTAGATACTGAAGTGGCTGGTTCCTGCATCATCTGGGAGCAACACCCCGACTTCTCCACGCGGCGCCACCGCATCGAAACGAATCGACTCGGCTGCCACGTCGAGACGCTCCGGACTCACCATCGCCTCAACCGGAACTGAAACCTGGGTTCCATCGGCCATGTGCCGTGCCCGATCTGCAAACGCATAACGCATGGCCTCGACAACGAGATGAATCCAACGCGGTGACTCGGGTCGAAGGTCGGGAACATCATCAATCCGTCGATCGATGATCCCCAGGATGGCTTGCATCGCGATCCCGCCGCTGCTGGGAGGCGGCATGGACAGCAGCTCATACCGATCCAGTACGACCTGGCTTCTCAAAGGAGCCGTCTGACGCACCTGGTAGCCAGCCAGATCTGCTTTCGTGATCACGCCTCCGAACTGACTGGCAACTTGAGCGATCGATTCGGCAACCGCACCTTGATAGAAGGCGCTGGGGCCCTCCGCAGCAATGCGACGGAGGAGCCGTGCCTGGGCAGGCTGTTGAACAATATCGCCTTCACGCAGTCCGCCGGATCCACAGAGGTTCACCCAAACCCACTCGGACGCATCATGTAACTCAGGATGATTGGTGCGAACCTGCTCAACCCAAGCTGCCGCATCCAGCCACGCAGCCTTGACGGCAACACCATCCTCGGCAGCCGCGATGGCTGGTTGCAGAAGGTCAGACCATGGCAACGTACCCCACCGTTGATGGGCCGACCACAATCCCGCGACCATCCCAGGAACTCCAGACGCCGCCCCACCGTAACGGCTCGCGGTTGGAGATCGTTCCACGTAGAACGTCGGGCCCACGGCACCCGGTGCCGTCTCACGATAATCAAGAGCTGCTTCGACAACACCTCGATCACGCGTGGCAGCCAGTCGCACAACCATGAAGCCACCGCCTCCGACACCGCAACTGAATGGGTGAACAACCGAGAGACAGAAACTCGTGGCGATCGCAGCATCGATCGCATTGCCGCCCTGCCTCAGCATCGAGGCACCGGCTTCGGAAGCCACGACATGATCTGCCGCGACGGCTCCCGCCCGATACGTCTTCTGGGGCATCACCGGCCAAGAACGTGGGCCACACGCCGTGATAGCAAGCAACAACCCACTGACAAGTACAGTCTGCCCAAGCCGCTTCACAACCATCACTTCACTCCTGAGCCCACGTGGCTTCGAACAAGATCGGCGGCCGTGAGAACATCCTCGACACGGCTACCGCCAGCCTCACGTTCGATGATCGCCTCAACTTCAAGCGTATTTGATTCCAGAACCTTGAAGAAACCACTCCAGTCCACTGTCCCTGTTCCAACCGGCACTTCCTGGCCCCAGGTTCCTGGCGTCTCCGGAGGCACGGCATCCTTGATGTGAATCTGGAACACGTACGGACTCAATATCCGGAGGGCCTCGACAGGATCACCCATTCCATAGAGCACCATGTTGGCAGGATCGAAATTGACTCCAACGGAATCGCGGTCGATGTCGTTCAGGACCTCCACGAGGGTGTCCGCAGTTTCCTGACCGGTTTCGAATGCCACACGGATGCCCTGGTCACTGAAGATCGATGCGAGGGTCTGTAATCGCTGCACCATCCTGCCACGTTCAGGATCCTCACGATCATGGGGAAGGAAGCCGGCATGCAATGTCACCAACTCGATACCAGCACCACGAGCCACGACGGCCATCGCACGCGCCATGGCCTCATTGGCTGGCCAAGTGATATCCGGACGAATACCACCCGTTCGTGCAATCGTTTCCAACGTGCTGTAATCCTCGCCCACTGGTGCCATCATGCCACTGGCAATCGAGAACCCCGCTGCCTCCAACACACCGATAACATCGCCCCAACACTCCCGATCGCTCACGACGGGAGATAACGCTAATTGGACCTTCGACAAGCCCGTCGATACCAGTCGACTGACCAGATCCCCCGGGGAATCGGGCTGAAGGCTCCAGGAACACACACCAAGGCCGCACACTGCCATTTCTTCACTCCATTTGGACCTCCAATGGATTCCCTCCGGAGGCTGAAGAGCGTAGGATGCGTCTCAGACGCGACGGCGTCAATGCCTGCCACCCCGGATACACCATGACGACTTCCCCAAGCCAGCCATCCATGGGCCCATCGGGGGCCACACTGCCAGCACCTCGGCGATCGCTGTACAACCGCCTGGATGATTTCATCAGCCGGTTGAGCACGCGGAACAACTTCTGGCACCGGGTCTGCTCGCTGATTTGGCTGCCCTTTGCATGGCGATCCGGCATCACGATGAAACGCCTCGGCACCGATCGCTTCACAGCCATCCTGCCCTTTAAACGCGTCAACCGGAACTGGTACAACGCCATGGCTGGTGCGGCACTGCTCGGCAATTCAGAGGTGGCCGCAGGCATGTTCGTCTTCAGCGAATGTGGCACCGACTACGCCGTGGTCTGCAAGGACTTGCATTACAAGTTCCTGCGTCCCTGCCTGGGTCCAGCCGTCTACCGCATCGCAGATGGTGAAACGTCTTCAACCCGTATTCGTGAACTGGTCTCCTCGGGCGGCGAGTTCAACGTGGATCTCCAGCTTGACGTATCACAGATCCTCAAGAACAAGGGTCGCCAGCTGAGGGTTGGTCGATGCAACCTGACCTTCCATTGCACACCCAAGAGTGTGTTCCGACTGCGTAAACGCCGCAGCTGAACTCGCGTTACCCTCTGGCCATGAGTCATCCCATTCGAACTGCCGCAGGCACAGCAGGCTGGGGATTATTCCTCACGTCCAGTTGGACATGGTGCATCGGGATGTGGCTACCCATCGTGTTGCTTGGACTCTACGGTTGGCCCGGGTTCTGGCTCTTCGCGATTCCAAACGTGATCGGATGCGCCGCGATGGGCTACTTGCTGAAATCGCGGGCCCAGTCCCAGGCGATGGTTGCCAAACACCGAGGACCCATGCGGTGGTTCTCGGTCGCCACCATTGCCTACCAGTTGTTCTTCCTGGCGTTCATATTCGGCTCGCAAGGTTGGCTCCTGGGTGCGGAGGACCGCACACTCCTGGCGTTGGTTGTTCCAGTCATCGCTTTCGCGATCGCCATTGCCGCCAGCTTCCTTCCTCAGCCAGCCTGGCCATGGCTTGGCACATTGGTCTTTGTCGCCACCATGGTGACCTGGGGGTTCGTCGGCACAAGCTCTATGACGCAGATCGAAAACGACGGTGCCGCGTTGCCCTTGGAGCTCTGGCCACTGGCTCCCTTGATCATCCTGGGGTTCCTGGCCTGTCCCTGGCTGGACCCCACCTTCCATCGGGCCCGGCAATGTGCGCCTAGTCGCCATGCCTTCGGCATCTTCGGCCTGACCTTCTTCGCTGTCCTCGTGTTCGTGACGAACTACTTCCACGTCATCGTTCCCGATCCCTGGAAGCTCATCCTCTGGTTCTTCTGTTACCAGACGATCTTCACAATGAGCATTCACCTGCGCGAGATTCGGTTGCTCTCCGCCGTCAATGCCTGGGGATCCCCCGTCTTTCTCTCCGCGTGTTCCGTGATCGGAATCGTGATTGGCTACAGCCTCTGGCTGCTGTGCTGTCAAACGATCGCGACGGCCTGGCTGGAAGACACCTACCTCCGGTTCCTCGCGCTTTACGGCCTGGTGTTCCCCGCCTGGATCCTGGCGTTCATGCTTGGCCGCGGCCGTTGGACCGCCAGCAACATGATCCTGCTGTTGATTGGATTGGCGATTGCACTCCCCATGGCTGAGCTGGGCATGCTGCACACTTCCAAGTGGTGGCTACTTCCTGCCGTGGTCGTCGTGATTGCAACCGCAGCGATCATCTCGACGCGCAGCAGACAGCAGGGTCCAATGTCCGACCCTCTACCGGCTTGAACGGGTTGATCAATTCGCCCCGCAGCACTTCTTAAATTTCTTGCCGCTCCCGCAGGGACACGGTTCGTTGCGGCCAACAGTGACCTTGGCCTTGACCGGTGCCCGCTTCGGCGATGCCCCTTTGGCTCCTGACGGCGCACCAGCAGACTGGGCGGCATCAAGGTCTTCTTGCTGTTGACGCGAACCAACGGATACCGCAGCTGCAGCAGCAGCCACGGCGGACTCTGCCTCAGTTCGTTCTTGCGGTGGCCGCGCTTGCTGGGCAGGCGGGCGTCCACCCGCTGGTGGCTGTTGACCACCTGGAGGCGGCTGTTGACCCGCCGGAGCTTGGGGCGGTCGCACCTGGGGTTGCAGACGTGCTTTAAAGATCAGATCCGTGACCTTGTCACGGATCTCTCCATGCATTTCCTCGAAGAGATTCGCACCTTCCCGCTTGTACTCGATGCGAGGATCACGCTGGGAGAAGCTCCGATAGCCAATCGACTCACGCAGTTGATCCATCGAATGCAGATGATCCTTCCAAGCGCCGTCCACGATCTGCAAGAGAACCCACCGCTCGAATTGGAGCATCTCCAGGCGTAGTGCTGAATCCAGCTTTGCCCGAGCAGCCTCCCGGAGATCTTCCTCTGCCAAGGTTCGTTCGTCATCGGTCGGGCTAGCTCCCAGGTGCTCACGACACCAAGTATCCAAGGTGTCGACATCATGTGCCTCAGCGAGGATGCGATCGACACGCTGAGCACGCTTCTGGTCATCCCATGTCCTGGCTTCTTTCAGCAGGGCTTCCCGGATCTCTGCCGGGTTGCCTGAAGGCAGGGACTCCGGTGTCCAATCGAGTTCGTAACGGCTCGACGCCCAGCTACAGAATTGCGTGAGCGCCTTGGCTGGATCTTGTTGCAGCATGGCGGTTGTCATGTCCATGGCGAATTCGACCGGGTACACGATTTCACGCTCGGCGTAGAGCTCGTGAGCTTTATCGATCACGACCGCTGCGGCCTCTTCAGGCTCCTCAACTTCATTAAAGATCGAGGCATCCCATTCGACACCGAACTTGGACGAGATCCAGCGTGCGAATTCTTCCTTGGCATGCTCAGGTAACAGGAAAGGATCCAATGGATCAAGATCGGTCGCTTCCACGAGATCTTCTGCTGCCATGTTGAGCACACGCGCAATTTGGGCACTGTTCATTTCATGGATGTCAGAGACCTTGAGCCCGGCTTTAAAGTGCGAGTTCGCCCAATCCACGAGCCCCTGGTAGTCATCGCCATGTTCATCGCGTTCGACCGTCTTGCCCTTACCCAGATCGATGTCACGGGAGAGGAACTCGGGGAGTGTGATGTCAATGATCGTCCCAGCTTCCTCCTTCGCTTCACGTTGCACCAGGCGGTGCAGGTCGACACGATCCTTGCCCTTGAGTCGATCGGGATCGATTTCGACACCAAGATGCTCTCGGATCCATTCGGTCATACATAACGCGGGATAGCGTTCGTCAAGGAAACGATGGGACCCATCGGTGATGGCATTTTCCAGGTGTTCAAAGATCAGATCCTTGATCCCTTTGCCTTCCAAAACATCCTGGCGCATTCCATAGAACTTATGCCGTTGAAGATCCATCACCTCGTCGTATTCGAGAATGTTCTTGCGAATGAGAAAGTTGCGTTCCTCGACCTTACGTTGGGCTTTGCCCACGGCCTTAGAGAGCATCGGATGCTCAATCGCATCACCTTCCTTCATGCCCAACTTGCTGAGAATCTTCAGTGTCGTGGGACCTGCAAACATCTTCATCAAGTCGTCTTCCAGGCTGAGGAAGAAACGTGATGAACCCTTGTCGCCCTGGCGACCAGAGCGGCCACGTAACTGGTTATCGATTCGACGCGAATCATGACGCTCGGTCGCGATGACATGCAAACCACCCAGTTCCTCGGTGGTCTTAAATTCACCCATGCGATGAAGTAGGCAGCCGCCCGCCGTATCCAACTCGTCAAGGATGTCTTGCTCTGAGATCTTGCCGGCCTTCGAAGATTTTCCCCAGCAGTACCGGGTATACCAAGCCTCCAGCAGTTTGCGATGAATCTGCTGATCGTCCATGGCTTCGACGTCACGCTTGGACAGCTCGAGTTCCGTGGGTGCCACGTGGCGATAGATCCTGTTGGCGATCTCATCCATGGGCATCTCGGCGGTCACGTCCCGTGGGCAGAGTCCACGGCGCTTCCAATGCGTGATGAGCTCATCCAAGCTCGTGGGCTGAAGCTTGATATCCGTACCGCGGCCAGCCATGTTTGTGGCAATCATGACGGCGCCCAGTCCACCAGCGCCTTTGATGATCTCTGACTCGCGGTCATGCTGTTCCGCGTTTAAGACCTCGTGCTCAATATTCCAACGGGAACGTAACTCGTCAGAAAGTTCCTTGGACTTCTCAACGCTCGTCGTGCCAACCAGGATTGGCTGGCCGACATCGTGGAAGGCTTTAATCTCCTCAAGCACAGCGTCATTTTTATCTTGGACGGTCAGGTACACACGATCGTTGCGGTCAAATCGAATGACCGGAACATTGGTCGGAATGACAACGACGTCGAGTGAATAGATCTCGTAGAACTCGGTCGCCTCAGTGTCCGCCGTACCAGTCATGCCCGCGAGCTTGTCGTAGAGCTTAAAAAAGTTCTGGATGGTGATCGTGGCCATGGTCTGCGTTTCCTGCTTGATGGGAACGCTTTCCTTTGCCTCAACCGCTTGGTGCAAGCCGTCCGACCATTGTCGACCAACCATCTTTCGACCCGTGTTCTGGTCAACGATGACAACGGTGAGCTCACCACCATCTCCCGGTGTGACGATGTAATCGCGGTCACGCTGGTAGACCGTGTGGGCACGAATCGACTGTTCCATCAGGTGCGGAAGATCGATGTTTTCGCCAACGTAAAAAGATCCAACGCCGGCTTCCTTCTGCGCTTCAGCAATGCCCTCGTGCGTTAGCGTGGCACGTTTCTTGTCAAGTTCGACTTCGTAAAACTGCCTGTGCTGATCACGGACTTCCTCTAAGGCTGGCAATTCCGTCTTCTTGGATTCAAGTTGGGACTTCAGCTCTGGAATACGATCCTTTTCCCGTGCATTACGGATGTCACCTTCCAGGCCCGAGATCGCCACGAGACAGGCTTGGACCTTCGCATCCGAAGCATCCCAATCGACTTGGCGGCTCATGAGGTGACGGGCGAGCCGATCAGCCATCTCGTACCGAGGCGCATGATCATGGGCCGGACCGGAAATGATCAGGGGCGTGCGAGCCTCATCAATCAGAATCGAGTCCACTTCATCGACCATGGCAACCTGCCGTTTACGCTGAACCTGCTCCATCACTGAGAGCTTCATGTTGTCCCGCAGGTAGTCAAAACCAAACTCCGCGGTCGTTCCGTAAACGACATCGCAGAAGTAAATCGCCTTCTTAAGCTGAGGCGGCTGCATGTGATGCGGATGGATGGCCCCAACAGTCACTCCTAGTGCTCGGAAGAAGGGGAAGGTCCAGTCACGGTCACGCTGCACCAGGTAATCATTCACGGTCACGACATGAACTTGGTTCCCTTCGAGCACGGAGAGATAACAGGACAATGGCGCCACGATGGTTTTGCCCTCACCCGTCTTCATCTCGGCAATACGACCTTCGTAGAGCACCATGCCCCCGATAATCTGAACGTCGAAGGGACGCGCTCGGTACGGCGGCTTGGACATCGGATTCAATTCACGGATTGCTTCGTAGAGGGCCGTGGGGATATCCACGAACTGCCAAGGGGGAACGGGCCCCGTACAACCCAAGAAGTCCCCCACGGGCTGTGCCGGTTCAGTCGAATCGATGGTCGCCTTCACCTGGTCATAGAGCGTACGCACTGACCCGTCCAAGACGCTCGGATCGAACTCACCAGCTGGATCGAAAATGTTGCGGATCCCGACAGCACGATCCATGGCTTCCCGGGCCACGGCAAAGACCTCGGGAATCATGTCCTTGACGTTTTCACCCTCTGCAATGCGATCCTTGAACAACTGGGTCTGTGATCGCAGTTCTTCATCGGACATGGCACGGATCGTTGGCTCGCGTTCAGAGACCCCGTCAACGATTCGGAGATAACGCTTAACCAGGCGCTCATTACGAGTGCCAAAAACCTTCTTGGCCATGCCGGAGACAACGGGGACACCCATGGGTCACCTCGTGATTAGTTAAATGTGTAGAACGGAAGTGATTGGAAACGGACGCTGAATCACCAGGGAGATCCCGGCACTGCGGGACCACACCCCGGACAAATCAGCTCAGCGGCGGTGGCAAGTTCAGCCGCTCATCGCCCAATCGAATCGTCTCAGATCGCAACACAGCTGGTTCGGCTCGCTGGACGAGCACGATTTCATTCGGCAGCCGATCATCCAAACCCACACCAAGACCCGTCACGCCGTGAACGGGAAACGCCAGGGCCGCCAGGGCCGGAGCCTGGTGGACCGGTCGGACCACCGAGGTTGACGTCAGCCCCCCGGCCGTCACCAAGAGCACCATGGCCAGCAAGACCATGGGGCCACCGACCATCGGAGCCGGGCGAGGGAGAGGCGTCTGGACAAACTGGGTGCCTGGGTGGGCCATGAACGTACAGTGTACCCACTGATCCATGGCCAACTCACCAGACATGCTGGAACTTGAGCTCACGGGCCTTCATTGTGCCGGATGCGTCACTACGGTCACACGAGCCATCCAAGACGTGCCGGGTGTTGGGACGGTCGAGGTCGATCTCCAGCAGGCCCATGCCACCATTGAGAAAACAGGTGACCTGGATCCCCAGGCCATTCTCGCCGCCATTCAGGCCAAGGGATTTGGGGCCTCTGTTCAGAAGAAGGGGGCCACCCCCGTTGATCTCCGAAGCAAGTTGGAGCGTCGACAGCACGACTCTGCCTGGTATTGGAAATGGCGGGCTGCCACTGGCCTCCCCATCTGGATCGTTCTTGAAATCCTGCATTGGACGCTCGGAGGCCAGGACTCGACACAATGGGTGTTGTGGTTGATGTTTGCGGGATCCACCACGGCGGTGGTTCTCGTCGGCAGTGGTTTCTTCCAATCCGCACTCCGCGCGTTACGCAGCGGTGGCACAAACATGGACACCCTGGTTTCGATCGGGGTTTTGACAGCCTGGACATACTCAGTTGTCCTCATGATCTTGACCTTGGCTGGTGTCGATCATGGACAGATGCCCTACTTCGCTGAAGCCGTTGCGTTGCTCGGCATCATCAGCCTCGGCCACTGGCTGGAAGCACGGGCCTCGGCACGAGCCGGTTCTGCGGTTCGCTCGCTGTTGGAAATGCAACCGGAAACTGCTGAGCGGCTGGACGACGCTGACAGTTCAACGGAACTACCCATTGCTGAAATCAAGATCGGTGATCGCCTCCTCGTGCGTCCCGGATCCCGTGTCGCCGTCGATGGTCGCGTCCTGGAAGGCCAATCCGAACTTGATGAATCCGTCGTCACCGGTGAACCGATTCCGGTTGCCCGAGGGGTAGGCGACCAAGTAACCGCAGGCAGCGTGAACACCACGGGTCGCCTGGTCCTGGAAGCCACTGTGGATGGCACTGGCACGACCGTCGCCAGGATTGCCGATCTCGTCACGCACGCGATGGCTTCGAAGGCGAATATCCAGCGACTGGCAGACAAGGTCAGTAGCATTTTTGTTCCAATTGTCTTGCTGATTGCCCTGCTGACCATCTTGACCTGGTCACTGTTCTCGATCTTCCAGGGTGATGTCACGATCTTTCAACGCGGGGTGATTGCCACCGTGACTGTCCTGGTCATCTCCTGCCCATGCGCATTGGGGCTCGCCACGCCGATGGCCATTATGGTCTCCGCCAGTGAAGCGGCCCGCAGCGGAATCCTGGTGAAGTCTGCGGCGGCTCTGGAACGGGCTGGTCTCACCCAACGAGTCATCTTTGACAAAACCGGCACGTTGACCCGAGGCCAACCCACCGTCATCGATGTGACGGCCAACTCCGAATCGAATCACGACCAAGTACTCCAACTGGCGGCCGCTGTTGAAACACCCAGCGAACATCCCATTGCTCGAGCCATCCTGCAATCCGCTCAAGACAGCAACCTTTCAATCCCATCCGTTGAACAATTCAACGCGACACCTGGCGAAGGCGTATCAGGTGTTGTCGAGGGACAACGCGTCGAAGTACGTCGCGATGCCAGCGCATCGTGCCGAGTCATGGTGGATGATCGCCAGATTGGCACCATCACCATCGCCGACGAAACGCGTCACGATGCCCCGCAGGCTATCTCGGCGTTACACAACCTCAATGTCAGCACGACCGTGCTCTCCGGAGATCGTCAACCTGTTGCGGAAGACTTGGCACGATCGATCGGCATCCCACTTGAGGATGTGCACGCGGAACAATCACCCGATGACAAGCAAGCATGGGTGACAGCATGCTCCGAACGGACCTTGATGGTCGGAGACGGCATCAACGATGCAGCCGCCTTGGCCGCCTCCGACGTCGGTGTCGCCATGGGTACAGGAACGAATATCGCCATCGAGGCTGCAGACGTGATCGTGCCCGGTGACCGGCTCACGACGGTCGCCCTGACCATCCGCATCGCGAGGATGACTCGAACCACGATCCACCAGAACCTGTTCTTCGCTTTTCTCTACAACGGAACGCTTATTCCGATCGCAGCCCTGGGACTCCTGGGGGCCTCTGGTCCAATCTGGGCAGCGATTGCCATGGGACTCAGCGACGTGACCGTGATCGGAAATGCGATCCGGTTGAGCGTACGCCTGCGACGACTGAGAGGATCCTGACCTCCTGGAAGCCCCTTTGGCCCAACTTCCTGGATCTGATGGGGATGGAATTGAACTTCCCTTCCGTATTGCTTGATACGGGAAACGATCAAGGGCATGCTGTTCCCAGGAGCATCGATGATGGCGTCAGGACTCAGCCGAATCAACTCGAGGGAATTCGACTACTGGGCAGCCCAGCATCTGCTCCAGCGGGCTGGGTTCGGAGGCACTCCAGCCCAGGTCCTGGCCTTGAAGAACATGGGAGTCGAAGACGCCGTTGACTCGTTGATCGAGTTTGAGGAGATCGATGAGACCGGCGTGACGTCCAATGTGGAAGGTCGATTCGATCAACACATCATGCGACCACTTTCACAGGAAGAACGTCGCAAACGGACGATCGCCCGTCGTTCTGGAAACGAAGAAGTCCTGGAGCAATTTCGCAACGAACGCCAATTGAGGCAACGGTCTGATCGACGCCAATTGGCTGAGTTACAGGCTTGGTGGATGGGCCGAATGATCGAGTCCAACCGCCCCTTCCAAGAAAAGATGACCCTGTTTTTGCATGGCCACTTCGCCACGGGCTATCGCCCGGTCGAAGACAGTTACCACATGTTCAAACAGAACGAGTTGTTCCGTCGGTACGCCACGGGCAACTTTAAGAATGATCTCGCCAGGAACATCATCCGTGATCCCGCGATGATCAAGTATCTCAACAACAACCAGAATTCTCGGCAGGCTCCCAATGAGAACCTCGCGCGGGAACTCATGGAACTCTTCACGCTCGGAGAAGGCAGAGGTTACAACGAGACCGACATCAAACAAGGCGCTCGCGCCTTGACGGGCTACACGTTCCGGGATGATCAATTCCAATTCAACCAGGGCAACCATGACGATGACATGAAAGTCATCTTTGGCAAACGAGGTCGCTGGAACGGTGATGACTTCATTGACCTGATTTTCACACGTCCTTCCTCCAGCCAATTCATCTCCGAAAAAATCTATCGTTACTTCGTCAATGACACGCCCGGGGTGGTCACCGGTGAAGGTCGATCCACCGTACGACAGATGGCACGCGTTCTCGAATCCAGTGATTGGGAACTGAAGCCACTTCTGAAGAAGCTCTTCATGTCCAAAGCGTTCTACGCCGAGGCCAATCGATCAAGCATCATCAAGAGCCCCGTCCAACTTGTCGTCCAGGCCGTGCGTTCTTTACGAACGCCCTCCCGGAATCTCACGAGACTGGTCCAAGCCTGCTCGCTGATGGGCCAGGGCCTCTTCACACCACCATCCGTCAAGGGCTGGGACGGTGGTCGCAAGTGGATCAACACATCCACCCTCTTCACTCGACAGAACACCCTGGTGTTCCTCTTGACTGGTCGTGAACCGGGCGCACGTCCCTGGTCCGCGAGTGATAGTGGATTCGATGCCCGACACCTCGTCGACCACCTTCGGGAAGTCCCGGGTCGAGACCGAGACCACGATGCTGTCACCTACCTCTCACGTTTCACGATTGGCACCGTGCCCGATCAAGAACGCATTGACCAATGGGTCGAGTACGTGCGTGACCGTGGAGGTGCCGACGATAACACCACAATCATCCATCTCCTCGCACTCATGACGGCTGCCCCTGAGTACCAACTCTGCTGAGGCCCCGGAGTACCGCTATGTCCGACAGTACACAACATCCCTGGAGTCGACGCCTGTTCATCCAACAAGGTGTCACGCTGGCCTCGCTGGCAGCCACAACGCCACTGTTCATACAGCAAACTGCCAAGGGCGTCATGCTTCCCCTAGGCTCTCCCCTGAGTTCGATTCCAGGGATGCCACAAGATCGAATCCTTGTCATCGTGCAATTGGGTGGAGGGAATGATGGACTCAACACGGTCATCCCCTACGGCAGTGACGACTACTACAAATTGCGACCTGGCATCGCTGTACAAGCACCCGGCCGCGGACAAGAGGCCGCCCTGCAGTTGTCACAGGCCAATGGAATCGGACTGCACCCCGCCATGGCTGGATTCAAGGACCTCATGGACGATGGCGTAGCCTCAGTCGTGCAAGGTGTTGGATATCCCAATCCGAATCGCTCTCACTTCTCATCGATGGACATCTGGCACACGGGAAGCCCAGACGGTCGACGTGGCAGTGGTTGGGTTGGTCGTTACTTCGACAACGCCTGCAACGGAACACCTGATCCCGAGATCGGAATCTCGGTGGGCAATGAAGCGCCCC
>JAYZAT010000114.1:0-5791 GCA_036339555.1 Planctomycetota bacterium
GAAGGGACTCACCGGGCTCGCCATCGAGAACAGCTTTCAGAATCTCGGCGACACGTTGCTGGTCAGGAAGTCCGAGTGCTTGATCTACCGTCGATAGGTCCAATGACAGGTGACCTGCAGCCAGCAACCGCTCAAGGACACTCAAGGCATCGCGCATCGATCCATTACCCAATTCCGCGACACGGTTCACGACCTCATCTGAAGCCTCGACGTCTTCTTGCGAGAGCACATTCCTCAGGTGATCAGCAATATTTGCAGACGCGATGGGACGGAAGTCGAACCGCTGGCACCGACTCTGGATCGTGTTAAGCACCTTGTTGGGTTCTGTCGTGCACAAGATAAACTTGACATGCGGTGGAGGCTCCTCCATGGTCTTGAGGAGGGTGTTGAAGGACTCCGTTGTCAGCATGTGGACTTCATCGATGATGTAGACCTTGTACGAACATCGTGAGGGAGCCAGACCTGCATTTGCGATCAGGTCACGTGCCTCCTGAACCCCACGATTGGACGCCCCATCGATCTCGATGACATCAAGATCCTCGCCTCGCATGATGGCTTCACGCGTCGCTTCAGCTGAGTCGCTGGCATCGGGAACGTTGATCGCGGCCGCGAAGAGCCTGGCCATCGTCGTCTTCCCAACCCCCCCTGTCCCCCAGAATAAGTAGGCAAGACCAACCCGACCGGTTTCGATCGCCGTCTTCAGAGTATGGGCAACGGCTTCCTGCCCAACGACTTCATCGAAGGACTGGGATCTGTAGCGACGTGCGAGGACGGTGTAAGTCACTGGACAAACGAAGGGTTCGGGCAATTTGATCGAACAAAGAAGGCGAAGGAGCGGAAAGGGCGACCAGGTCATCCACGGCGAAGATGACGACGCTTATGGCTGCTGCGGTCAGGCCCTGACCAGGTTCACGAGCCACCTGCCCACGGAGCCCGGCCGCCCTTTCCACGCCCGCACCATGGTGCATGGTAGCAGCCAGAAGCTCGTTCTTCCGGACTTACAGTGGATGGGCTTTTTCGCTGAATTGATCTCGCTGAGTGATACATCATGGCCTGCGATTGTGACCTTTCTACAGGGATGAAGCATCGCCTTGGTACACTCGCGCCATGAGCGATCTGGATGGCTCCAAATCCACACCGGCTGAGATGAGCACCCCGCCCAGACACCAGCCTGACAGTGAACCGGAGCATATTCTGCTCCTTTCCACGCGACTGGTGTACGTCGTTTTAATGATCGCCGTCTCGACCCTGCCCTTCATCAGCATCATCAGCCCCGCGGAACAAGGGCTCGTGTTCTGGGACTACGCCGCACCGGTTGTCTCTACAACGGCCTTGGCCGCCATCGTGCTGCTGCTGGACATCCTGAATCCAAGGAAACGACTGGCCAACGTATTCGGCTTGTACCTCGCAATCGTCGCTGGCCTCTTTGCTGCCCTGGCTGTCGGCGCCTTGATCGATCTCATCGCGGATGCCTGGGGGCTCGACCGTGGCGACTCTGCACTCAAGTACCTCACCCTGCTGAAGCTGGCAGTCGGGCTCACCCTCTGCTACCTGGCGGTATCAATCGTCCTGACAACCAAGGACAACATCCGAATGGTCATTCCCTATGTCGAGTTTTCTCGACAGGTACGCGGTGTACGACCCATGCTCCTGGATTCCTCAGCGCTCATCGATGGACGAATCAACAGCTTCTCCCAGACTGGCTTCCTGGATGCCCCACTGATCGTTCCCCAGTACGTCATCGATGAAATGCATCAATTGGCAGACTCGTCTGACGCTGGCAAACGAGAACGAGGAAGACGTGGACTCAACAATCTCCGACTTCTCCAGGACAGTTCCAGGACGACTATCAGTATCGAGGACACCGAACAGGCCAATGAAGGTGTCGATCAGGCACTTTTGGCGCTTGCCGGAGAAAAGAATTTTCGGATCGTGACCACGGACTTCAACCTGACCCGCGTTGCCGACATCCGGGATGTGGCTACCCTGAACCTCAACGATCTCTCGGGACTCTTGCGAGGCAATGTTGTACCGGGCGAATCGATGACAATCGTCATTATTCGAGCAGGGGAATCCGAAGGCCAAGGCATCGGCTACCTACCAGATGGAACCATGGTAGTCGTCGAAAACGCCAACAGGCATATCGGCCAAGAAGTGGTCGTCGTGATTAACAACTCTGTGCAAACAACCGCAGGCAGACTTGTCTTCGCTCGCATCGATGAAGAAGCCTCAGAATCTGGGGCATCAAGCATGATGGCAGATGCCGCGACTTCGCAGCCGAAGCAGTCTGCACAAACACGACCTGACAAGGGAACCCCCCGAACAGGGCGCAACCCCAGGCGTTGACAATCATTCCCACTCGATGGTCGCAGGCGGCTTGCTTGAAATGTCATACACGACCCGGTTGACACCCTCGACCTCGTTGATCATCCGACTACTGATGATCGCAAGGACATCATGTGGCAGTCGAGCCCAGTCCGCGGTCATGAAGTCAGACGTCTCGACCGCTCGTACGGCAACTACGGAATCATATGTTCGCCCATCCCCCATGACACCAACAGATTGAACTGGAAGCAAGACCGCGAATACCTGGTCCGTACTGCGGTAGAGATTGCGTGCGACGATCTCCTCCAGCAAGATCTCATCGCATTCGCGAATGAGGTCCAGTTTCTCCCGTGTGATCTCACCCAGCACGCGTACTGCCAAACCGGGACCTGGGAAGGGATGTCGCCACACGATGTGCGAAGGCAGACCCAGGACCTCACCGAGAGCACGCACCTCGTCCTTAAAGAGATCTCGCAACGGCTCGATGAGTTCGAAGCCAAGATCTTCAGGCAACCCACCAACATTGTGATGCAGCTTGATGTTGGCTGCTTGCCCGGCATGACCATGACCAGACTCGATGACATCGGGATACAGCGTGCCTTGGGCGAGGAATCGAGCAGGCCCACGACCTTCTGCAGCAACTTCCTCAGCTGATTGCTTGAACACATCAATGAAACGATGCCCGATGCGACGACGTTTTTCCTGGGGATCGGTAATCCCTTCCAGATCGGAAAGAAAATCATTCGTCGCATTAACCACGCGAAGGTCAATGTCGAAATGATCACGGAAGGTCGACTCGACCAGATCACGTTCCTTCTTCCTGAGTAGACCATTGTCTACAAAGATGCACGTCAACTGGTCGCCGATGGCACGTGAGAGAAGAGCGGCAACTACGGAGGAATCGACGCCACCGCTCAATCCACAGATGACACGGTCTTTCCCGACCTGAGTCTGAATGGATTCACAAGCGGACTCCAGGAAATCTGTCATCTTCCAAGTACCACGACAACCACAGACGCCGTACAAGAAGTTTCGGAGGATGTCGACGCCATGAGGCGTATGGGTCACCTCCGGGTGGAACTGCAGGCCGTGGAAGTTCAACGATCGATGCTTCACCGCTGCATAGGGACAGGTCGGCGTTGAAGCCAGCATGTGAAAATCGTCAGAGAGCCCAGTGACCTGGTCACCATGGCTCATCCACACGGCAGTTTCCTGGGGGATGTTCGCAAGCAACCCATCTGGACAAGTCACCTGAAGTCGACTGCGGCCATACTCCCTGGCCTCGGCAGCCTGGATATCACACCCTAAGAGATGACAACCCAGTTGCATGCCATAGCAGATTCCCAGGACCGGAACCTCAAGCTCAAACAACCGCTCATCGCAGCGTGGTGATCCGGCATCATGGATGCTCGATGGTCCCCCGGACAGGATCAAGCCTCGGGGCTGATGTTGCTTCAAGATCTCGATGGGTGTATCGGGAGCCACCAGAAGACTGAACGCACCTGCTTCCCTGACCCGGCGAGCGATCAACTGGGCGTACTGGCTCCCGAAATCGAGAATCAGGATCGTCTCGACGTCACGCGGTGCGGGACATCGGGAATCACCGTCAAGCGGCATGGATCAGGCTCCCATGAGAACGACCGGAACGACTCCGGAGGTCCTGTGAAGCGGAGCATGGTATCACGCCCCCCCCAGGGAGCGAGCCTGGATGGTCGAGGGGTCGGAGTTCTGGTGAATTCATCCCCTATGATGCCCGGATGGCAACCAGACGCCCAGTGGGTGTGAAGACCCGGAAGGATGAGACCACGGGCAAACACCCTTCGGGGGACGATCGGACTCAGCACATCATGGCCACCCCAGAGATCACACCTGAGCCCCCCGCTGATTTGAACGTAGCCTTTTACAGTCGTCCGATTTACCTCAGCGCAATCCGGCACATGTTGGATGCGTTCTGTGAACGTATGGGCATGGACCCAAACCAGTCTGCAAGAGTTTGCTTGGCTGTTGACGAAGCAATCTGCAATGTCATACGGCATGGGTATGGCGGGGATCCCAATGGCCGAATTGAACTGGCGATCAGCCGGCTCGAAGAGAATGGCCCCACGCTACAGATCGACATCCTTGACCGGGCGGCCTGCGTCGATCTTGATACGATTCGATCTCGAGATTTGGAAGAGGTCAGGCCCGGTGGCCTCGGCGTCCACATCATTCAGGAGATCATGACCGAGGTGGAATACAGTCATCGGGAAGGCGGCGGCATGCGGCTCCGAATGCGGCATCCACTGGCCACCGACAAATCTGAGGGGAGTTCGAAACCAAATGGATGAACAGGCACCAATGACAATGGCGGTTGATCGGCAAGACAATCTCCTGATCGTCCGGCCAGAAGGCGATATCGACTTGGCCAGTTCTCCTGGGCTTCGCGCTCAACTCAGAGAACTCATTGCTTCTGCAAGTGGCCGAATCGTCGTAGACCTTGAGGGTGTTCCATACATGGACTCATCGGGTGTTGCCACGCTCGTGGAACTGCTCCAATCGTGCCGTCGCGACCAACTCGAATTGGTCCTCTGCAGACTGAGCGAACGCGTCCTCTCTGTATTCCAAATTGCTCGTCTCGATGGCGTCTTTACGATTTCTGAATCGCTCGAAAGTGCCACGGACACGAATACCTGAATGGACACCACAGGGGACATGCCCAGACGCCCGAACGCATTCATGCGGATCTTGGATCGCTGGGGTGCTTTCTGGATCTCCATTTTCGCATTGCTCGGGGGACTTTGGGAGATCGTCTCGACCTCAGCGAAATGGATCTTCCGTTCCCTCGTTCACCCAGCAGTCCGACTCGGCCAAGCCGCCATCGTTGCACAAATGGTTCGCGTGGGCGTCAAGTCCGTGGGCATCGTGCTGGTGGTCTCCAGTTGCATTGGCCTGATCCTCGCGATGTCGATGTACCCCGCCCTGGCTGAACTCGGTCAACAGAACCAGATTCCCAACATCGTGGGCATCGCTGTCTTCAGAGAGATGGGACCGCTGATCTCCGCGATCGTACTTACCGGATTTGCCGGCGCCTCCATTGCTGCGGAGATCGGAACCATGGTCGTGGGCGAGGAAATCGAAGCGCTCGAAGCCCATGCACTCAACCCTATTCGTTTCCTGGTCGTCCCCCGCGTCATTGCAACCGTGATCAGCCTGGTACTGCTGACTGTGCTCGCCGATGTCGCCGCTGTCGTGAGTTCCGGCTTGATATCTACGCTGTTTCTTGGTGTCGGCACCCAGGTCTATATTGACAGCACGCTGGCACAACTGGACCCGTCCGACTTCTTCTCTGGGATTGTCAAGGCCCTGGTCTTCGGCGTGATCCTGGCATCGATTGCTTGCTACAACGGACTCCGGGTCACCGGCGGCGCAGCTGGAGTCGGCAAGGCCACCACCGACACGGTCGTTCAGACCATCGTCCTGGTGATCA
>JAYZAT010000115.1:0-10210 GCA_036339555.1 Planctomycetota bacterium
GCGTCGGTATTGGTCACTTCCACCGTGGTCCCGTTGTACATCGTGATGATGTCATCAGGCCGATAGGCTTCACCGCTGACCAGGTTCTCGGCACAGGGCAAAACGGCTGACACCTGGACCGGGATCTTGAGCTTGGCAACGGCCAGCATGGCACCGAAGACGGCGGCCCCACCATTCATGTCGTACTTCATGCCCTTCATGCTGTTGGAGATCTTCAACGAGTACCCGCCGCTGTCATAGGTCATGGTCTTTCCGACCAGTGCCAGGCGGTGACCAGGACGAGGGCGCGCAGGACGGTGCTCCAACACGATCATGCAGGGCTTGTGGGCAGACCCTTTGCCCACGTTGACCAGTCCGCCCATGCCAAGTCGCTTCGCTTCAGCGAATGAAATGATCTTGCACTGAAGGCCAACCCGCCGAGCTGCCGCTCGAGCTTGTTGGGCGACCCATGAGGGGATACAGATATTGGGTGGCGTCGCCGATATCCGCCGGGCTTCATTGGCAGACTCCGCCAGGATGAGGCCGCGCCGCATTCCACCGCGTACGTTCCGACAGGTTGAGGTCAGGGTCAGGGAACCAGTTGCAGCCGTTCTGTTCGTGGATTTTCCATCAAAGAAATCGACCCGCCAATTGCCCAGTCCCATGCCTTCAGCCAGGGATTGTCCGGTGGCATCAGCATCGGCCACGCTCTGGGGTATCGACAGGTCCAGTTGTACGTCGATGGCGTGGAGATCCGCCTCGTGAAGCTGATGGACCAATCGCCCCCCGATTCGGCGGAGGGCATCCAGGTCGAGTGCATCTCGATCTCCAAGGCCCACGAGCACCACGTCATCGCCCTCGATGACCAGGTCACCGACCTTGCCGTTGAAGAGCCGGGACCGCCTGGCCTGGCTCAGTTGCCCCCCATGGGCCTCGTCCAGTTTCTGAAGTGACTTGGGCAGGCGAGAGGTGCCGGTTGGGAGGCCGACGAGTACAGGAGGTTTCTTCGGCGATCCAGTACGAATGGTGCGGTACACGGGTGGCTCCTGCCGTGTTGGAGGGGGGCTTGGCGGCTGACGTTGGGCACATCATCGACAACGATGCCGAATCGACTGCAGTGGGGACTACCATGAGAGCCATGTCAGCCTCGAATCGAATGGCCGATGCCGCCTTCAACCGAGCCCGGGAGGGACTTCGTGTCCTTGAGGATCTCGCTCGTTTCGTGTTAAACGACTCGGATCGCGTGGAAGAACTCAAGCAGGCCCGCCACGATCTCACCCAGGCAGCGGTGTCGTGGCCAGGTGTATCCATGGTCCTGTCCCGAGATACGGCCGGTGATGTGGGCACCGTCATTTCCACGTCAGCCGAGCGTTGCAGGCAGGATCTTCGGGCCGTGGCATCGGCTGCAGGTCGTCGGGCGACTGAGGCGTTGAGGTCCTTGGAGGAACTGGCCAAGGTCGAGGCTCCCAATCTCGCAGCCAGTTTCGAACGGATGCGATACGACCTCTATGACATTGCCGGCGGGATCGAGATGGGAATGCCTTGCCGTCTAGCGCCTCGATGGAGGCTCTGCATTCTGTTGTCAGAGACTCGATGTCGCCGCCCCTGGATGGACGTAGCCGAGGCCGCTATCGAGGGTGGGGCTGACTGCGTGCAACTGCGGGAGAAGTCACTGGATACGGCCACGCTCCTGGATCGGGCCCGGCAGTTGGTTGCCATGGCTCGACCGAGAGGTGTTGCCGTGATGATCAATGACCGTGTTGACGTGGCGCTCGCGTCTGGAGCAGACGGCGTTCACGTGGGTGCAGATGACCTCTCTGTGTCCGATGTGCGAAGAATTGCAGGTAGCAGGCTGCTGGTCGGTGCCACCGCCCGGACGCCCAGCGACATCCAGGCAGCGATTGCTGAAGGCGCTTCCACGATCGGGATCGGCCCCATGTTTGTTTCCGCGACCAAGCCACACTTGGATCCTGTGGGTCCCGAGCGACTGACGGCGCTTCTACCTTCGTTGGGGGATGTTCCCCACTTGGCCATTGGGGGCATCGATGCCATGAATGTGGGGCGTGTTCAGGCAGCAGGTGGCTGTGGCGTGGCCGTCTGTGGTGGCATTTGTGATTCCGACGATCCCGCAGTGGCTGCCGCGACCTTGTTGGCAGCGATTGGCGATCCACCCACTTCAACGCCGCCTTCACCAGAACCGGTGCACGGCCATGCGTGATTTCGAATTCATCGTGCTTGGCTCCGGGACATCCGCAGGCATTCCCGCTATTGGCTGTGACTGTGATGTTTGTCGGAGCAGCGACTCAAGAGACATGCGATTACGCACCTCAGCTGCCATCCGTTTTATCGATGCGAAGGATCAACCTCGAACGATCCTGATTGATGCATCACCTGATCTTCGCCAGCAGGTCCTTCGCGCAGGAATCGACCGTTGTGATGCCATTCTGTTTACGCACAATCATGTCGATCACACGTTTGGACTGGATGAAGTTCGCCGTTTCAACGTGACCATGAAGGCTCCGATCGAGATCTATGCCGAACAGCACACACTGGATCACCTGGACCGTGTCTACCGACATATTTTCCAGCGGGAACGAAATGTCAATGACTCGTTCGTGGCTACTTTGCTGACTCGTGAACTGGTACCCGGCCAGAGGCTGGATCTGTTCGGACTGGAGATTGAAACCATTCGCCTGCTTCACGGCCGGCTTCCTGTCCTGGGGTTTCGATTCGAAGCAACCCAGGCGGTTCCCCCCCTGCCGCTGGCCTGGTGTACGGATGTCTCATCAATTCCACCAGAGGCCTGGCCACGGCTTACGGGGCTTCGCTCGCTCTTCTTGGACATGCTCCGTGAGCGGCACCATCCCACGCATATGAATCTCGACCAGGCCATCGAGGCCGCCGGGATGATCGGTGCAGAACAGACGTGGTTCATCCACATGGCCCACCAAATCGCACATGCCCCAATCGACGCCGGCCTGCCCCCAGGCATGGCCTTGGCCTGGGATGGCCAGAGGCTGACGGCCTCGGACCCTGGAGCCTCGGCAGGCCGGACCGACGCAGCGGCCCGGACGCCGTCTTGCTAGAATCCGCGGTTCCATGGCCCAGATACGTGAAATCAAGAAGCGAATCGGTGCCGTCAAGACCATCTCCCGCATCACCAAGACGATGCAGATGATTGCGACGGCCAAGTTCACCTCTGCCCTGCAGCGGGCTGAATCCTCCAAGCCCTATGCAGCGTGTATCGATGACATGGTTCGCCAGGCAGCAACGGCAGCTGACGAGTACGAATCCAAGCTGATTTCGGGTCCTGACCAGAAGGTTGGCAAGGAACTGGTCCTGGTGATCTGTTCTGATCGCGGCTTGTGCGGCGCCTACAACGGCACCGTGCTCAGGACCGCCTTGAACTATATCCGGTCCCTCAAGAATGACGGCACCGAATACGACCTCGAAGTGGCCGGCAAGAAGGGACTCGGCTACTTCAAGTTCCAGCACATTCACGTCTCGGGCCGACACGACATCGGCGACAAGCCTAGCTATGAAGATGTCGGTGCACTTGCTGCGGATTACATCGAGCGGTACATGTCTGGGGAGTATGACGCCATCCGCATTATCTCGATGCGATTTGTCTCAACGTCTCGACAGGTTGCTGAGATCAAGCAACTCCTTCCCATGGCGGAGACGACCGAAGTCGGCGAGGCCGACGAGGAAAAGAAATCCTCTGGTTATCAGGCGTATTACGATTTTCTTCCCTCGGCCCGCGAGTTGCTCGATGAGCTTCTGCCGCTGACGGTCAAGACGGCCTTGCTTCAAGCCTTCAACGAGGCGGTTGTCAGTGAGCAGATCATGCGCATGATCGCCATGAAGGCAGCCACGGAAAATGCCAAGGACTTTGGTAGCACACTCCGTCGTCTCTTCAACCGGGCACGCCAGGGCCAGATTACGACCGAGTTGACCGAGATCGTTTCTGGTGCTGCAGCGCTGGAGTAGGTCCGGGAGTTCGTCCCGATGAATCTTTACACTGGACGAGGCGATGATGGGAACACCGATCTATTCGGAGGCGGTCGCGTGCCCAAGCATCATGTTCGTGTGGCGGCCTACGGTGCTGCCGATGAAATGAATGCTGCCTTGGGCGTTGCTGCATCCGCCTGCGAGGAGATGGATGGACGGTTGGCCGAGATCATCGACCTGCTCCAGGACAAGGTGTTCGTACTTGGTGCCGACCTGGCGACTCCACCGGGCGGACCACATGAGGACAAGGTTCCCCGGATCAAGGCGTCAGATGCCAAGGCGATTGAATCCCTGATCGATGAGATTGATGGCGAGAATGACCCATTGAAGACTTTTGTTTTGCCCGGTGGCTGCGAGCTCGCCGCTCGACTTCACGTGGCCAGGGCATCCTCGAGGCGGTGTGAGCGTGCGGTGACGGCCCTGCAGGAATCCGAGTCCTGCGGTGACGCGATCATGATCTGGATCAATCGGACCAGTGATCTACTCTTCGCCATGGCTCGGTCTGCAAATCGCTGCCGGGGTATCCAGGATCGACCTTGGACGGCCAGCAGCGATTGACGTTGCGCTCGTGCTCAGAAATCCAGGAAGGTATTGAAGTCCATCTTGCGGACAATGGAGTCGCATGCTGATTGGCAACGGTTCTCCATGGCGATGTTGGCACGTTGACGCCCAATGGCAATATGGGGTTCAAGCTCAGCGTTCAGATTCACCGTCTCGATTGATGAACTGAGCGACGGGATGTCGAAGTCAAACCGCATCGCGAGGGATTCCAATCGCATCTGAAGGATGTCGACTTGCTCCTGCAGGCCGGTCTGGTCTGCGTAGAGTTCTACTGGATCTTCGCCATGCAACATGGCATCAACGGCAGCCTGGTCGGCTCGGAGAAGCTGCTGCTGGAGATGATCTCGCTCCCGAAGCAGGGTTTGAGCCTGTTGGGGTATTGGGGCTACTGCGGCTGCCAGTGATCCCAGGAGCATGAGAAGGCACGAGGCGAACAATGTGTGGTATCGAATCATTGTGAGGTCTCCTGGCGATTGTTCTGGGCCTGCGAGATCGCATAGATGTCGATGCCTTGGGCATCGGCCAGGGCAATGACCTGCCCCTTGAGTGATCGATCACGGATCGATAACCACGAGTTGGCAGCTTCCTGGGGTCGGCCCTCGTGCAATGATTCGGCGCCGTCAAGCATCAAGCCCAGGTCGACAACCTTGGCAGCTTGTTCCGGGCCTCTTGCCAGGGACTGGGCATCATCCAGGTGGTCTCGGGCGGCGTGGAAATCCGAGGCCTGTATGGAGCGACAACTGTCCACCAGAGCGTTGCGGAACTGGTCGTGACGACCGGCCTGGACATGTGTCACGCTGACGCAGCCGCCCAACAGGGACACGCTGCAGGCCACTGAAAGGATCCAAGTTCGTAGCATTGTGAAGTCTCCTATGGGCACGAGAAAACCCGGCCCACCCATGGGGACGTTCCCACCAGGCGATCTTGCAGGCAGAGCCTGAAATGCGTTTTAGGGGCTATTCAGGGCCCGCTGGAGCTGCCTGGGTCATGAATTGGACTTCTCGGCACGTCCAGTTGGGATTGTCCAGGGGATCAGCCTGGTCGTTCCCAAGGGCGGCGTCCCTGGCCAGCTTGAGCAGTTCCTCTCGCCGGTCATTGAAGGCACCGGGCACAATCAATGGTTCGGGCGTGATGATTGCCTTGACCCGATGCAAACCATGCGGGGCTGTCACGGGGATGCGAAATTCCATATCGGGTGTTGGGATCACAACGGGTTCACCCTTGGTGACTGGAACGCTGCGTACTTCCTGATTGGGAACCAGGACCGTAACTCCACCGGTTGGTCCGACAGCGAACATCGTGAGGAAGCCATCTCGGTCCGGCTGCACTTGAAACTCCAAGGTGTCGCCTTCCAGGAACAAGTTCTTGTTGGGCTCCAGGACCAGCGCCATGTTGCCAGGGCCATGGCGAGGGACTGCCCGCACGATGGCCTCAACCCTTCCTGGAGCAGCCGGTGCCTGCAGCAAGAGAGGTTTGGCTGGCATTCCTCCCTTTGAACGTAACTTCAGTTCAATAGCCAGGCGTTGAACGTCTTTGTCCAAGCTTGCCGGGAAGCCCTGAACTGCAGCCGTGCAGGCGATCTCACCAGTGACGACATCGGTGATGCGTCCAATCAGCAGTAACTGTCCGCCACGCACGTGACCAATGGTTCCGGTGAGCAGGTAGCGGGCATCGAGCAGTTGCCCCATGCGAATATCGTTGCCGTCCTGAGCGATGTTCAGTTGAGCAAATTCCTGGGCCTCGATCAGTTCCTGGACATTGTTGCGATCGATGACACTGACATTGGGCGCCGTGATGGCGTTGATCATCAAGTCGGCAGCCATCCGGCCAAGTTGCCCGTTGTTGTCCGGATCGAGGTCAGTGAAATTCAACACGGCGATTGTGATCGCCTGTGGTTTTGCCATCGGGGCTCTGGCGTTTGGATCGTTGTGAACGACGGGAGTTTCCGGGGTATACACGGCCGCATAACACATCATCGCTCCAAATTCAGTGTCAAACACAAGATCGGCATCCTTGATCTGTATGCCGTTGAAGTGTTTGATCAGTGCCTGCTTGGCTTTATCTTTCACAGTCTGGATATTTGCCCGCGGTCCATCTCCAATATGTTGGGCTGCCCACGCAACGGTTCCGTCAGGAAGTCCATTGGCATTCTTCACTTCATAGGCATTGGTGAGCACGCCCCAATCAACTAAATAGGGTTGTCCATCAATAGTGGCGTCGGTTTTGGCCTTCTCAATCGCCTGTTCGAGATAGGCCGCCGATGGATTCAAACCAAGCAGCAATAGGAGCATCAACGTGATCATCGCGTCACTCCTTGGGCTGGCTCGCGAGGTACTGGATCAATGATTTTTCCAGCGCCTTGCCGGCCTTGGTCATGGCGAAACGAACCGGTGACAACGAACGATCATCGCCTTGTCGTTGGGAGAGTTGGACCGTGTCCCACTCGTTGCTGTAGTGGTCCGTCCATTCGATTTGGCCCGTCGTGACGTTGATGAGTCGAACGTCGAGGTCAATCGTCACCTGTTTTCTGGATTCATAGGCGTTGCGAACTTCAACAAACTGCCGCCATTTCTTATAGGTGAGATCTTCCAGGGTGCCCACGAGCACGAAATCGGCCGTTAGTTCATGGCCGAGTTTGAGAATTTCCTGCATACCAGCCTGGCCGTTGTGAACACGCTCGATCATTTGATTGCGTTTAGCATCGAGCGTTCGAAGATACTTTTCGTCGAGCACCGTAAAGACCTTGGAACGAACAAGATCACGGTTGAATGCAGACGTAAAGGTATTGGCGACCCGCATGGCAGACATGCGTTGTTCGTCGGGGGGCATGGAGACTTTGGCGACCCGGAGCGGTAACACGGCAATCGTAGGTCGAGCGCCCGGTCGTGGATTCTCAGGATCGAAGATGGGAACTTGTGCCTGGATGCGAACGCTGTAGGTGTCACCGTGCGTGCGTTCAGCAGCCCCGGCCGACAGCGGCCCTTCCGAGATGATCGTGTACCCGGTGACCAGGCCACCGGAGGTCATTGTGATTGATTCCGTCGAGATCGACTCGGCATTGATGCGTTGGCTGCTCAACCCGTTGAAATCCTCGATGGCATCCTCGTACTTGCGGGAAGTCAACGTATCCCCGTTGACAAGCGCACCATTCACCTGGGAGACAGCTTCCAGGAGCGCCTTCTTGAGAGCTTGAGCTCGAGTGTCTCCAACGCCGGACGCATCGACAATTCGAACAGTGCCGCTCGCTGTGGCCACTGGAGGTGTTGGTGCAGGTGTGACCGGCGTACTTGGTGCCGTGGATGTTGAAGACGGGTTGCTGTCATAGACGAGCACCACGTATTGCCAGGAGCCATCCAGGCTTTCGAGATTGAAACTCTTGACACCCGGTGGAAGTTGGCCGGAGGCGACCGAAGCACGCGTTGATTCGGTGGCATGTTCCGAGTGTTGCGTCGATTCGACATCGCTGGTCCGAATCAGCAGATCATCGGTTTGGGTGTGAATCTCTTCGAATCGAGCATCCAGCACATCCTCTTCGGAAATTGCTTCACCACGGAGCATCGCCACCATGGCACGCTGAGCCCGAAGGCGAGCGACGTTGCGAGCCGCTTCGACGGCAGCATTACGCAAGGGACCGGTTTGGCTGGGGCTGATGGGATCTGAGCCGTAGGCGATCCAGGTCTGCGTGCCATTGATTGGATTTTCAAGCAATCGCCCTCCCGTGGGAGGCACCGTGCCTGCCCGGATCTCAGCAAGAAGCATGTTGGTGGCCTGCACCGTGTTGCTGACTCCAGAGAAGTCACTGCTTTGGGATTGCATCAGATCCTGCGTTCCCGGCGTGGACACCAAGGTGATCGTGACTTGGCCGGTCGTCGTATCTTCGTTCATCTCGTAGACCACGGCCCCTTGTAGGAAGACGCTCGCTACCGAGGCAATATGTTCAGTGGCCTCGCGATTGGATTTCAATTGGCTGAGTGTGGCCGTATCACGTGACGCCAGTTCCTCCGAGAGTCGTTCGCGACCCGCCACAGAAGCTCCGTTGATAAATCTGGCCATGGATGTCTTGGCCTTGAGGGCTGCGTTCATCCAGGCAAATCTTTGGTCATAGATGCGCAATTGCACGTTGTCTTGTCTTGGGTTCCACGAGGATGTTCCCGAGGCCACCACCCCAATCTTTCCATTCACATCAACCCAGGCTGCACCATCCGTATTGTTGAGCTTGAGCCGGTTTGCTGCCGCATTGATGGCATCTTGTGCCGTTGCAGCTTCTGTTACGGGTCGCTCAAACCCAGTGGGCGTGACTTCCGTGACCTTCGACGGCTCTTGGACGATGGATAGCGTTCGATCCAAGTTGGGGTTCTGGATTCCAGCGAGCACGGGTACTTGGAACTCAAGTCCGAGGTCGCCGCGTACTGGCAAGGCGATGCTCATTGCCAGAAGCAATGAGCACACTGGAAGAAGAGTGCGAGTCGGGTTCATCGATAGTCTCCGTCGGGACTCACGGGTGGTGTCAAAGGCCTCGAACGAATTGCTTACTCATCAAAAACTGGTCTTCCCAGACTGTGTACTTGTTCTGGAGATCAATGAGCTCGCATTTCACGGCATAGTCGTATTGCGTTGCGCGACCATCATGGACCGGGATCCGGTTGATCTGCATGTACAAACCAAGTGTTGGGGCCCGGGCGACCCCTGGTTGGGGAACGGTTGATTGGTCATATTCAGTTGAATCACGCAGCCCTGCGATGCTGCGAGTCAGGCCTTCGGCCTTGGCGCCGGAGCCTCCCACGTCGCGATTGACCACCGCCTGGCCGGAGTTCACCAGTGTTTTACGAATGGCATTTTCCATTACGGTCTTATCGCGTGTGAACGAACGCTGATTGGTGTTGTTATCCCAATCCGCGATTGCAATCACCACGGGCTGACCCGAATCACCTTTGTAACGCGCTAGGACTCCACTTTGAATCATGGAGTTCTTCATCCAGTTGGCGAACTGATCCCACTCGCTTCCAGTGAGTGTGTGGGCGCTGTTGATGGGTTTCATCTGGCTGCCAGTCCGAGTCTGGCTACAACCAGTTCCCAAGGCAATCGCTATGGCAAGAACAGTGACAGTGATACGTGCTGGCATAAAGGTCTTCCTTCGGAGAATGAAATCAACGAAGCGGCTTGATCGCGAATCGGAAGTCCTTGGCGCTGGCACTACCGGCGGTTCCCGTGATGGAACGCATTTCACCGGCTTGCAGTGTGTAGGTATTCCAGACGGTGCTTGATTCATCTACTTGCATGCCTTGTGCGGAGAACCATTCAAAACGAGTCTGCAGGTCCTTCGCGGAGGAGGAACGGTTCAACAGTGTCACCTGTCCCTGGAGTAGCCCGTTCACATCACGAGCCAAGACGCCTTCGACACGGACGTCGTTCTTTAATCCTGGATTCATATCGATCCGGGAATAGTCGACGTTGGTGCGGCGAGGATTGTTGGTGGCGACCGTATTCACGCTCTTGCAAGCAGTCAGCGGCACGGTCAACACAGCGGCGAGGAGGAGGCAACGGATCATGGCGGGACTCCTGGGGTGGTCGAGCCGGGAAATCGGGTGCAGATCGGAGTGGGTCTCAGCAAGGACGCTTCCATGGCGGCCACTTGCAGTGCCCATCCAATCCATGAACG
>JAYZAT010000116.1:0-5811 GCA_036339555.1 Planctomycetota bacterium
TGACCGTTGATCAGTCGAGCACGCAACCGGTTCCAGATGCTGAAACACAGGCATCCCTTGATCATGCCGAACGGCTTTCACGTGCCTTCGCCTGGTCAGCCAAACGCATCAGGCCCTCGGTCGTTGAAATCATCACGGGACGTCGCGTCCGCACAGGACACCCCTTCTTCCAGCGTGATGCCATCATGACAGGGACCGGTAGTGGACTCATCGTTGACGAACGCGGTTACATCCTGACGAATCATCACGTCATCCAAGATGTCCAGGGGGTGGTGGTCTCCTTGCACGATGGCAGGAAGTTCGATGCCAAGCTTGTAGGCGCCGATCCGATGGCAGACCTGGCCGTCCTCAAGATTGAAGCAGCGGACCTGGTCCCGGCCACATTTGCCGAACCGAAGAACCTGTCCGTGGGCCAGTGGGTGCTGGCTGTCGGGAGTCCCTTCGGGCTCGAATTGACCGTCACTGCCGGCATCGTCAGTGCCACGGGACGCCGCGACCTCGATTTCACATCACCCAACAGCTACGAAAACTTCATCCAGACCGATGCCGCTATCAATCCTGGCAGCAGTGGCGGGCCCCTGGTCAATCTTCGTGGCGAAGTAGTCGGGATCAACACGGCCATACAGACGCGTGATGGTGGTTACCTCGGAATCGCCTTCGCCATACCGGTCGACATGGCTCGCAATGTGGTGAATTCACTGGTAGAGACGGGAACCTTGGTACGGGCCTACCTGGGTGTCCGAACTGTTCCAATGGACCCACGAATCAAGACAGCCCTTCAGTACGAAGGTGAATACGGCTTGGTCATCGCTGGTGTCATGGCAGACACTCCTGCCGCGACTGCAGGACTCCAACGTGCAGACATCATCACTCACGTGGACGGTCAACCGATGTTGGACATGGGTGTTTTCACCCGATCCCTTGCCCTGAAGCAACCAGGTGAACACTGTGAAATCACGATCTTCAGAGACCAATCATTGATGAAGATCGATACCACACTCACCAGCCATCCAGGCAACCTTCCGCAACCTAACCAGACCGGAAGAAAATCCTGGGTCAACGACTGAGACAGCTTGGTCAAACTCCGTAGAGCGGACGAAGCTTATCGTTCAGGTGCTTCACCAGTGGTGCTGATTCCAGCGGTCGTCCAGTAACGTGTTCGCAGAGGTCCGCCGCTCGATAGCGTTGGCCATGCTCATGGATATTGGTACGCAACCAGTTGAGGAGCCCCTCAAATTCACCCTGGGCAAACTGCTCGTACAAGTCGGGCATGTCTGACATGGCCTTCTCAAAGAACTGAGCGCAATACAGGTTGCCCAACGTGTAGGTTGGGAAGTACCCCATCGCACACATCGACCAGTGCACATCCTGCAAGCAACCCTTGGCATCATTCGGCACATCGATGCCCAGGTAATCGCGGTACTTCGTGTTCCAGGCCTCGGGCAGATCCCCAACAGCAAGGTCCCCCTTCATCAGGGCCCGCTCCAGTTCGAAGCGGATCATGATGTGCATGTTGTAAGTCGCCTCGTCGGCTTCGACCCGGATGAAATCAGGTTTCACGATATTGGCGCCACCGTAGACATCCTCAAAGGACAACGAGGAAACGCTGTCGCCCAACAATTCCTTCATCCGGGGATGACACCACTTCCAGAAGGCCTCTGAACGGCTGACCTGATTCTCCCACATGCGGCTCTGAGATTCGTGAATACCAAGAGACACGGCAGCCCCCATTGGGGTCCCAATGTGAGCTTCCAGGAGTCCCTGCTCATACAAGCCATGGCCCGTCTCATGTGTCGTCGAGCCCAAGGCGTCATTGACGAACGCTTCTTGGTAACGCGTGGTCATACGAACGTCGTTGCAGTGGGAACCACTGCAGAATGGGTGAGTGGATTCGTCGAGCCTGCCCTTGTCGAACTCGAAGCCCATCTTGCTGGCGACGTCGCGAACGAAAGCCTTTTGCTTCTCGATGGGTACCTTGACCTCGTTGAAGTCATTGCTTGGTGGTGTGGAGGAACCCATCAGGGCATCCAGCAGTGTCTGGAGTTCCTTGCGTAAAGGCGTGAAGACCGAAGCGACCTCGGCTGCAGTGCAACCTGGCTCATAGTCCTCGGCCAAAGCGTCCCAGGGCTCACACCCTTCCGCCCAGCCGTAGCACTCAGCCTTTCGCTTCATCAGGCCAACGACCTTCTCCAGTTCCGGCTGGAACATGGAGAAGTCAGCGTTCTTTCGTGCTTCCGTCCAGATGTGCATCGCCGAAGAACTCAAGGCTGCTTCCTCCTCGACCAGTGAGGCAGGAAGACAGGTGCGGCGATCGTATTCCCAACGAATCTGGCGAATATTGACGGCCTCCGGCGACAGAACATCTTCTGTGAGTTCCGACACACCTTCGCAGGTTGACAGGGCGTCACCAGTGGCATCATCCGTCAGCATCTCGTGCGCAAGCCTGGAGAGAATCGCCAACTGGGCACCGCGATAGGCAACTCCACCCGAGGGCATCATTGTTTCTTGATCCCAGCCAAGGATCGCTGCGGAACTACCGATCAGGTTGGCTTGCCGAACGCGTTCGATGAGCGTTTGGTAAGCAGGATGCAAGGCGGTACCAGGGGCTTGGGCGGTCGTTGTCATGACGATCTCCTCTTCGGAACTCGGGACGGTGCAGAAAGGTCAGCCAAGCCGACCATCATAACGCCCCACCATCAGGAGTTGATATCGCTTCGTCCAAACCAAAAATAACGAGGGTCGGCCCAGGGGGCCGACCCTCATTAATCAACCAGTTTTTAAGATCAATCACTCGTCCTTGGCCGGTGCCTTCGCGGGCATCCTCGCCTCAAGAAACTCGATGACTTCGACCGCATTGTCATCGCTGCGGGTGCGTGCCAGATCCAGTGCTGACTTCCCCGAACGTGTGACGACGTCGATCTTGGCGCCATTCTTCAACAGGAACTCGATCTTCTCGACCGTTCCACCATTGTGCTCCGCCGCTCGCAAGAGCGGGGTCTTGCCATTGCGATCCATGGCATCAAGATTTGCACCCGCTTCGACCAAGATCTTCAGCCCAGCGTATTTGCCAGTTTGAGCAGCATGCATCACCGGCGTGCCACCATCGACCGTGTCACGAGCTTCAATGTTCGCCCCAGCGCTGAGCAAGATTGGAAGTGATTGCTCATCACCGATACCGGCCGACCAGATCAAGGGGGTATACCCGGTGGCAGCACCCTTGGTCTCAAGCTCCGCACCAGCATCCACCAGGATTTCTACGCATTCTGCATTCCCGAAGGCTGAAGACCATGCCAAGGGGCCGCCGATCACGAGATCACGAGCATTGACGTCAGCGCCTGATTCCAGGAGGAGAACGAGAACCTGAGGATTCTTCGAGGTGCCACCATGCATCAACGGGGTTCGCTTCACGCGGTCCGTAGCATCCACTTCGGCACCGGATTCGATCAGCACCTTCATGGCTTCGATGTTTCCGTTCTTGGCCGCGATACCCAGCAGCGTCACACCGGAAGAATCCTTTTCATTCACATCTGCCTTGGATTCCTTCAGGCGGCGTGTCAGTTCCTGGATTCGTCCCTGGCGAACCAGCGTTGGCATGTCAGCTTCACGGGCTGGAGTCGCCTGGGGTGACTGCTTGCCCTTTTCACCCTTGACCTGTTTGTTCTGACGTTTCTCACGGATGCGTCGTTGGATCTCAGCACGCTGCTCACGGTTGAGATCGACGACGGTGAAAAACTGATTACATCGAGGATGTCCCTCGACATAGAAAGTGAGCTTTGCATTCTCGGCGTTCTGCCACCACTTGTCCCAATCAACCACGAGTTCATGTCGATCCTTAGCCTCGAGCGGCTTCTCCTTGAGGACATCCGGAACCGTCCGGGAAACCGTGAAGACTTCGCCATCAATCGATTCCAGTGTGATCTTTCCGTCGGGATTGGCATCGATACCAAGCTTGTCTGGCTTCATAGTGACATATGAAATGGACTCGCCTTCGACCGGCACACGCAGTTGTGGATAGCCGTCAATCGTAAAGGTGACGGTCTTCTTCAGTTTCCTGGCTGTTGGGCCACCACGCATCTTGATCGTCACATCAGTCGTCTCACCCGGTCCCAGAACCGTGTTTCGTTGGAAATCGGAAGTGGTACATCCACAAGATGCCTTGGCAGAACGGATCGTCACGGCTTCAATGCCAGTATTGCGTAGCGTGATTGTGCCTTCCTTCGTTTCCGTCGTTGAGAATGTGCCTAGCTCAATCACCTCAGGCTCGGCAACGATGACCTGTGGATCATTGAATTCTTGCTGGGTCAATTGCCCAGGCGCAGTTGGTCCACTCGGAGGCGTATTGACAGGACCGGAGCTTGGCGAAATTTGCCCGGGGCTTGGTGGGGGCACTTGTTTGGGAGGCGTCCCAGGGGCCGGTTGTGCGGAAGCAACGGTGACGAAGAAACCGCCAACGAGAAAGGCGGTCGTTCCCATGATGTTCAGATAAAGACTGCGATGCATAACTCTCTGTACCTCTGATTGACCCCGTTGACTTGGCAAACAGCCTTGGGGGTCTGGGGAGTTGTGGGCCGAGGTACCTGCATGGCACCTGGCTACTTGGGTACGCCGAACACGTGGCTTAGCGGCGAATAAACGGCCTCTTTGTTCTTCCAGCCCGGCTGTGCCAGGATTGAATCTGGAAGTTAGCAATGCTATCCGAAAGAACCCCTTCCGGTTCGCCCCTTTTGCTCTCTTGAGTAAACGCTGCCGGACACCCCCTATTTCCAACAATACAGGGTTTCTAAACCATTTCGCAGGTTCCAAATTGGCTCTCGTAACATTCCAGAGGGCAGCACCCCCAGTGGCCTTGACTGATCTTCTGAGAACGGCAGGGCTACTCAACTCCAGCTATGCTCTCGCCCTTCAGCGAGTAATGCCATGACTACGCCCAGCCTGCCGGATCACATCCAGCGACCTCATATCCGCCGTATTCATCCCATTCCTGCCAAGGATCCCCAGGGGCGGCCCATCGTCCAACTGCGGGACCCCTTCATGTTGACCATGGACAGGATCCTGGCGATACCGATGCCTGCCATGCAAGCCGTTCAGCTCTTTGATGGCGAACACGATCTTGAACAAGTCGCGGAAACCGTAAAACGTCCTGTTTCGGACATCCAGATCCTGGCACAGAACATGGATAACGCCGGGCTCCTCTGGGGACCCAACTGCGAACGTCTTGAAGACGAACTCAAGGCCAAACTGGAGGACACCGGACACTTCCCCATGCGACATAGCCGAACACTCGGTGAGAACGAGGATGCTGCTCGCACCAAGATTCGACAATGGATGCATGACACGGAAGACCCCGAAATCGATGGGCCAATCCGTGGCCTGGTGGTACCACGCTTAGATTTCAATGCACTCTGGCCCGTCTATGCCGGCGCCTATCACACGGTCCGCAACCAACCCATTCAACACGTGATGATTTTGGGATGTAATCAGTCCGGACTGGGGGATGGCGTCGTCCTGACTCGACATGGCTTCCAGTCACCCTTGGGCATCATGCCTGCGGACACCCCCATGATCGATGCCTTGGTTGACCGCCTGGGTGAATCAAGCTTGCGGGATCAACTTGATCACATCACCGAGCATGGTCCTGAAATGCAGGTGCCTTGGATCCAGGAATGCATCGGTCAACACACGCCTGTGACAGCTGTCTTGGTATCCGATCCACTGGCGCAACCTGACGATAGTGACCCGGGAACAATCTCTCACGAGGCGTTCGCTGAAGCGGCCCGTGAGGTCATTGCAGCGACGGATGACAATACGCTC
>JAYZAT010000117.1:0-25050 GCA_036339555.1 Planctomycetota bacterium
AGGTAGAAGGGGCGACCCTCCTGGACGGCTCGGTCGATTTCCGGCAACGCTTCCTGTGCCAGTGCTTCAGTGAGATAGATGTCCTGGTCGTGGTACTTCGCAAGCCCGGGCACATCCCAGACGTTCGATCCTTGCTTGCCAGTTCGACCTTCCCGACTGAAGTCATGCGTGCCGTAGTAGGAGGCTGGTGCTCCAGAGGCGTGCCCAGCAATATTGACCTCAAAGCCAAGATTGGCGGGGTCAGCGGCATGCGTATCGTGTGCACCAAAGTGCGCTTTTCCAACATGAATCGTGCGGTAGCCGGCTTCCTGGAGCAGAGCCGGGAGGGTGGGTGTACCGGCAGAGACACCGTTGAGGTTCCAATCAGGTGGGGCCAGTCGAGGGTGTTTCCGAGAGGTATCCGTGTCCTTATGCAGCGTCCAGTAGGTGATGTGGGTTCGGGCTGGACACTGTCCGGTGATGAGGCTGGTGCGGGTCGGGGTGCATACCGGGCCAGCGGCATACGCGTTGGTGAACGCCATCCCAGACGCTGTCAGCCGTTCCAGGTTGGGTGTCCAATAGCGGGCATTGAAGGGGGTCGTCGTCTCGTGGAAGGGCACTGAGGTGTCCTGCCATCCCAGATCATCGACCATGAAGACCACGATGTTGGGAGGGCTGGTCGACACGAGCAGGGTCATCAGCAACTGGGAGATCACCATGGACACACCATACTCCTCCTTTGCACCCCAAGATTGGATTCAGCCGGCATCAAGCCTCACGGGCATACGCTGATCTTGACCCCTTGGAGGGGCCTGATACACTTCCGAAACCCAATATGGGGCGGTAGCTCAATTGGTTAGAGTTCTGGACTGTCGATCCAGTGGTTGCGGGTTCGAGTCCCGTCCGCCTCGTTCATCAAACGGTCCTGGCAGAATGCCAGGGCCGTTGTTCATGTCAGGCAAGGGGAGTGATCGTGATTCTCACGCTCGTGAAAGCCAGGGCCCTTTTCGCGACGATTTCCGTCTTGTTGTTCAGCCTCTCCATTGTGCTGATGGTGAATGGTTGCGTCTCCAAGTCACAGGCGCTCTTCAACGGACATGATCTGAAGGGTTGGACCCGGGTGGGGGGTGAGGCAACCTTTGTTGTTGAGGAAGGCAGCATCGTGGGCACGCACGGTCCTGGTGCCAACACCTTCCTTCGTACCGAAGGTGTGTATAAGAATTTCGAGTTGGAACTCGACTTCAAATGGGATGAACAGGGCAATTCTGGCATCCAATTTCGATCACATCAAAGGCCAGGCGATGGTGTGGTCGAAGGCTACCAGTGTGAACTTGATCCAACCGAACGCGCTTGGACGTGTGGGCTCTATTACGAAGGACCTCGCGGTTGGTTGGTTCCTCTGGACAACGCTCCGGAAGCCCAGGCAGCCCGACGGTTAACGGGTTGGAATCGCATCCGCATTCGAGCCAATGGGCCACGCCTGCAGATATGGCTGAATGGCGTCTCCTGTGTTGACTACATCGATCACGATGGAGATCGTGAAGGCTTCATTGCACTGCAAGTGCACTCTGGTGATGTGGGCCGGATGCGGTGGAAACACATCCGCTTGACCGAGCTCAAGGATTGACGGCCAGGGTCAACTCACGCGGCTGCCATTTGGAATGTTCCGGTCGGGCGTGAGCAGGACGATCCGCCCCTCTGCATCGGGGAGTCCAAGCACCAGGCATTGCGACTTGACCGGCCCGATCTGGCGGTCACCGAGGTTGATCGAAGCGATGACCTGGCGGCCAACCAACTCATTCACGCTGTAAAGATCCGTGATTCGAGCTGATGATCGAAGGCATCCGATCTCGGGGCCAAAGTCGATGTCCAGGATCCATGCCGGCACACGAGCCTCGGGGAATTCCTGAACTGATTGCACCGTGCCAACTCGCATATCAACACCTGCGAATTGCTCGAAGGGAATAGTGACGGCACGGCTCATTGGGCGGGGGCCTTTTTGGCGTTCATGATGAAGAAAGCCTCCAATTCACCATTGTCCTTGGTTCTGAACTGACTCCAACGATGGGACTCCGGATTGATATCCGATAAGCGATAGAGGGTCTTGATGGGCTGTTTGGTCGATGGATTGATGGTGTGGATCACGAAATCAAGGGCGTTGGTTTCTTCGTTCCATTGCCCAGTTCCGTGAGTGGGTAGTGGCCACCCACTGGAATACAACTGAATCGAATACGTGTGATCGAGTGAATTCCAACCCACGATTACCAGGTCCGAGATCACCTCACCGGGGATGCTGTATCGGTACCGAAACTGGAGACAGCGGCCTCCGAGGATCCATTTGCTTTCACAGATTGGGGCGATCGATGAGACGGGGCTACCTGGCCAAGGGCTGAATGTGCCTTCGATGAGCCACTTCCCTACCACCGGATCAAGCCTTTGCAGCGGTGCCTTCTCTGCGTTCAATTGCAGGGCGGCTTCGCCGAGGGTCGTGAATTCGGCTTCGGTTTGCGGGAGGTGTTCGCCAAAGGGCCCACCCGTGGGCTCTGACGAGTCCAAGCCTTGGCAGCCGCCCGCAGCAGTCACGATGGTGCATGTTGCCAGGACGGAGAGACGTCCCCTGATTGTCATCAATCTCTGGGAGTTCATACCTGGCGGATGCTACCAGCCTATCGACGCCCAACTCGTACTAGGCTTACACTGCTGTCCGAATCAACGTGGCTGCGGTCGCATAGGAGCCCAGGAATGCGCAAATTCGGAAAGATATCTGCCTATGTGGCCGGTTCGCTCCTCGTGTTGATCATCGTGCTTTACCTGTCCGTGAATCTCCTCGCCCGGTATGCCCTCCATCGGGCCGGTACGGACCTCATGGGCGTCGATACAACAGCGAGTTCAGTGGACCTCGGTATTTTTCGTAACTCGACCACGATCACGAACCTGGTCATTGATAACCCTGAAGGCTTTAATAAGCCGCATATGCTCGTTGTCAATGACATGTACATCGAGGGTCGGCTGGGGACCTTCCTGTCTTCAAACATCCAAGTCCCCGTTGTGCGACTGACAGGTTTCATAATGGATCTGGAACAGATTGGTGACCGGATCAATGTCTCTGAGGTCGTCGGCAATATTGCCAAGCAAGTCGATACTCCCGATGACAGCGGCGGCGATGTCATCTTGAATATTGCGCGCCTTGAAATCAAGGACATTCAACTGACCGCCGAGGGCAAGATCGTCAGTATTGCAGGCGGGCACCTCGATGCGAATCTGCCCGAAATTGATCTCGCCGATGTGGGGACGGAATCGGATCCCGACAAGTTGCTGGCCCATGTCATCGGAATCATGGTGAAGGTTGTTCTGGATCACATCGCGAGTAATCCAATCAAGGGCCTCTCGAACGTAGCTATCAGCCAGATCGGCGACAGCATCGAGAGCATCCCAGGCTTAAAGCAGGTTGGCCTTGGGAAGCCGATCGCAGATGCGGTTCGGGGTGTGGGCAAAGGGGCGGCAGGGGCCATCGGTGGAATCGGTGAGGCCATCAAGGGGGCCGCGGGTCATGGGCACAAGTCCAACACCAATGGGACCTCCAAGAGCAACACGAACAAGACTGCCAAGCCTGCCAAGCCCTCCAAGGGAAACTCAAACAAGACATCGTCCAAGTCCGGCAAGTAGGTTCCTCAGGGGGCTGATTGGCCCCCCAGGCCATCCAATCAAATGCTCAGGTGCACTGCCCCCCCTGATGGGGTCGTGAGGCCACTTTTGAACCCATTGTCCTGGCTTTATCTACCCAGAATCTTCATAAATGGCCTTGAGAGGGGGCCTCAGTCTGTTATTTTCATGGTGGAAGAGGAGAAGAGATCCATGGCCATATCAGCAATCCTTGGCGGCGCCGCGCTGCTGTCAACTGCAATTGGTTCGACCTATACCGATCCAGTCGGTGATATTGCTACCGGGAACGCCAACTTGGACATTGTTTCAGTCGAAGTTGTGGATGACGGTTGGGATGTTGAGATCTCATTGACCGTGTCAGACCTCGATGGTGATTGGGGCAAGTACATGGTCTTCTTCGACTACACCGCAGGTGGCTCCGGTGATAATGACAATCCCTGGATCCGTGATGTTGCCGGCCTGGAAGGCATGGACCTCTTCCTGGGTTCATGGGCTGATGGTGGTGGTGGTGCAGCGATGAATGCTCACAACGGCAGCGGCTGGGGAGACAGTGACATCGGTGTGACGACCCAAATCAATTGGGAAGGTGACACGATCACTTGGCGGCTTGCAGGATTCATGAACGAACTTGCCAACAGTGGTGCAGCTGGATTTAGCTTCGAGATCGCAACGACTGGCGGTAACCAGGGTGATCCGGCCATCGATCTGCTCGGCGGCGAAGACACCCAGCCCGGCTGGGGCCAAGGATCGACTTCAACAGATCAAGCCTTCTATGCCATTCCCGCACCAGGTGCTCTGGCACTTCTTGGCTTGGCTGGACTGGCTGGACGACGACGCCGTCGCCACTGATCCAAACGAATAATCTTTATGAATTCCAGCCCCGTCGGCACTCCCGGCGGGGTTGTTCGTTGGCCATGCCTCTGGAATCCATGAGGATGTCTTCCTGAGGTATCCTGCCAGCCGAGCAAACGACCAATGGATCTCTCTTCACTCTTCCTGTTGTCTTTTATTGCCTTACTGGTCATCACCGACCCGTTCGGGATGATCGCGGTCTTCCTCTCCCTGACCGATGGAGATGATTCCAAGTGGCGCCATCATCAGGCACTGAAATGCGGAATCAAGGTCTTCTGCATGCTGATCGTGTTTTTTGCAGGGGGTATCTGGATCCTCAAGATCTTTGGATTTTCAGTGGATGCGGTTGATATTGGCGGTGGTTTGATTATTGGCGTGATGGGATGGCAGTTCCTGTATCCAAAGGACAAGCGGAAGATCACACCGACTGAGCATCACGAGGGGCAAGTCAAGAAGGATGTGTCTTTCATTCCATTGACCTTGCCCATCATTGCTGGGCCAGGTGCCATTTCGGTTGTGTTGTCCTTTGCTTCAAAGATTCAGGAGGAGAATGGTGGTTGGATGGAATGGATCGTGATTGGGTGTGTAATCCTGTGTGTTTCCATAATTACATGGCTGTGCTTCAGATTTTCTGAATACCTGCTCCGCGTTTTAGGAAATGGTGGACTCAACTCTATGACACGAATCATGGGATTCATCCTGATTTGCATCGCAACCCAGATGATCATCAGTGGAATCGTGGGTGTCGTAGACAAGCACTCTTCCGAACATGTCACCAAGTCAGCATGCGTGCCAATCGAATATCTCATGGACGAGGCATCAATCGACCAAGTTATCCGTGCGTGCTGAGATGCCTCCGGTCACCTGGCATTTCTGGATCGACCGAGGCGGCACGTTTACTGACATCGTGGCATGGCACCCTTCACAAGAGGATTTGCGTACCGCCAAGGTGCTGTCGGAAGATCCCGCGAGGCATGAGGATGCCTCCCTGAGCGCCATCCGATCGGTTTTAGAACTGGACGCAACTGCGCCGTTGGATGAACTCGGATCTGTGGCAGTTCGGTTGGGTACCACCGTGGCCACCAATGCCTTGTTGACACGGTCTGGTGAGCCAACGGTCATGGTTATGACCGAGGGATTGGGTGATCTGTTGCTCCTTGGAGACCAAACTCGCCCCAGGCTCTTTGAATTGAACATCCATCGCCCGAGTCCATCATGGGCTGGAGTAATCGAGGCACGCGAACGCATCGGTATCAACGGTGAAGTCATCCATCCACTGGACGAGGTCGACCTCAAGGCCCAATTGCAGTCTGCCGTTGCCAGTGGGGTGACAGCTTGTGCGGTATCCCTCTTACATGGTTGGCAGCACACCGCCCATGAGCAAAGGGTTCTGGAGATTGCCCGTGAGGTTGGTTTAGCGCAGGCCGTGGCTAGCCACCAGGTCTGCCCCTTGCAGGGCCTGTTGGCCAGGAGCCAGACCACGCTGGTTGACGCGACCTTGACACCACCTCTGCAGCGTTCCATCGAGGGCTTGGCAGCGGCACTCCCGGAGGCCCGACTCCAATTCATGCAGAGCAGTGGTGGTCTGGCTGATCCAGCGGAATTCCGCGGGAGTCGAGCCGTATTGTCCGGACCAGCGGGTGGAATTGTTGGCGCTGCCGCGGTTGCACGGGTGGCCGGTTGCGAGCGGATCATCACGTTCGATATGGGAGGGACATCCACGGACGTGGCCTGGCATGACGGATCTCTCTACAGGACCTGGGATACACGCTTGGATGGATTGAGGCTTCGTGTGCCTATGCTCGAGATCGACACGATCGCTGCAGGTGGTGGCTCGGTCTGTCGCTTTGATGGTCAACGCCTGAGAGTTGGTCCCGAGAGCGCTGGCGCGAACCCAGGTCCTGCTTGCTATCGCATGGGAGGTCCGGCCACTGTTACGGATTGTCAGGTCGTACTGGGTCGACTTGATGCAGATCTGTTACCCAGCGTCTTTGGTGCGGATCGCAAGGAGCCCATCAATCCCGAGGCCTCACGGGCTTCCTTTGAGGCCATTGCCAAGCATATGCCCGGACAGGAGGACATGAGCATCGAGGCCATTGCAGAAGGGTGCCTTCGGATTGCCGTGGAACGCATGGCCGCTGCGGTCCGGCGGATCTCCATTGAGCAGGGCCGTTCACTTGAAGATGTCACGATGGTGGCCTTTGGTGGGGCCGGTGGCCAGGCTGCCTGCCTGGTAGCTCAGACGCTGGGAATCAAACGTGTCCTCATCCATCCACAGGCAGGTGTTCTCTCGGCCTTGGGTATTGGTCTGGCAAAGCCTCGCCTCTCCACTGAACGCACCCTGGGATGCCCAGTGGAATCCACCCATGAGATCGCTCAAGCCATGGATGTCATGGAAGCCGATTTGAGTGGTCAACTCCTTGAACGTGGTGTTTCCCAGAAAGACCTACAGGCTACAAGGCGTGTTCATCTCCAGGTCCAGGGATGGGATGGCAGCATCTCGGTTGAAGAGAGTACGCCTGATGAGATGCAACGAAACTTTTACCAGGCAGCTCGGGATCGCTATGGATTTGAACTTCCGCGGGATGCGTCGGTCATCGTCGACATGGTTGAAGTGGAGGTTGTATCCAACGAATCCCCCGAACTGCCGGTCATGTCACGTGCATCCGGGCCACTGCCTGAACCCATACGCCGCACGCAAGCGTGGTTCCAAGGCCAGTTGGAGACCGTCGGCACCTGGTCTCGTGAGATGATTCCCGCTGGGGCAAGGATTGATGGCCCCGCGATCGTTGCGGAACAGGGGGCGACGACCATCGTGGAGCCGGGTTGGTCTTTGACCTGCAGTGATTCGGGCGATCTCTTCCTGGAGCATCACCAAGCGACGGGGACTGGCCAGGGGATGACCAGCGAAGAACAGGTGTCGAGGGATCCGGTGTTGCTGGAAGTCTTCGGTCACCGTTTCATGTCAATCGCCGAGGAGATGGGGGCGACACTTCGTCGGACTGCCCACTCGGTGAATATTAAGGAACGGCTGGATTTCTCCTGTGCAATCTTCAACGCATCCGGACAGTTGGTGGCAAACGGGCCCCACGTGCCCGTTCATCTAGGATCGATGGATCACAGTGTTCGTGCCGTGATCGATGCCCATGGGGATGCACTGGAACCTGGCGATGCGTGGCTTCTCAATGATCCCTACCACGGCGGGACGCACCTGCCTGACCTCACGGTGGTCACCCCGGTCTTTGATAGTGGTGGAACGAATCGTCTCTTTCTCGTGGCCAGTCGTGGCCATCATGCTGACGTGGGAGGACGCACACCGGGTTCCATGCCAGCAGATTCCAGGACACTTTCCGAGGAAGGTGTTGTGGTGGCACCGGTTCGTATCGTTCACCGGGGGCAGCTTGACGAAGCGGGTGTTCGAGCCAAGTTGGCAGAAGGTCCATACCCAGCAAGAAATATCGATCAAAACATTGCCGACCTCAGGGCCCAACTGGCAGCCAATGCTCGAGGTGTTCTGGAATTGAATGGCCTTGTTGAGACCTTTGGAGTCTCCATGGTGCAGGCATGCATGGCGGCTGTCATGGATAACGGGGAGGCCTGCGTGCGGTCACTCCTTCCGGATCTGAAGGAGGGAAGCTTTACGACGGATATGGATGACGGTAGTCGAATACAGCTAACGGTCAGCCGGAACGATGATGACATCGTCTTTGATTTCAGCGGTACGAGTGAACAGTGCGAGACGAATTTCAATGCACCACCAGCAGTCACACGGGCAGCCGTGCTCTACGTGCTGCGATGCCTGATCGATGACGAGATCCCTTTGAACGAGGGCTGCATGCGGCCAGTTCACATCGTCTTACCGGAGGGCTCGTTGCTCAATCCACGTTCGCCTGCGGCAGTCGTCGCTGGCAACGTGGAGACCAGCCAGTGCGTCGTGGATACCATTCTGGCAGCCCTGGAAGTGCAGGCTGCCTCCCAGGGAACCATGAACAACATCACCTTTGGTGATTCGACCCACCAGTACTACGAAACTGTCTGCGGTGGCGTTGGGGCGGGGCCTGGATTCCACGGTGCCGATGCCGTCCACTCGCACATGACCAACTCACGGTTGACGGATCCGGAGATTCTCGAAAGGCGATTCCCTGTCCGACTTGTGAGGTTTGCCATACGTCATGGCTCCGGTGGCCGTGGTCGATGGCGGGGTGGGGCGGGCGCGATACGCGAACTTCGCTTCCTGGAACCCATGACCCTGACCTTGTTGTCAGGCCGTCGTCGTATCGCCCCCTTCGGGTTGGTCGGTGGAGTTGACGGGCAGGTGGGGATGCAGTCGGTTCATCGTGAGGATGGACGCGTCGAGGCGATCGGGGCAACGGCCAGTGTCGAGATGGGATGTGCTGATAGCTTCGTGCTGGAGACGCCAGGTGGCGGGGGTTTCCAGCCGCCAGATTCCAGTTGAAAGAAACCGCCCGGCTCCAGGGGAGCCGGGCGGTTGAAATCAAGTCAGTCAGGCGAACTCAGCAGCCGCCGTAGTACGCCAGGATCTGCAGGAGATCGTTGACGTCAATGACACCGTTGCCATCCACATCACCGCCACCGGAGCCTCCGTAATTGCCCAGAGCCAGCAGGATGTCGTCGACATCGGAGTCACCATCGCCATCCGCATCACCCGGGCAACTGCTGTCACATTCGTCCGGGATGCCATTGCCATCCGTGTCTTCGCTCGTGCCATTGGCGATGTCGCAAGTATCCGACACACCATTGCTATTGCAATCCTCGGTGGCTTCGTAGGTGAAGGTGTAGCTCGCCGTGTCCTGCCAGTTGTTCCCGGCGACGTCACGGCCCTGGATGAGTGCATCCATTGAGATGGTCGAGTCCAGTTCATAGGCTGTCAGGCGGGCCAGGAGCACGCCGTACTGCTGAGAACAATCCTGCGAGATGAAGGCCTGGGCCTCACCCTGTGGGTGGGTAGGCAGCACGTACCAGGTTCCGTTGTCTACGGAGAGTGTGCCGCCATTCTCGAAGTTGGTCCAGTCAATGCCGACGTCACCCATGTTGTTATCGTCGAAGGGATCACCTGTCTGATCAAGCGCACCGATGGTGACTCGACTGTCCCATTCCAGGTCCGGAACAAATTCATAGAAGGCTGGGTTGATATCTGCAGAGGTTGGGCCACCAGCCGCGTCTTGGTAGAAGCCGTTGGTGCTTGTCAGGACCTTCTCCTGAACGCTATTACCCGCTACGGCATCAACACGGTTGCCAGCGCCGACTGCAGCGTAGACATGAACGGTCCATGTGTCTTGGTTTCCTGAAACCAGGTTTGCGCCAACGATGGCGTGATGCAATTCGACAAGATCGCCACCGCCGGTATCGCAGTCCACAAAGTCACAGTCGGTGTCATCGCCCTGGTAGGCGCCACCAGCAGATGAACACTCGGTTGCCGTGTAGTCATCACTGCACGTGACGCTCGTGATGCAGCAAGCACCTGTGGGGGGAGGTTGCGGGCAGTTGGCATCAGTACAAGCTGTATCTTCTTGCCAATCACCATTCGATGCATTGCACTCTTGGTTGGTAACGTCAGAGTTACAACTGCCATCATCAAGGCAGCAGGCCCCTGTTGGATCAGGAGGAGTTTCGCAATCCACTTCGCCACATGTCTCATCGACATACCACGTGCCGTTGCTGCTGTTGCAGGTGGACTCGGCCACGTTGTAGCAGTTGCCCAGCAGGCAGCAGACTCCGCCATTGCCACCGTCGCCGTATGGGTTGAGCGTGTCCACAAAGGTGGCACCGCTGCTCTGGGGATCCAGGTACTGGCTCAGGGCAGACCATGAGTTACTCAACTTGCCATAGACATCGTCTTGGTCATTGGTGCAGAAGGAATTGCCGCCATACAGTTGGCCGACGATGCGGTGATTCCCGTCGTAGAGAGGAGAACCAGAGGAGCCGAAATACGTTCGACCCTCATCCCAGTTAATGCCCCAGTAGGGACCTGTGCTGTAGATGTTCTCAACAGAAGAAATCCGCTTTTCTGCCGTGTTCGGATGGTGGATTCCCATTCCGGCACTGGGCGTGGAGGACGATCGGTTCCAACCGGAGAAACTCACTTCGTAGTTGGGGTTGGGATCGCTATTCAAGCGGATCAGGCAGTAGTCGCTATTACCACCACTCACGAGATGGGTTGATCCACTGGTAGATTGGTTGAAGGCACCGTTGCCACCCCCACCACTATCGCTGCCGGTACGGCAGTAGCTGTTCTGGTGGTTCCAGTAGACAACAACTGACTGGTCATTGTTGTTCCCAATTCCGCAGTGATCCGCCGTCAGGAAGTAAGGGGTCTCATCGAGATCGGTATTGTTGATCATGGCGCCTGTACATGTCAGGAAGCCATTGACGGTGTAGACGCCAACGGACGGGATCTCGTCCCACCAGTCATCGCCCAGAGGGCAGACGACATCGATGTTGCAGCTTTCGGAGCTGCCTCTCGTGCCATCACCTGTACCAAAGCCACGGTAGCCAGCATTGACCTTGGTCAATGTGGTGGCATCAATCAGGGCCTGGCGATCGATCTCGTCGACTGTAATCTCGACGATCATGCTGTCTGAAAAGACGATGGCCGTCCAGAGTTCATCCTCGTTAATATTGTCCGCAGGTGTGATGGGATTTAAGACCCAGCGGCCATCCTTCGAGGTAATCCAGGCCTCACCAGAATCGGGAAGTTTCCAGTCCTCGAAGCCGAGGTTGAGGTGCCTGGAACCAGGGGCATTGACGATCAGCCGCCAGAGCAACTGGCCATTGGGCGTTCGTTCCCAGGTGCCATGGCTCGCCGGGGTTACCGAGACGGCATTTGGAACGGCGATTCGCCGAGGCGCAATCTCGTTGTCCCTTTTGACGTCTTCTACCCAGAGGCGGTCATAATCTGGACCCGGTACGGAGAGCTGGCTGACAGCTTCCAGGGGCAACTGGGTGCCTTCAAACGAGGCCGGGCCAGCCGTTGCCAAGCCAGCATAAGTACATGTAATTAAAGCGGTTAAGACCTTAAGGGCCACCGCGCCGGTGGTTGTTTTCGTGTTTGACATAGGTCCTCTCTCTGTCACGCGACGGGTTAATTCCCCCCGTCAACCATTTAGTCTAGTCCAGAATTCGGCTGACTCGAAACAAGGATTCATGGAAACCCGGGTTTGAAGCACCTTTGAAGCACTTTTTGACTCCAGCAGGCCACGAATGGGGTTTCACGTCGAGCCTGCCAGGTGAGGAGAGCGGGCTCAGTGGGCCTTGGCAGCCTGGGCCTTGCAATTGGCGAGGAATTGCTCCGCCTGGGCCTTGTCGCCAAGGCCCATGACCATGAACTCGTCGCCGACCTCACCATTCACCAGGGGGGCACTGATCAGCAAGCCATCCACGAATACGGCGAGTGGTTGATTGTCATGGCCGGAGGTGAACCGTGAAATCCGGGCAGTTCCTGCGGCATCAAACTCAACCATCACGGCAGGCCGTTGGTCGGCATCCGTGATGTACCTCGCGGTTTTGACATCGGCCAGTGTCACGATAGGGCTCTGCTGTACCCAGATGTTCACACCATTGGCCAGGGAAAAATGGGTCAGTCCCGGCACTTGATGGTTCCAGGCGGGCTTGATCGAGAAGTATTCACCTGGACTGGTCGCTTGGCATCCACCCAGAAGGAAGATCACGACGAAACAAGCGATGCATTGCTCAACGAAACGGATCGGGTTGATGTGCTTCTTCAAGGTGGTCTCCCAGATTGACAGGTGCCGTCACTATATGATGCTTTGGTGAATGGGGCACGCCAGAACGCGGGTCGATGGGCCTTGGTTACAGGGGCTTCTGCAGGTATCGGGGAGGCCTACGCTCGATTCTTGGCGGCTCGGGGGCATTCGCTTGTGTTATGTGCCCGACGAGTCGATCGTCTTGAAAGCCTTGCCGAAACACTTCAAAGGAATCACCAAGCAGAGATTCTCATTCGGCCCTGTGATCTCTCTGATCCCGATGCTGTCGAGTCTTTGGTTGATTCAATTGACGTCAATGTCGACGTGTTGGTGAATAGTGCTGGGTATGCGATTCCGGATTATTTCGTTGAATCGGATTGGAAGACCCTTCGTGCCTTTCTTGAGGTGATGGCCATGGTGCCCATCCGCCTGTCCCATGCTTTCACGCCGGACATGGTGAGGCGTGGGTGGGGCCGCATCATCCACGTGTCATCCCTGGCGGCTTTCGTATCAGAGTCCCCTGGCAGTCTCTACGGTCCCACAAAGACCTTCATGGTGGGGTATGCCCGCAGCCAAGCTCGAGAGTTGGCTGGCACAGGTGTTCACGTCACAGCTTTGTGTCCCGGCTTCACACGATCTGAATTTCATGATGTCCTGGGCAATCGTGAAGAAGTCGACCGTTTACCTCGGTGGATGTGGGGGGATGTTGAGCCGGTGGTCCGTGCGGGTTGGTATGCCGTGGAGAAGGGGCAGGAAATCTGTGTCCCTGGGCTAGTCAACAAAGGAATTCACGCGCTATTCAGCATGATGCCTGCACTCGTTGAGCGTCGACTACCCCATGCCAAGATGCCCGGCAGACAGAAGCCCACGTAAAGTCGGTTGTCGGTATCCGGCGATGGAAGATCAGGCGCCTGTCGCGAGGCTGGGATTCATCGAACACGTTCCAGTGATCGTCACAGAATCGAGCACGTGGCCTTCAATAGCTTGCATGACGTCCTCAACGCGGAAGTCGTTCCCTGCCATTGGGCATTGTTCGAGATCGATCGCGTGGATCGTGAAGTGATAATGGTGCAATCGCTCATCGTTCCACGGTGGTGCAGGACCATCGTAGCCGTGGTAGTCGCCGCCCATGTCAGCATCACCAGCAAACCAATCCGTGTAGTTGGTGATGCCCTGGCGGGAACCAGCCGGGCCCGGAGGATTTGATTTGCCTCCGGGAGTCACACCCTGGGAACAGGTACCTTCGTCCAACTCATGACAAGTAGCGGGAATATCGACCATCACCCAATGACAGAAGTCACAACGTGGCAGATCATGTGGAATGCTGCGGCCTTCTTGGTTCACGTCATCGCCGACGGTGGGCACATCGGAATCGATACAGAGCAGCACAAAGGATCTTGTGCCTTCCGGTGCATCACGCCAAGACAGGTGCGGATTGATGTTGTCTGAAAGGCTGACAGGTGTTTCCGGATCGATCCGACAGAAGCAGTAACGCTCGTGGATCGATTGGCCGTCATTGAAGCTGTTGCTTGTGAGTTCCATGGAACTGATCTCCTCGTATCTCTCTGGTCAATGAGGGAAGCCAGCCTACCGTTCAAAGCCCTGGCCTTCCAGTGCGTCACCGCCAGCATCGATCATGTCCTCGTGTGACGGTGTGGCTTTGGAACCAGCAGATGCGCGATGACAGCCAGGACCATCACAATCGCCAAGACACCCAGGCCCCAACGGAAGTCAGATCCATCGGGTTGGTCATGACCACGGTTGGAGGCAATGGTGTCGATCATCATTCCAAACAGCCAGACCATGAGGCCTGCTACCAACATGCCAACAAAGTTGACGAAGGCGATGGCGGTCCCAGCGGCATCCTTGCGATTGAGTTCAGTTGCCAGGGGATACCCCAGCACGTAGGTGCTTACCACCAAGCCCCAGAGTGGCAGGATGACCCAAGTCCAGTCACGGGCCGTTTCGGGCAATATCGCCATGGCCAATGTACCGAGCGCGGCGGTCAGGCTGCCGAAGATGAGGAAGGGACGTCGTTGTCCGGTTCGATCTGAGAGCCAACCGACAAGAGGGCAACCCAAGCCAATACCGACGTAGAACAAGGCGTACATGCGAGGCGCTTGGTTAGTCGACACATCTAGGACGGTATGAAGATCACGTGGCCCCCAATTGCCTGCGAATGCCAATGGAATGTACATCAATGCGCAACCAAGACTCACCAGCCAGGTGGGGCCGTGGAACGCAACACGGCGGAGTCCATGCAGCACACTTCGGAGATTGTGTGGTGTATCGCGACCAGTTCGTTCCAAGTGCCAGGCAGGCCTCTCGGGGACCGCGAGCCAGATAGCCACGGCAAAGACCAATCCCGCGATCGCCAGGATCCACATACCTCGAGCCCAGTCCGGAGGCGTTCCGAAAATGGCCTGGAGTAGAAATTCACCACCCACCGCACCGGCGAACCCAACCCCGGCCGTCAGACCGGTCAGCATGGCCATTCGTCGATGTGGAAACCAAGTCATCGCAACGTAGACGGCCCCGATGTAAGCAAATGCTGAACCCAGACCCAGGAGGAAACGGCTGGCTGCTAACCCGGCGGCCGTTGTCACGCCAGCACCCACGGCCAGGCCGATCACGCAGATGACTGCTGCCAGTGTGAGAAGTCTTCGTGAACCAAATCGATCCAAGAGCACTCCAACTACGAGTTGCATGGGTGCATAAGCGTAGTAGTAGGCACCCAAGGCGGCCCCGATGCCAACTTCTGTGAGATGCATTGAACGTTCAAGATCTGGCAGCAATAAGCTGGGCGCGATCCTGAGAATGAACTCGTATAAAAAGAAGAGGGCGGGCACGCTCCAGATCACCCAGGCAAGCGGATGTCCGGGACCATGTGCCTCGATCTGTCGCCATCGCTTGGGCTGTCTCGCCATGAGTTATGAGGATACCGGCGGGGCCGATTGAGTGTCCTTCAGTTCGACTTTGAGAGGCCCTCTGTATGTCGAATGGTGACTCGGGCAGCTGGCCTGATTTGGTGTCGGGTCTCCGTGCCATCTGGCCAGTTCACTGCGATCTTCCAGGTCGACAGATCTACAGGAATTGAGAAGGCTGCTGCGGAGTCGCTGGCTGATTGGAAGGGGCCGCCTGAGTAGTCCCACCGCGTGGTGATGGGAGTCCCCAGTGAACGGATGCGGCTGCCGAGGCCGGTACGGTTGGAGATGCCCGGTCGGTCATCCACGAGGTGGACGATGACAGGCTGCATTGATCTCGGGGGTGTGGTGCGGTTCTCAATGATCCGAACTGGACCGTTGAGTTCGGCTGTGACCAGATCGAAGTCGCCATCCCCATCCAGGTCGCCCAGTGCACCGGCACGATCCCGACGGGGGATGCCCAGCCAAGTATCCGTTGGCGTTGCTTCGAGTTGAACAAAGCGGTCACCATCTCGGATCAGCACCTGTGGTGGTTGTTCATACTCTGCGTCCATGGTGTCGAGTGTTGCATTTGGATAGACATGACCGTTCAAGATGATCAGGTCTTCGTCATTGTCATAATCCAGATCTATAAATGTCGTCGTCCAACCCAGCCACGGGCGACTGGGCATGCCAAGGCCATACTGTCGAGTTCGATCCTGCCAGCCACCATTGTCCATGCTGCGATGAAGCGTGTTCGTATCCGCTGAGAAGTTGGTTGTAAAGAGATCCGGGCGTCCATCGCCGTCGACATCACCGATCGCCATGCCCATGGTGGCCTGCTCGGAGCCATCGAGATTGGCGGCCAATCCACTGTGTCTTCCTGTGTTCAGAAGTTCCAGGGGCTCCCCGGGGGATTCGTTATGAATAAACAGATCATTCGCCATCGAGTCATTGCCAACGACGATGTCTTGGCGTTGATCGCCATCGAAATCGATGATGACTACATTGAGCCCATAGGCAGGTGTGATGGACTCGAGAACGCCCGCTTGAATGGCGTCACTGAATGTGCCATCACCATTGTTGATCCAGAGCCGGTCTGCCTGCGGAGTCAAACCCTGGGGGCCGGTAGGAACAGTTTGTCCTTTGTACTTGGTGGTTGGCGGAAGTGAAGCCGGGTCGAATTCCAAGTAGTTGACAACATAGAGATCCAGATCCCCGTCGCCATCAACATCGCCGAAGGCAGAGGACGTACTCCACGCTTCATCATCGAGACCTGCCGTGTCCGTGATGTCTTCAAAGGTGCCGTCGCCACGGTTGCGCAGCAACGCGTTCGGTCCCCAGCAAGTGACATGGAGATCGATGAACCCATCGCCATCGATATCGCCGGCGGCGGTCCCCATGGCCCAGCGGTTCAGGTCAATCCCAGAGTCTGATGTGACATCGATGTATCGGATCTGGCCTGGGGTACTGTCATTTCGAAACAGTCGGGAGCCTGGGCCCAGACGGGGAGACTCCAAAGTGGCGCCGTTGGCAACGAAGAGGTCGGGATCGTTGTCATTGTCAAAATCGAACAACGCCACACCACCACCAGCCACTTCTAGAATTTCAGTGGAGGGCACGCCACCGCAGGTTGTCACGAAATCGAGTCCTGTCGTATCTGTTACATCCATGAAGTGGACGACGGGTGCAGCTTCAGGTGATGGCTCATCACAAGATGCCAGCCACGGTGAAATTGCCAGGACCATGAGCAGCCAACGTGTCATTCGAAGGCGCCTCCTTTGGGTCTGACTCTTTCTCGAGCCTCCAGAAACGAACGCTGGGCGTCCTCAGCCTCTTCGACTCGGCCTTGCTGTTGCAGCAATTGAGACAGCCTGTACCAAGCTTCGTAGTGATCAGGGTACAGCCGAACACTTTCCTTGAGTAGCGTGATGGCCTCATCGATGTTTCCATCACGTGTCTCAATGACTTCACTGAGGCGTGCGGTGGCTTTGGATACACCTTTGACACGGTTTGGTAAAGCGGACTGAAGTTGAATAGCCTTGCGAAAATTTTGTTCAGCCTCATCCAGTTGCCAAGCTTCAAGATCCTGCAGGCCTAAGGCAAAGTGGGAATCCCCCTCGCTGGGATCCATGACAAGGTGTTCTTCAAAGGCATGGCGTGCCGATTGGGCATTTCCCAGGTAGTAGTGTGCCCACCCAAGGAAGTGCCAAGCGGGTGGGTAGACAGGTTCATGTTGAATGGCATCTTGGAACCATGTCAATGCACGGGCGTAGCGCCGATCGCGGTGATGGCTGAGTCCCATCAGGAATTCTGCCCGGGGATCTTCGGGATGCTCATTGAGCCACTGGCGGATTCGTATCCGGGCAGTTCCGGTCCGTTTGGCTTCTATGAGGTTGAAATGAGCCGTGAGGGAGTCGTTGAGCGGGGGGGTCGCTACCGGTTCTGTTGAATCAATATGTCTTCCTGTTTCCTGGGGTGTTTTCGGGGCGGGAGGCTGGTCCCGACAACCGGTTAACAGGGCGAGTGCCGCCAGGGCCAGGTTTAGGCGGATCCCGTGCAGGAGGTTGGTGCGAATAGTAGTTTGTTCTCGATTCACAACGCCTTTAAGTTACTTTGAAGGCGGTGACGAGGCATCTCGCGTGGAGAGAGACGTGAGTAATAGGCGATTGATCCAGATTTCATACAGGGCTGCCACGGCCATGGCTGTGGCTGTCATGGTGTCTGGGACGGCGATTGGGACCGATCTTCAGCCACGGCCAGGGGATCCCCTGGCAGATTTGACTGCGGATCAACTGGACAGGTTCCTGGTTGGCCTGGAGGCCTACCAGTTGAACCTCACCCCTGCCACGGGACTGGGGCCTGTCTTTAACCAGACCAGTTGTGCCTCGTGTCATAACAACCCTGTTGGTGGCCCTGGTTCCCAGTTCGTCACCCGATTTGGGCGGCTGGGCGACAAGGGGGGATTCGACCCCCTGGATTCTCTGGGCGGCTCGTTACTGCAGTCCGAAAGTGTGTCCGAGGATTGCGCAGAGGTCATACCTGCCGAAGCCAACATTACCTCCCTACGCGTGACGCCTGGTGCCCTGGCCTATGGATTGGTGGAAGCGATCTCTGATGCCGACATCCTGGCCATCCGTGATGCACAGGATGTGGCAATCCAGGGCGAGGCACGCATGGTTGTTCCGCTTGAAGATCCTTCCGGTGGAGACCGCGTGGGGCGTTTCGGCTGGAAGGCGCAGGTTGCGACTGTGATGACATTCAGCGCCGACGCGGCCCTCAACGAGATGGGACTCACCAACGATCTACTCATGGACGAGGTTCCTCCCCAGGGTGACAGCAGCCTTATTGATCTCTGTGATGAAGTTCCAGAACCTGAAGATCCACCCGATGGAGCAAGTGTTTCGTTCGTGCAGCGTGTCACGGATTTCCAGAGATTTCTCGCGCCACCACCACAAACCCCACGATCCGGAATGACAGGTGAAGTTATTTTCGGGCAGATTGGCTGTGCGGACTGCCATGTTCCAAGTTTTACGACGCGAGACGATCCGACGCTTGAAGATGCTCTTCGAAACATCGAGATTCGACCGTATGGCGACTTCCTGCTTCATGGCATGGGGTTGGGTGGCGACGGCATCGAGGACGGAACAGCCAGTGGACGCGAACTCCGCACGCCACCGCTGTGGGGTGTTCGATTCCGGAATCCCATTTGGCATGATGGCCGCTTTGGTAGTGGCACATTCGAAGAGCGTGTGACCTACGCGATCTATGAGCATGGCCTCTTGGCGAGCCAAGGCATTGATACCGCCCAGGCCTTCATCGCGCTCGATGCTGCTGATCAGGCCTTGTTGATTCAGTTCCTGGATTCGCTTGGCCGCGTTGAATTCGATTCCGATGGCTCGGAAACGGTGGACTGGGAAGATGTCTTCGGAAGCGATGATGGTGTGGGATTGGCCGAGTGCTATGCCCAATCCTGCACGCCGGATGATGCCTGTGCGATCCACGATGTCAACCAGGACGGTGTCGTCGATGATGAAGACGTCAGCGTATTCCTGGATGCCTTTGATGAACCGCTTTCAGATTGTGATGGTGATGGCACCTGGGACGTCGTCGAGATCATCCAGGATCCGAGCTTGGATTCGAATGAGGATGGTATCCTGGACGATTGCGAGAATTGCGAGGGGGATATCGACGGGTCGGGGGCCGTTGAAGTCAATGATCTTCTGGCCTTGCTGGCCCTGTGGGGGCCCTGTCCGAATCCATGCGATGCGGACCTTGATGGCGACGGTGAAGTCGAGGTGGATGATATCCTTGCCTTGCTGTCGCTCTGGGGGGATTGTTCTTGACCCCTGCCCGATTCCGGGCGTGTCCTGTACCAGAGAGAGTGAGCCTGACCATGTTGAAGACGACCATCCCGATGACTTGTGTTGCCCTAAGCCTCGTATGCTCGAGTGCGGTGCTGGCTGGTGTTGGGGGGTGGGTTAATTATTCTGATGAAACGAATGCCCGTCTCTCGGTTGATTCATCACTTGGTGTGAATGACCTGGAGGAGAAAGATTATTTCGTCGGTGATGTGGACAATGACGGTGACGAAGATCTGATCATCGTTCGCAAGGAACCTTTTACTTCAACGGGTCGAGACATCAACCTACTCTTGCTCAATGAGAGTGGTGTTCTGGTGGACCGGACGTCTGCCTATGCCACGAGTTCCGATGTGGCAGGTGACCAGGGTTTCCTCACCCCAACCAATGATCGTGATGTCGAGCTCGCAGATGTCAACGGAGATGGTTGGCTTGACGTGATCACGGCAACCACCCTCACTGATAATTCGTCCAAGCACCTGTCCCATCCTCGGGTATACATCAACCTGGGTGAGGACAACGGCAATTGGCTTGGCTTCCGTCACGAGGATGCTCGGATACCCGATATGCACCCAACAGCAGGACCTCGGTTCTGCTCAGTCGCCGCAGGCGACATCGACGGCGACAATGATCTCGATCTGTACTTCGGCGACTACGATTCCGGCACGACCCAGATCTCCGATTACAACAACAAACTTCTCATCAACGACGGCAACGGATACTTCACCGATGAAAGCGATGACCGGCTGACGTTCGAGATGAGGGAGTCGGCATTTGGTGCTGCCAGCGTATTTGCAGATATGAACGACGATGGAACGCTCGATGTAGTGAAGCAGACGTCGCTCAACCCACCCCAGCACATCGCGATCACCTACAACGATCGGGGCGCCAGCGAGGGTTGGTTCGTTGGATACGAAATCCATGATGAATTAGCACCCTATTTTGTTGAGGTTGGTGATCTGAATGGTGATGGCATGTTGGACATGGTCGTCACCGATGACGGCGTGGACTCCTATTACTTGAACACGGGCAACGGTTCGGATGGCTATGCCAATTTTGATTACCGAACCTTCGATTCTGTCACTAACGGATTCGGCGGCGACTCGTATATCCACGACCTGAACAATGACGGCAACTTGGATGTGATCATTACGGATGTTGATGTCGATATCCCCGGTTGCAGTCGGACTACGCACATCTTCCGAAACCGTGGTGATTTCCCCGACGTGACCTTTTCGATCGAGGACACAGGTATCGGGGGAAGTGATCGAACAGGTGTCCACGACGTCGCAATCATCGACATCAATGGCGATGGTTGGAAAGACCTGATCTTCGGGCGATGCAGCGGTACTCAGGTTTGGATGAACCAACCACCTACTGGCATCGTGTTCTCCTATCCTGATGGTCTTCCCGGTTTCCTGACTCCGGGCGAGGAGACGACGCTGCGTTTCCGATTGGTTTTAGTGGGGGAGGGTGAGATCCAGACCGGCAGTGGCAAAATGTTCCTGCAAATTGATGGCGGATCGCCCACCGAGTTGGCCCTGGAGGATCTTGGTGACGACACCTACCGCGCGATCTTGCCAGCAGGAGAATGCACGGAGAATTATGAATACTGGTTCGAAGCGAGCATGGCTGGGGGAGGGATTTATTCCGATCCACCCGCAGCAGGTGCCAGTCCATACAGTTCACTGGTTGCCGACGGCGTTACCGTCGTGCAGCGTGAGGAGTTTGAAGTCGAGCCTGATCCAGTCTGGACGGTTGAGAATGATCCTTCTTTGGCTACTGGCGCCTGGGTTCGCGTTGATCCGATCGGCACGATCTATGGAACCGAGACGCCCCAACCGGAGGATGATGCAACGGCGGGTTCTGATGCGCTCGTGTGCTATATCACACAGAACGGAACGGATCCGGAATCACCTGGCGAAGCCGACGTCGACGGCGGCCCAACCCGTCTGATCTCGCCTGAGTTCAACCTTGAGGGCATCGATGGAACGATCGCGTACTCCCGATGGATGTACGACAGCCAGGACACGGATGTGCTGGAAACCCATGTCAGTAATGATGGGGGTAATTCATGGACATTCGTTCATTCGACGAACGGTACGGATCAGTCCTGGGAAACTGCCTCGTTCATCGTCAGCGATTACGTTGACCCCACGAGCCAGATGCAGGTTCGTTTCTCAATCGAGGATGGGAGCGATCCCTCCCTCGTGGAAGGTGGTATCGACAATGTCAGCCTGGAGGTCTTGGATTGTGAGTCCTCACCCCCATGCACGGGCGACGTCGATGGAAACGGAACAGTCAGTGTTGACGATCTGTTGGCCGTGTTGGCAGCCTATGGCTCGAGCGATCCAAGTGGAGACCTCGATGACAACGGTACCGTGGACGTGAATGACGTCTTGATCGTGATCGCCTCCTGGGGTGATTGCTAAGCGTTACTGTTTGGCGCCAGGACTGGTTGTTGATTGGACTGCAGGCGGCTGAAGGCTTGTTGGCAGTTGCGCGGCTGGCACATGCCAGACATTGCGATAGCGAACTTCGTCTTCGGTCGAAGAGGCATGGTCCTGTAGCAGGAGACGCCGGGGATCAGGTCCTTCCTCGATGGAAGCGCCTGTCTTACTCGGAATCGGGACATCATCATGAACGAGGACATCGTTCCAGTAAACCGTCATCCTGGCGTCGGTGGTCTTCTGTCCGTCTTCCCATCGTGGTGCGGTGTACCACACGTGGTAGCTCTGCCATTGGCCTGGACCCATCGAGGCATTGACATCGGCAGCTCGGAGTCGGTAGATCGAACCTGATTCATTGATGAGTGCAGCACGGGGATGACCGGCGTTGTTGAGAATTTGGAGCTCGTAGCGTTCTTCGAACTTCACCCCACTGTTGCCGTTCTTTTGGCTGGCTGGATCGCCCCCTGGTGGAGACAGCCACTCGACGTGATACAACCCATCACTCAAGGGCATGCGTGTGAGCAGATCGCCCTTTCCGCTGTTGACGAGCAATGTGTCGTCTTCAATCAGCCAGTCCGCCTTGCCACCGCCATTTCGCTTGATGAATTGATCCAGATCCGTTCCATCAAAGAGAACAAGAGAGTCTGCGGGTGGTTTCCGATCCAGGGCGGGGAGAATCGGATGACAACTGGCAGCAAAGTCAGGTCCTGTTGAATTCAGGTGTGGTGTTCCAGCATCGACTTGCGCCAGAATTGGTTCTGGCCAGGATGTTGAGGTGATTGTGATGTTGAATTTGGAACCCAAGACGAATGTCGGGATATGAAAAAATGCACGGCGACCATCCGGCGATTTCACAACCCCCTGAATCATGGGGGGATCCACGATCTGGTTGTCCGTCAGATCGGCTGCCAATGAAAGAGAGACTTGGTCCTGTGTCCCGTTTTCAGGAAGAGGTTCATTGAACGTCAGCAGAAGTCCGTCTCGTCGGGTTTCAACCAGGCACTCTGAGGGGTAGGCCTGGTTGTCAATGGCAGGCTCTGCAGCGGGGGAGGGTGATTGGGATGTGACCGGGGGTTGCTCGGGAATCTGTGGCGTTTCCCCTGGAGGTCGAGCGCACAGGCACGAGAGCATGATCGTGAGCAACATGATGGGCAAGAATATACTCTCCAGAGATCGAGCATGGGGCGCATGCCCCACGTAGTGCCCTGTCGGGCGGTGGAGTCACGCAACGATGACAGAATCCTCCAGGCCTTCCAGTTCCATCCTGGAATTATCACACCCGGCCAGTGGCCAAGTGCTTCGCCTCGCGCCTGCAGCCGGATTCTGTGGCATTTCATGGTTGATCAATGGTGATGAACATCTCCACCTTTCACAGCCACTGGACCAGTTCCTTTGCGAGGAACATACCGGAGGGTTACCGCTTCTCTACCCGTGGGCGAATCGATTGCGAGGTGATCGTTGGTCCTTTGCCGGGACCGAGGTCAACCTGGCTGGTTGCCAGGGGGTTCACCGCGATGGTCATGGCCGTCCTATGCACGGATTGCTGTTGAGGTGGTCTCGCTGGAACACATCAGACACTGATGGTGGTTGCATGGCCGTCATCGATTGGGCGAATCATGAAGAACTCATGGCCGCATTCCCATTCGAACATCACCTTCAGGTGCAATGGAATTTGGATTCGGAAGGACTTGAGGTGAGGACGCGTGTGACCGCAGGCACTCGACGCATGCCCGTGAGCTTTGGTTGGCATCCGTACCTTGTCCTGCCTGGTGTCGCACGAAACGACATCATGCTTCACCTTCCGGATGTCACCAAGATCTCCTTGGACGATGAGGGTCTTCCCATTCTTGGTGAAGAATCCACTCCTGGCGGTGGATCTTGTGCCTTACGCGAACGTGAATGGGACGACTGCTATTCAGGCATTCGGAATGGCGATCAGGTCGTGATGAGTGGTCTGGGCAAGGGACTTCGCATGACGTTTGTGGAAGGCTGGCGGTTTATGCAAATCTACTCGCCGGCTGGGGCGGATTTTGTCTGCATCGAGCCAATGACAGCACTCACGGCTGCCTTGTCCGATGGCGACCCCTCAATGCCACTCATCGATCCAGGATGTACTTTCGTTGGGACCATCCGAATTCAACCGATCGGTTGAGTCACGATACGGTTGGTGATCTCAAGTCCGCCATGGTCCACGAATGGCCAGCGTGAGTCCAGGATTCTGGATGTTGACGAAGAGCGTGGATGCATCAGGCGAGAACGCTGCACCTGCAAACTCAGATTCATTCATAGCGTTTCGGCCAAGGCGGTAGAACTGGCCTGTCGGGGTCACCCCCAGTAGGAATTGTTCTTCGTAGCCGTCTTCACACACAATCAGGTCTCCCCATGGTGACACGGTGAGGTTGTCGGCGTGTTCAACGACAGCGGCGTCATTCGGTTCCGCCATCAGCATGAGGCGACCACGGGGAGCCAGCCGTTCCAGTGGTGTGCCTTCGACCTGGGGATCTGCAGGGCGATAACGCCAGATCTGCCCTCGCTTATTGGCGCCACCGGTGGTGCAAGCGAAATAGATTTCTCCCTGGCCTGCCCACATCCCTTCGCCGCGAGCGAAGAGGGCGGCACCGTTCTTGACCGCCTGGTAGCGAAGGGAATCATCCTTGGAATCAACGTCTTCTACGGGAATCCATCGAACGCCCAGAGATTCTCCGGGTGCCAAGTGCATCGGTTGCTCCCAATGTCTCAGGTCAGCACTGCTGCGTCCACTGATCGCCAAAGCTTCCAATCGACCACCCTCCAGGTACCGATTGGAATCGACCGGGATAAATCGGTAGATGCATCCGTCATTGCGATCTTCGGTGAGATACACGATCCCCGTGCGGGCGTCTACGGCTACGGCCTCATGGTTCATGCGGCCCATGGGTATGATCGGTTCTGGTTGAACGAGACCGGATCCCGGTGTCCCGGGTACCTCAAAGACATAGCCATGTGGTTTTGTCCAGTTCGGCTTGTACTCAGGACCAACCACCGATTCTTCGCAGGACAGCCAGGTGGTCCTTGGTGTCATGCCTCCCGCACACTTCTGTTCAGTTCCAACCAAGGCCAGTTCATGGCTGACAAGCTG
>JAYZAT010000118.1:0-14083 GCA_036339555.1 Planctomycetota bacterium
GTGCAATGGACCGAGGCCGATGGGGGGAATGGGCATTGGTATCAGTGGATGGGATACAACACGGCTTCGACATGGACGGAGATGCAAGCCAATGCCGTCGCAGCTGGTGGATATCTGATGACCGTCACATCATCCAATGAAGAAGCATTCATCAGAGATCTGTTCCAGTTCCAGAATGGCACCTGCGTCGACTGCAACAGTTCAAGTGTTTACGTCGGAGGCTATCAGGACCTTTCCGCTGACGACTTCAGTGAACCCGCGGGCGGCTGGCGATGGGTCACCGGAGAACCCTGGATTTATGAGGACTGGTATAAAGGTGAGCCAAATAATGGCGCAGGAAATGAAAATGTTCTGTCACTACGCTGTCCAGGCCAATGGAATGATGGCACCGATGCAGCCAGCTGCGCGCAGGCATGGATCATCGAATGGTCCGCCGACTGCAACGGCGACGGCATCGTCGACTACGGGCAGATCCTGGATGGATCTTTGAGTGATGGAAACGGAAATGGTGTTCCCGATTGTTGTGATGACACCACCTGCCTGGCACCGGTGCAGTGGAAGGTCGAGGATGGTGGGAATGGGCATTGGTATCAGGCCATCGTCCATGATGAGATCACGTATCAAGAAGCTCAGGATCAGGCAGTAGCCGTTGGCGGTCAATTGACCTCTTTGACAAGTCAGGAAGAATCCGACTATGTAACCAACTTCATTGCAAACAAGCCTGACTTGTGGGTCTACGACATAAATGGTTGCTTCTGCGGCGGGCCTTGGATCGGTGGGTATCGTGAGGCCTATGGTGACTGGTTCTGGCTCGACGGAGAAACCTGGACTTACACGAACTGGCATGGTGGCAATCCCGATGGTGCAGCGGATTCGGCACAGGCACTTCGTCTCTGGGACTATTGCTGCAAGAGGTGGGTCGATCACTCCATGAATGGTGAGACAGGATCAGTCGTCATCTCATCCATCATCGAATGGTCCGCCGACTGCAACGACGACGGCATCGTCGACTACGGCCAGATCCTGGATGGATCGCTCGCTGACGAGAACGGCAACGGTATCCCTGATATTTGTCAACAAGTCGATATGGGATCCTGTTGCCTGGCTGGAACCTGTGTGATGACAACCGTCACCCATTGCTTCGAAGCACTGGGATCCTATGCCGGTGATGGCATCACCTGCGAAGACGCCGGCTGCCCCGCCCCCTGCCCCGGTGACATCGATGGTGACGGACTCGTCGGCGTCATCGATATCCTCATCGTGATTGACCGCTGGGGCTTCTGCCCGTGATCGCTCGAACCTGACCGACAGACTTACTTGTGACTGAACACGAAGCAGGCCCTTTGATCGGGGGCCTGCTTTTTTCTTGAGCATCCAGTACGTCATCACATCAGACAGAGCCAGGCAAATCCCTCACTCGGTCAGTCATTGACCATGTGGAGTTATGGGCACAGGCCCCAGGCCTCGATGATGGTCAGGATGTCATTGACCATATAGGGATCGTCCCAGTTGGCGATGGCGATCAGGATGTCATTGACATTCACAACCCCATCACCATTGATGTCGCCTGGGCAGTTGTCGGAAGATCCAAGCGTTCCATCTTCGTTGATGTTCTGGGTATACAACTGATCCGTACCCAGGCGGTCATCAACCCAGCAGGTCATCAGCATGGAATCTCCTGCACAGGAAACCATGTCGGTCTTGCTGCTGTTGCTATCCGAGAGGATCCGCGGTGAACCGGGCCATGCGATGTTGCCGTTTCCATCCAGCCCGGCAGCCAACACCTTCTCGGCGCCGAGACTCGGACTGCTGATCCAGGAGCCGGTTGCCAACCCCCCAACATGCACCGCATGCAGATCCAGACAGGTCGTCAGGTTTGATACCGGTGCCAGTTGGCTCCCAGTTGGTCCCCACAGCCGCTGCCCGTTGGGATCAATGCGGTTGGCCTGGATGCCGGAACTTCCCTGAGTACTGTTCTGCCTGACCCAGAAGACCGAAGCATGACCAGTTTGCGGATCGATACAGGCAACAGGGTTCACGTGAACCATCGACGATTCGGTCGTCACGGTCATCCCACTGGTCCCGAAGAGCCGTGTGCCATCAGCATTGATCCATTGCATGCGTGCCATCAGCGGTGAGGTTTCATACCAACAGAGCACGGCCCCTCCGGATACATCAGCGACAAACTCCGGGTAGTTACCGAACTGGAGCGATCCGCTGATAAAGACATCGATGGGCGACACGCCCCACTGTGGGTTCATGTCGAGGCCAAACTTCTGAGCCTTCAGTCGCTTGGGACCTGAAAAGCTGACGTAGTGCACGAAGGAAACGATGAAGGAGCCTCCCCCGGATGCCTTCACGTCGGATGGGACAAGCGTGCCACCAATATTGATCGTGATAGGCAATCCATCTGAAGCCCCGGTGACCGTAAGGCGTTGCACGACACTGCTGTCATCCTCCGCCCAGGCCAGAATCGTGGCACCACCGCCGAGGGCTGCCAATTGAGCCTGACCGAGGAAGGCGCCACTTGATCCGAGTTCCTTTTCCCATGCGATCGTTCCATTCGTTTCAACACAGGCAACCTGCACCTTCGTGGCGCCGATCCAGGCCAAAACCGGTCGACCGAGACTGTCGACGATCAGTTCAAAGTCCTGGACCCAACTAACAGACTGCGCGCCAACCAAGATCGGCTCATCGAATTGAACCACACCTGAAGAATCAATGTGTTGCAAGAGAACGTCGTATCCATTGGAAGCGTCGTACCAACTGACCCAGCACCCACCGTTGTTATCTGCTGCAATTTTCGTTACTGCTGGTGAGGATCCTCCACCGGCAACAAGTTGGTTGGCCGAGGGATCGTCAGACCACTGTCCCACGGCAGATCCTGCCATGATGAAGAGGCTGATAGCAACACAAATGACTAGTCGATGATGCATGCTGATCTTTCTCCCCTGGCATCCACAACAGCCATTGGACTGCATGTGTGATCAGACTTCAAGACTTTCTTGATCAATGGCGAGCACCACTGGTTGAGCTCTTCTGGAGGGCTTGTGGCAAGCCCTTCAGCACATCCTGCCTTCAAGACTTGTGGATCCAACTCCTGAGTCAACTCAACCCTTCACGTCACGTTCGTACAAGGCAATCCACGCGTCTGGGGTCATCTTGCCGCACAACTCGCCAATGAGGCCGTAAGGAATCGTCTCGACCTTCTTGAAGCGAATACAGCTCTTGCCCATGTCAAGCTTGGTCTTCACATGCTTGGGGTACGCCCCCTGAAACCATTTCATGAGCTTCGCATCCGCGTACAGGCCCATGTGATAGACAGCCACGTGACTCTTCTGTGACGCAATGCTCAAGAATGGCAGCGGCAGGCTCGGATCACAGTGATACCCATCTGGATATCGGGAATGCGGAACCACCCAGCTTGGCATGCCGTAGTTGATCATCTCCTTAAAACCCTTGGGGAGATTCATCTTGATGACCGACCGTAGTTTCTTCATCGCACCACGACGATCCTCGGGCAACGCCTTGAGGTATTCGGTGACGGTTTGTGCAACTGTTGCCATAAAGGTTCACTCCTCTGGAGAGGATGTCATAAGAAGCCCCCACCATAGGGCATGCCCAGGATCCAGTCTTCACGAACAACCTTGACCCTACAGCAATATGAGCCATAATTGACCATTCCAGGCAAGCGAGAGGGGCTACCTTGAATACTCAACTGGTGATGGCAACCTGCATTCTGCTGGCTGGTACTGCTACCGCCGACACGCTTGAGGTGCCAGGTAACTATCCCACCATCAACGACGCGGTTCTGGCCGCCAACGCTGGCGACACCATCTCCATCGCAGCCGGAACCTATCCTGAATCCAATATCTTCATTCAGAGTCCCGACATCACCATCACCGGTGCTGTCAACAGTGACGGCTCCCCCGCTGTCAAGATTGATGGCGAAGAGAGCAACGACATCTTGATCGCCATCGGCGTGGTCGGTGCCACGGGTGCCACGGTCGAGAACATCATCTTTACCGGTTCCACCGCCAACGCAGTCTGGATCTATCACCACTCCCCCACGATCCGAAACTGCGTCTTTGCCGAAAACTCAACTGAGTTCCAGGGTGGGGCCGTGTGGAGTTCCAATACCGAAGCCCGATTCGAGTCATGCCGCTTTGTGAACAACAGTGGTGGCACCAACGGCAGCGCCGTTTTTACGAAGGGAACCACCGGACTTCGAGGTACCACCGGGCCGACCTTTCAGGACTGTCACTTTGAAGGCAACGAGGCCTATGCCACGGTCCTTGTGCAGTTCAGAGATGCGCATTTCGAACAGTGCACCTTCCAGGGCAACAGCGGACCGACCACGCTCGCTGTGTTTTCCGGAACCGCCGTGGTATCGAACAGCCTCTTCTGTGAGAATCAGAGCGATCCCATCACGGGGCCTTGGAATGACGACGGCGGTAATGAATTCCACGATGTCTGCCCCTCCGATTGCATCGGTGATCTCAATGGCGACCAAACAGTCGGTGTCGATGACCTCCTGGCTTTACTGGATGCCTTTCAGGTCAATGATGATGGTGACTGCGATGGCGATGGGGATACAGACGTGAATGATCTGCTGCTACTGATTGGTTACTACGGAGCGACCTGCTCATGAGATGGTTCGTGACGTCCTTCGTCACCTTCGTTGCACTCCTCCCAGCTGTAGCCGAGGCCGTGACTGGTGATGCAACCGGTCAAGAGGGTGCGCCAAGTCACTTCCAGGGTCGAGTGGTCGTGATGACACCAGCGGGACCCAGTTACCGAACCATCGATATGAAGACCGCTGTGGATGGAAGCACGTCCTTTCCGATAGCATTGGCTCGCCAGGCAATGGCCAGCATGAGCCCACCGGGAATGGAAATCACCAGACCTTCATGACGACCCGTTTTCAACTACTCATGAGTTGCGTCCTCACTGTCACACTGTGCGCAGGTATGACCTGGCTGTACCAAGACAACGTAACTGGCTTGGAGCCACCGTCAACGAGCCATGTGAAGCCAATCCAGTATCCCGGACTCGAGCATGTTGTGACCTTCCACGACGATCTCTACTCGGGCGCTAAACCCGATGGCGACATGGGGATGACGTCTTTGGCCGCACTGGGTATTCGTGCCATTATTTGCGTCGATGGTGTTGCTCCCGATGTGGAAGCCGCCAGGCAACATGGCATTCGGACCATACACATCCCCTTGAAGTACTCGGCCCCCACCAGGATGCAAATTCTGGATCTGGCGGTAGCCTTTTCCACTCAGCGCGAACAGGGTCGAGTCTATGTCCACTGTCACCATGGGATGCATCGTTCTTCGGCAGCCGCGGCACTCATCCTGCGTTCGCTTGACTTGGCCTCCACGGAAGAACTCAAGCAAAGGATGGCCATCGCCGGCACCTCGCCTCACTATCACGGATTGTGGGATGCCGTGGATCAGCAAACCATCATCCAAAGGCCTGATCTTGCAGCCCATGACACGGTGCTGCCCTCAGCGGTTTATCCGCGAGGTATTACGGCACAAATGACTGCTCTGGACGAGGCACTCGATCGATTACGTCTTGTCAAGGATGCGCACTGGAACGTCCCACCTTCTCATCCTGATCTGTCACCTGCAGCAGATGCAGGTGCTCTTGCAGAAACTTTCCGGTTCATGCAACTGGATCCAGATCACCAATACGCGCAATTGGAGTACAGGCAAAGCCTGGATCGTGCCCTGAAACAAGCTCTGGCCTTTGAACAGGACCTGGCCAGCGGCATGACTCAGGCAACGCGCCTTGAACAACACCTCCAACGCGTTGAGCAATCATGCATCGACTGCCACGCGGATTGGAGAAAGTGATCGGCGGTTACTCCAAGGTTGCTTGAACTGATGAGATCGTCCGATCACCCGCCCGAACTTTTTTGCACATTGATCTTCCGATCACTTCGCCCTCGCTCGGCTGACCAAAACGACAGGTCATTCATACTGCGGCGCAAGCGTCACGCTTCGCGTAATCGTTACGCCCGGTGCGACTGGATTTGAAGAACCGTTTGAATCAACAGTTTCATCGTTGCCAAAGTTGAACGGTTTTGGAAGCGTTGTAACTCCACTATTTCATTTGTTTTACGCGCACCGGTTACGCCAGAGATGCCTTTCTGGCGGAAGTCGATTTGTGGCACATATGTTCAGTGCATGAGCATCTTGGAGATTCCGCTCGTCATCTGAATAGTCCCGTTAATCACGGGATCGTGCCGGTTATCTGTTCGAGAAGGAGACGAACACATGAAGCATCGGAGTGTTTTGAAACTGGCCTTAATCACAGGCCTTCTAACCACAGGTCCACAAGCCCTCAGCAGCGAATGCTGCGTCGCGGACTTCACCGGAGATGAAGTTGTCGGCTCGGATGAGATTCTCGCAATCCTGTCTGGTTGGGGAGAGTGCCCCGACCCATCCGACTGTGAGATGGATCTTGATCGATCCGGAGCCGTGGACTCCAACGACTTGCTGACCATCATTGCCCGCTGGGGTGACTGCCCGCCTCACAATGGTGGAGATCATGATCATGATGGTGATCACGGCGATTACATGGAAATCACAGATTGGGGCGACTTCCATGGTTCAAACGGCAATTCCCATCACGATCAGATGGTGGATGGCCGAACGCCTATTACCACTGAAGCCATGGTGGCCTACAACAACCTGCGGGGGTTCCTCGGTCTCTCGGCATTGGACTATGAAGATGTCGGTCAGTGGGCCTTTGATGAAGCGTTGACCAACAACAGCCAGGCCTGGGGGACGGATCTCCTGGGCGTGGGCCTTTGGTACGCCATGCAGGGCGCCAAGGTCGGGTGGATCACGGATGAGGCCTATGACCCACAGTTCATTGCCGATCTCCAGCGAACGGCACGGACCGTCTGCGATCCGTTTGAGATGAAGATTCAAGTGCTGGAAATGGCACGTCAGTACAGCCTGGAAGGGTATATCGACTACCTGGTGGCGAATGACATGACGGACGCGTTCATCAACACCCTCAAGATGGAGCCGCACTTCGGTGGCTGGATGCACGGCCGATGTCACGGATTCCTTCCGGTCGAAGGTGTGGCGATTGTGCACGACATCAATCACCTCACTGTCCTCAACTGGGCTCAAACGTTGCCCTTCTACAACGACACGTTTGACTGGCCTCAGTGGGATGCCTTGGATGTTTCGGACTCGGGTGTGATCGAGTACTTCCAGAGCATGGTCATCCTCGGAGACCCGTTGGGTGACAACATGTAAGCAGTACGTTGATGCCCGAACCGTGCGGGCATGGTGACTACCTTCAACTCCCAGTACGCTCCTTGTGGGTTGTCACATAGCCCACAACAACACAGGCCGCTCCTTTCTCCGAAGGGGCGGCCTGTTGCATTCTGCCTCGCTGCCTTCCTGGCCCCTGGAAGGCCGATGACTGAGGATCTGCCTTCTAAACAATTGATCTCAACGGATGTTGTGAAAGAATAGATTCATCTAATCAACTTTCTGCGAGGGATTCTCGTTTGAAATCACTGGCCGTCATTGCATTCGCATTCACAATCATCACCGCTTCGATTGCGGATATCTATCAGTACGAAGATTGTGATGGCGATGGCTCACTTCTGCTGACGGAACTTGATGCGGTCCCGAGTGTTGATCTCTCTGGCCTGTATCTTGGGTGCGCACATTTGGCTGGCGCGGATCTCTACCAGGCAAACTTGAATGGAACGGATCTGACAGACGCGAATCTGTTTTACGCAAACCTGTTTGCCGCACACCTGTCTGGCGCCGTTCTGTCTGGCTCGATCCTGTCTGGCGCGGTTCTGTCTGACACGAATCTGGCTAGGGCAGAACTGAATGGCGCGAACTTGTCTGGTGCATACCTGCTCTATGCAAACCTGCACAACGCAGATCTGTCTGATGCGGATCTGTCTGGCGCAGACCTGACCAACGCGAACTGTATCACCGCAACCCTCCCTAGATCGAACCTGAGGTACGCGTACCTGTCTGATGCAGATCTCACCGGCGCAAACCTGATTGACGCGAATCTGGCGGGGGTTGATCTGGCTGGCGCGGTCCTATTGGACGCGGATCTTACGGGTGTCTCATCAGGAGGTGTTGCGGGAACTCCATCCACACTGCCCCATGATTGGCAACTGGTCATCGGCTATCTCATCGGACCTGGCGCCAACCTGTCCGGAGCCAACCTGGCTGGAGCAAACCTCTCCAATGCAAACATGACTGGTGCGCACCTGACTGGCGCACAGTTGTATCAATCGAACCTGGCTGACACGATTCTTTCGGACGCAGATCTCACGGGCATTTCATCGGGCGGCATTGTTGGAACGCCAGCAGCCTTACCTGAGAACTGGATGTTGGTAGACGGCTATCTCATCGGACCTCTGGCCAAACTGGAATACGCGAACCTCGAAGGCGCAAACCTGTCCAACGCGGATCTCTCGAATGCGGAGCTGACTGATGCGAACCTGTCTGGCGCAGATCTGTTGTACGCAGACCTCTCTGGCGCGATCTTGAAAGGCACGAACCTGTCTGGTGCTCAGAACTGGGACACATCAACCTGGACGGACGCAACCTACAGCGAATACACCGTGTTCCCTGACGGGATGGACCCCGAAGCAATGGGAATGATCTACGTCGAAACCTGCTATGGAGACGCCGACGATTCCGGCTTGGTCAACGTTGAAGATCTGCTGCTGGTACTCGGTGAATACGCCTCCTGTATTGAAGATTGCTTCGGTGATCTCGATGACAACGGCACCGTCGACATCGAAGATATCTTGATTGTGATCGCCGGCTGGGGCGCGTGTCCGTAACCCCCACCACAACCCACCAACCCACAGCACCTCCGCATGTACGGGGGTGTTGTTGTCCGGAAACAAAACGCTCACTACAGACAAATTGACATCTGGCTTGATCAGCCTGCAGAGTTGGCTGCGACCAACAGTCCCGGGAACATTTCGCCGATGCCGCGGGCCATGTATTCCACACCGACACCAAGCATCAAGAGGCCCATGATGCGGGTAACGATGTTCATGCCGGTCTGACCGAGCAGTTTTGAAACGGTCGTCGCCGACTTCAGCAGGAGCCAGAGCAGCACACACACAAATAGCACCGCGATAATGATGGCGATCCGACCCTCGATCGGGTTCGGGTAGGACGCGGCCACGACCATGAGGCTGATCGCCCCAGGACCCGCGGTCACCGGAATGGCCATCGGGATCACCGCGATCGATTCCCGGTTCGTGGCCTCCTCGGCCTCTTCGGCAGTCTGCCGTGTTCGACTTGTCCTGGCCTGCAGCATGGACCAACCCATCGACAGAATCACAACCCCTCCGGCGATGCGCAAGGCCGGAATGCTGACCGAGAACATCATCAGGATCGTCTCACCGGCAATGAACGCGACGACCATGATCAGGAAGGCGGCCGTGGCGGTCTTGAATGGAATGCGGCGGCGTGTTTCCGGGTCGAGGTCCGCTGTCAGGCCGAGGTAGATCGGGACCGCCGCCAACGGGTTCATCAGCGCGAACACCGAGACGATGAAGGCGAGGTACGCGATCAGTTGTTCCTGGTTCATGGCGATTCCCGAGCCACGTGGGCCTGTCAGGCGGCATCGTATCTGAGCGAAGGAACTACTGCCCGTAATCCCCCACTCACCTCAACACTTCACAGGCCGCTCCTTCTACAAGGGGCGGCCTGTTGCATTCATGTTGACCATGACTTCATCAAGGCTGTTGACCTGGTTCCCCTTGGCTTTGTTGGGACCAAACGGTGTCACCCTCGTCATTCCACAATGCCATACGGGCTGCGCCCGAGAACATTGTGGAAAAGGCCATGCGGATCTTTCCTCCCCAGTCATACTGGGAGAGATAGATAGAAGAACGGTCAGATCCAAGCCACATACGCGATGTTTCATAAGGATTGCCATACCACCGACCGGCCAGAAAATCAGAAGCCTTTTCATCATCTGACGGGTCGCGACTGGAGTCACCATCTGTGAAATCGAAGATACGACGGACACCATTCGCATCCGTATGAATGACTTCCGACATCCCGTCATCGCTGGTTCCCATCCAGATGCGACTACGTTCTTCCTTGTCAGCACAGGTAATGAATCCCATCTGATCCGAACCTTCATCCGTGCTTGTTCCCATGCCGATGCGTCTTCGACCAAGATCATCGTCGTATTGAGTCACTGCGAGCCCTTCATCGTCAATAAATGAAAGGATGCGCAGCACACTATCTCGATCAGATGTTTCAACGTCCCAGTGTTCCAAGCGGCTTCCTCCCTCCTCCTTGGTGCCCATCCAGAATCGCTTGGTGCCTTGCTCGTCATTCACCTGAATGGAAGGGCCCTCCTCTTCTCCACTGGGCTGGAGAATGATCATGGCCTGTCCCTTTTCATCAACAATGACGAGCTTGCCAACCTTGAGTTGAGGCTGAACAGCGGAGGTGGCCTGGGCTCCTGGATCATCCGCAGCCATCATCCCAAGCGATATCAGAAGCGATGCTCCGATGAGCAGGGCAACCACGCATAGTTGAGTTCTTCGCAACCGTTGCTCCAATTGAACGATTCTTTCATCTGACATGCTGCCACCTCAAATTTGGATTTCCAGAAGTTTGATCTTTGTACACCCGACTCAAGGCCCCGGATCACTTCTGATGAACGCCCCGGGCACGACTCGAACGTGCGACCTGCGGATTAGAAGACCGCTGCTCTATCCAACTGAGCTATCGAGGCCAGACGGGCATGGTACTAAATGAGGCTTCCGCAGGGGCCGATGTGGTCCTTGAAGCAGAGCCAGGTACACACTCACAGAGCACGAACCGCCTCCTCAGCAGCCCAGAAAGGAGGCCATCATGGCCGGGCTGTACAAGCGTTCGAACTCACCCCACTGGCAAGCGATCTGGGTCTGTCCTGACACAGGCAAGAAACGTAGGCGATCAACCGGCAGCAGCGTGAAGCCAGGCGAATCGCCGAATGATCCGTTGACGTCCATTTTCAGAGCGAATTGATTTTGTGATTCCCTCCATATGAGGTAGAAGTGGAGTGCTGGATACAGCCCAGCCTAGTGGGAGGGAAGACCAATGCTGCAGAACATCATTCTTGTCGCCCTTATGAGTCTTAATGGATCGGATCTCCCGGGAATTCCGCTGGTCATGAATGATCTCGATGACTACGGATATGTCTGGGATTTGAACCTGGGATTTCCTGACATTGACAATTGGAACTGTGCACTAAATGGTCAGAGTTGCGTCCCGACATCCTGGATCAACTCCATGGTGTATCTCCAGAATCAACACGCCTCTGAACTTGACGGACTCGAACTTGCCGGGAGCGACTATGCCGCATGGTCGGAAAACGTCGTCATACTTCGATCCCCCGCCAACATGAATACCTCGGACCATGGGCTCGGGACAACAGCCTTTGGACAAGTAAACGGGATGATCAACTATCTGAACAATACCGGCGTAGGTCCGTTGGCCACCCAATGTCAAGCCATTGCAGCGCCTATTGGCTTGGCTCTGGATGATTCCGTTCCACAAGATGCCTATCCAGATTGGTTGATCAGAGGTATGGTTGACATACACCAACTGGCTCAATGGCTCAATAACGGTGCTGCCGTCGTCATCGATGTGCTATGGGAGCACGGCAATACCGGTATGCCAAATAATAATGGTCATGCATTGGCGGTTGTGGGCCTCCAATGGACAGACGACAACCAAAATGGATTCATGGATTTCGAAGAAGCTCTGCTCTATGTCATTGATCCAATGGATCCAACACCTGGCCGCTATACCGACGATGGACACCAACCCATTGGTCCTGCCATAGCAACACCCGTCCAGGTATGGCAGAAAGAAACCCCTACGGATCTCTCGGTTTACGGCATGCTGAACATCCAGTATGACGTGACCAATTCGAATGCATGCCAGGCGTATGATCCAACAACCAGTGTCAACAATGGCTGGATCTCCGGTGCCTTTGCATTGAGCATCATCGGTGGCCCCGGAGGCTCATGCTGTCTCGCCACGGGTTGCGATGTGCTCACCGAAGTCGATTGCACGGAGCTCGGAGGAACCTGGACGCTCTCCGGCAGTTGCGACGATTGCGCACCGACCTGTACAGGTGACAACGACAACGACGGCATCGTTGGCATCGAGGATCTTCTGATCCTCATCGACCGTTGGGGATTCTGTCCCTGATCGTTCGGATCAATCCCAACTCGATTCCCACCACAACCCAGGCAGAGACCCTGTCGGGGCTGTTCCTTTATAGAAGGAAGGCATCTTGTCAGTGAGGCATTGTGAAGACGGCACGGGCGTTCGGATCCCTCCGTCTCCACTGAGTTGAACAGGCCACTCCTTTGTTACGAGGAGTGGCCTTTTCTATTGCTTAAGATCACAGAGAATATACTTCATGGGATGGCGAATGCGCCCCACAGTGAAATCACAGTACACACAACACATACGGGTACACCTATTCAAGATAATCTGGCCATAAAATGAGGACTGAATGTCGGCCATAAAATATCGACCAGAAATAGACGGTCTTCGTGCAATTGCCGTTATTCCTGTGATCCTTTTTCACACTGGATTCAACTTGTTGCCCGGTGGATTCATCGGGGTGGATGTCTTTTTTGTCATATCAGGATTCTTGATCACTTCAATCATCAAGAAAGATCTTGAAGATGGATCTTTCACATTCAGCAACTTCTGGGCAAGACGTATCAGAAGGATTCTGCCCGCACTCATTTTTGTGACTGCGTGCACGCTCTTAGCCACTTTCCTCTTTGTATTTCCTGCTGAACAACAGTCAATTGGCAAACAGGCCATTGCTGCCCTGTTCTCGTTTGCGAATATTCACATGTGGCTAAGTACTGGAGACTACTGGGGAATCGCTGCCGAACAATCTCCGTTCCTTCATGCATGGTCACTATCAGTAGAAGAACAGTTCTACATACTTTTCCCAATCGGAATGTGGTTCATCTTCCGTTATAAAAGAGAATGGATTAAAGCTGGGATCGCCATTACAACCCTTTTCAGCCTTGGCCTGTTTCTATGGGGTTCACAGAATTATCCAACAGCTACTTTTTATCTTTTGCCGACACGCGCGTGGGAAATTGGGGCAGGCTGTCTACTAGCTGTCTCTATTACAGGTCTCAAAGCTAATTATTTCATATCGACAGTTCTTTCCGTTACAGGTTTCGCAATGGTACTCATTTCGTATTTGGCATTCACAACGCTAAGCGAAGGACTGTTGCTTGCAGTAGCCGGGACTCTTTTGATTATTTCATTTGGACAGATCGGACCTTGCAAGCAGCTGCTTTCAAGTCGTCCCCTAGTGCATATTGGAAAAATATCTTATTCACTTTATCTGTGGCATTGGCCGTTAATCGTATTGGCAGAACCAATTGGGATTGACTGGCCTGGCTTCACCGATAAAGTGCTTCTGCTGATAATGATATATGCCTTTGCATACATTTCATATCACTGCATTGAAAAGCCTACACGTAGAAGAAAAGGCGCTGTCCCTTGGATTTTGACCAGTGGCATTATTGTGACGATTGCCGCTGCATTGATGCCTGGGCCCAAAGAAACAGACGACTTCAATACACCAACTTTTTATCTAAGTCGCTACAGCCTTCAACCTGGAGAACTTTCGACATTCGGGGCCAATAAAAAGGATTGGCGCAACCCTGAAAGAAATACACCAAACACAGCCTATCGTGAAGGCGGCGTAATTGTAGGCCCAGAAATAGGAAGTCCCAGAATTGTCGTTCTAGGCGATTCCGTTGGAGTTATGTGGTCCAACACAATTCGTGAGATCGTAGAACGTATTGGCGTCAAGACTTCACTTTACTCCGCTGCCGGCGCAACCCCATTTGTACAAATTCCAATTCCAGTCGATTCAAACCGAACACTAGGATTCCGCAGCCACATTGAAAGATCGGAATTCGACCATGCAAGGCTGGGATATATCGAGGAGTGGCAGCCTGACTTAGTAATCTTATGCCCAGCATGGTCTCGAACTCATAAAGATGAAA
>JAYZAT010000119.1:0-8891 GCA_036339555.1 Planctomycetota bacterium
TCCGGTTCGTCCGGAAAGTCCTGCCGCGAGGCAGGGCGAAAGGCTTTATCCAACTGTTTACTTTCCAGGGAGCTCATCCCCAAGGGCCCGATCCATCAGGATCGGGCCCTTTTTCATGCGGTCTTGGGGCGATCCAACGGGCTCGACCACGCGTGATAGCATCGAGACATCACTTCATCCTCAACCAAGTCGACCCTGGTCATGCCTTCCCTGAGCTTGGCCGAAGACATCTTCACCGCGAAGCCGGGTCGCTGGAAATCGGTTGCCAGGATCGCGACCGCCGTAGCGCTTGCCGAGTTGGTCACCCTGACTTTGCTGGAGGGCTCGACCTTCTGGCCCATGCTCACGGTTCTCATCCTGTCCGTGAAGAACGTGGGCATGACCTGGCAGAAGTCCGTGCAGCGGATGATTGGTACGGGCATCGGGTTTTTCCTGGCCATCATGTTGGTGGCCATGTTTCCCCAGACGCCCGGTGCCTTACTCCTCTCGTTTGTCCCAATCTTCCTGGTCTGTATCTACATGTTCCAGACGGATGCGACCAATCCCTATGCGTTCTTCATGGTGGTTGTGACCATGACGGTCGTGATCTCGCCGGCATGGCTGGATCCAGAGCTCGTTTCTGAGCGTGGCCTCGCTCGTTTTACCGACACGCTCATCGGGATCCTGTGCATCACCTTCGTGAGTCGGTGCGTGTTTCCGGTGACGGCTGAAGATGAACTCAAGAAGGCCATGCAAGGCAGCTTGACCCGAGCGGATGAACGCTTTTCTGCCATCTGTCAGTTACTCGCGGGCAACACAGCCTCCGATTCCGCCATTGTTCCCGAGTCTCGAACCGACTTCAGTGAAAAAGTGGACCTGTTGAATGCAGCAATCTCGGAAAGCAAGCAGATTCACGATACGCGTGGTGTCTGGATGGCGAGAATCAACCTGTCGCACAGGGTCGCCGTCCAATCGGAATTGCTCCTGGAGGAGTTGACCCCGTCGGAACTGGATCGAATTCCTCTCGACTTTCGACAGCGCATGATTCAATGCGTACAGATCATTCAGGACTCCTGGCGGATGACAGGTCGCAGTCTTCTGGCAGGTGAGATACCAGAAGTCAAACAGGAGTCAATGGATGCGATAGCTGATGACCTTGAGGACGCTCGACTCCATGGCCAGGGCGTGAAGCGTGTGAATGCCGTGACCACGGTCATCCTCATGCTGAGGCAGATTGATCAGACACCAGACATCATTTCCTACCATGGTTCGCTGCAAGGGGAATCCAAGGGCAAACAGTATGGCCTCGTGATGTCCGCCCGAAAAATGGTGCACAACCTACATATGCCAGCCTTAAAGATGGCGGTGAAGGCCACCCTCTCTACCATGGTGGCCCTGATCCTTGTGGCGACATTGCGATGGGAAAATGCCATGCTCACTACTGCGGTGACCGCCATCATTGTGATCCAGCCGACCCTGGGAGCGACTTGGTCCAAGGCATTTCAGCGACTGTTCGGTGCCACAATTGGATGCTCATTAGGAATTGTCGGGCTCGCCATTGTGGCAGCGAACACGAATGATGTCACTTGGTGGTTGGTGTACCTGGCTTTCAGTATGGGCATTGCCGCTTGGATGATGGGGGGATCATGGGAGATCTCTTACATCGGACTCCAGATTGGACTGGCGGTTGCCATCGTGCTTGGCCACGCCGTCGGGCCAACAACTGATGTCAAGGATGGGATTGGCCGAGTTGCCGGCATTCTCTTCGGCGTTGCCATCACGTTGGTCATTCTGCGACTCCTGTGGCCCGTCTTTGCCGGCAGCCAAGTCTGTGCAGCCATGGCTACCGCATCCAGGGCGATGGCAAATTATCTTGAATTGGGACTGAAGGATCCTGAGAAAGAGGCAGCGTTGCGTCCAAAAGGTGGGTGGAACTTCCTCATTTCATCCAATATCGCCCATGCCTACCAGTTTCGCGCGGAGGCACGATACGAACGCGGGATCAAAAGGGAACACGCGGTGCCTGGTCTCAATCTTGGGTCTCGATTGCAAAGCACCTTGCCCAAGGTGGTGCTGATTGTTGAAGCACGCCAGTTGCGTGCGCTTCGTGAAGAGATCGTGCAACATCCTGCAATCAAGGCGCTCCGGAATGGCATCGAGGGCAGACTGCGTCTGATTGCGGACGTGGTTGAAGGTGGTGAGGGCACTCCGGATGACTTGCATACGCTCGTTGCGTCTGCCTATGAGGCCATGGGTCCAAGTCAGCAACTTCCCGAGGGCACGGATCGCAAGGCGATCGAGGAGTTCCTTGGGTATTACAGCGACATGATTCTTGATCTCGACCTTATGGTTGATGACGCGCGCCAAGTGGCGGAACTCTTCAGTTCTTCCAAGGGACTCCCGATGGCTAGGCCGACTTAGTTGGCTTGAAGATCGCCCGTGGCATGCACGATGCTCGCGGCGGCAATGAGTACGTCTGCGCGGCTGGTGATCCGGTTCGATCGTGCCGAAGCGACGGATTGCTGTGCAGCAAGCAGTTGTGGAAGTGTCTGCAATCCGGTATCGAATGCTAACTGCACGGCATCCAGGCTCTCCAGGGCAGTCAGCTCGACAGCCTGTGACCATTCCAGCCGTCGCGTGGCTGCCTCGTAATCAAAATAGCTGTCCCAGACCTCGCCGGCGGCATCCAGTTGAGCGCGTCGCAGGGCTTCCCGGGTGGCCATGAGGTTGGCGCGAGCTTGGCGAATCTCGTTATGCCGTATCTCGCCATCAAAGAGCAGCCAGGAACCGGTCACCCCAACTGACCAGGTCAGATTCCATTCACTGCCATTGTTGGGTTGGGGGAAGCCAACGAATGGGTCCAGGGTGTAGTCGGTGTATTCGTAACCCACCCAACCGGTGAAGTCGACCTGCGGGTTGAGGGTGGCTTCCGCAGCCTTGACAGCGGCTTGTGCTGATTGCACTTCCGCTGCTACGGCGGCGAGGTCGGGGCGGACCGCCATCGCTAACGCTGTCAGTCGTTCCACGCCAATGCCCAATTGCTCGGGTACTGGTCGATCAGAATCCATCTCGAAATCGATGTCGGTGCCAGGGGGGATGCCCATGGTGACCAGGAGATCTGTTCGCGCGTCGTGGATGGCCGTCCGGGCCACTTGAACCTCATAGCCAGCCAGGGCCTCGGCTTGTCGGGCCGAGAGTAATTCCGGAAGGGTCGCGAGCCCCAGCAGGATCCGTTCTTCCAAGGAACGCAGGACCGTGGACGCGAGGGCGAAATCAAGTTCGGATGCTTCCAGTAACCCCTCGGCGGCTTCCAGTTGGAAGTAACCGGACTGGACTGCGTATGCGACGTCCTGAATTTCTCGATTGAACCAGAGGTTGGCGGCGAGCAGGGCCCGAGCGGTCATCTCGTCATCGGCTTCGCGACGTCCAAAATCCAGCAGCGTCCAGGTCATGGTGGCGCCTGGGCCGCCCATGAAGGCATCTTCCCTGATGATGTTGTTTTTGCCACCGAATGGTTCGAGGTCCCTTTCATACGAGGCGTCGGCCCAGACCCCGAAGTTGGGATACCAAGCGCCCCTCGAGATGCCATATTCTGCTGCGGCTGCTCGTGCATCGGCCCAGGCCATCCGTGTATCAGGATTCACGCTGAGGGCGAGATCGAGTGCTGACGCAAGATTGAGTGGGCTCTCCACGATGTCCAATTCGATGATGGGCGGAGGTGTAGCGGCCATGGGAGCCGTTTCCCCGGTGCCACCAGGCCACCATGTGGTCGACCATGTCCGATCTGGCGACTCCGGCGCAAACTCGTCTGGCGACCATTCTGCCAGGGGGTGAGAACGCCCACAGGCTGAAAACAGCATCAAGGGAACCAGGAGGCAAGCTAATAGTCGGAGCATGATGGAAGTCTATCGGCTCGGATCGAGGCTCGCATGCACTCGCCATGGATTACACTTCGCCCATGCGTATCTGGTCATCCTGCTCCAGGGTATGGACCGGGATCCCCATGGCCGTGGCCTTGCTCTTGCTGGGTGGCTGTGATCCATTGGTCAATGTAGAGGGTGCGTTCTTCCCAGCCTGGCTGGTGTCCGGCATCTCTGGTGTGGTTGGTCTCGCCGTGACCTGGAGCGTCTTCAGGCGTATAGGCATTGATCAGCATCTTCTGATTCGGCCAATTACCTACATTTGCATTCTCGTCCTGTACACGACCTTGGTCTGGTTGGTGTTCTATGCCAACTGACCCTGAGCCAAAAACAGGAGGCGGAAAACGGCTCACGGCTCGAGTGCTGTCTGTGGTGGCTTGGATCGGTGCCGTGGTGGGCTGTGGACTCACCATTGAACAACTCGTCGTCTACCCAAGGACATCCGATGCCTTCATCAGGGCCAACACGGTTGGCGTTGCCCCACATGTCAGCGGCAACATCGTTGAACTGAATGTCCTGGATAACCAACGTGTGTCGGTCGGGGATCTCCTGTTCGTCGTTGATCCACGTCCCTACGAAGCGGTGTTTGATCAGTTGGAGGCAAAGCTACGCTTGACTGACCTGGAGATCGATGCGTACCGCCAGGCAGTGGTAGCTGCTGAGGCCTCACTGGAGGAAATGAAAGCGGAAGCAGCCTATGCAACCACTCACTTCGCTCGACTGGAGCCATTGCTTGCCGAGCGGTTCGTGACACCAGACGAACTCCAGAAGGCACAAAGCGCTGCGGAAGCAGCGTTGGGTCGGGTGGAAGCGGCCGAAGCCGAATTGCTCATGGCCAAACGTCTGGTCGGGGATGAAGAGGGTGGCATCAATGTCCGTCGACGAGAAGTCGAAGCAGCCTTAGCGGATGCCGAACTCAATATCAGCTACTGCTATGTCCGGGCAGCGGTCGGTGGATACATCTCGAACTTGAACATTGCTCGTGGCGAGTATGCCAACCAAGGCGTTCAAATCTTCACAATCGTGGATGATTCCCGTTGGTATGTCCTGGCGAATTACAGGGAAACGTTCTTGAAACGGATTGAGCCCGGTATGGTTGCCGATGTTTGGCTGTTGGCTTGTCCAGGTCAAACGCTGCGAGGCGTCGTGCAGGGTGTGGGCAAGGCTATCTACCAACCCGTTGGTGCGGCTATGAATGCGTTGCCCGATGTGCCTCCATCCCTGGATTGGGTTCGGCTCGCCCAGCGATTTCCCGTCCGAATCATCCTCGAAGATGCCCCGAACTGCAGTCTTCATAGTGGCGGAACCGCGACCGTTTTGATCCGTCCTGATGAACGTGTCGGACATCCAGAGGACGGCATTCTCGACGTGCCGATCGCGACCAACTGAATCATCCTTGAACAGGAGCCTCCCTGGGCGGCCCATGGGAGCCGTTGTGATCCAATATCGCCCATTGGTTGTTCGGAAGCGGGAGAGCTCGAAGTAGACTGAACTCCGCAAGGGCCTGTCGTGAAGGGGTCCTGTATGTCGGATCTACCCATCGGTTTGAGGAGCGAGGCGTGAAAGGCGATACGAGGGGAGTTCCCGTATCAAGGCCCCTGAGGCCCCTGGTGGTTCTATCCCTCTTGGTGTTGGGAATGCTTGCCATGCCTGCTCACGCACAGTTGAGGGTGGTGAACTACAACGTTGCCCAGTTGCGAGGTGATGAGACGGCCCTGGCGAATGTGTTAGCGGAACTGTCCAATGACGACCATGCTGGCCCGGCCGCTCCGGTCTCGATCCTGGTCTTCCAGGAAGTGACCAATAGTACCTTCACAGTCTTGCAGTCCATTCTCGGAAGCGAATACTCGGCTGGAACCTACACCAACTCCGGCGAGGATAATTTCGGCGGCGCCCAGGCAGTCTTCTACCGGGCAGATACTGTGGTCGAGGTTGCCGCCGGGCATGACGGGACCTATACCGGTGCTGGTCGGAGAGCGCGTCGGTGGCAGTTCCGGTTGGTTGGATACAGCGACCCAGTCGTCGACTTCTATATCTACAGCGGCCACTTGAAGGCGGGCACGACATCTGACAGCCAGGATGAGCGGGTGTTTGGGATGGAAAACATCCTCAGCAACATCACGGAAATTCCTGCAGGTTCACACGTGATCGTCTGTGGCGATTTCAATTTCTATAGCTCCAATGAACCGGCGTACCAGACCATGCTGGGGCATCCCAGCATCCTCATCATCGATCCACTGGGAACGACGAACTGGACGGGTTCATCTGGAGCTCCCAAGCACACGCAATCGCCACGCACGATCAACGCAGGCGGCTTGGCCAGTGGTGGCCTTGATGACCGTTTCGACTTCCATGTGACCACTGAAAATTTGGCTGATGGTGAGGGACTGGCGATGATCTCATCGTCGACTCGTGCCGTTGGTAATGATGCTCTGCACTACAACGAGGCCATCAACGAGGGGACCAATAATTACTATCCGGGTGAAGCATCTCGTTCCAATGCATTAGCAGATGATTTGCACGATGCTTCTGACCATCTTCCTGTCGCAGCCGACTACATGATCCCGGCCGTCATGGAAGCCTCGATGTTTAACTCGAACTTCGGGACGATCATCACGGGGGGAACGGTTTCCTTGACGGTGAACGTCTCAAACACCTGTACGCCCGACTATGTCGGCGGCGGATCAGGCATGGCGTGGTACCTCGATGGGACTGGCACCATCGAGGGCGTGGTCGGCTCCGGTACATTGGCAGCGGGGGACAACACCTGGAGCGCTTTCGAAATCAGCCCAGAAGCGGGCGGAACGGTTGGGGGAGATCTCCTGGTGCGTTCCGATGGCGACTTCGTCCAAGGCGAGCCAGTCACGATTCCGATCACCGGCACCGTCTTGCGTCACTCAGATGGATCCTTCTCAGAAACTAGCGATATCAACTGGACGGTGTCTTCGCATGTCGTCCAGGCCAACAGTGGACTCCAGACTCTCGAGGTTCAGGTTTGGAATCATGGATGGGATGCGGGGCAAGCAGCCCTGGACTTGGACGGGGTGAGTGGGGTGGATGGGCCCTTTGCCTTGGCTGGCGGTCTGGTTTCGGACCTGACCGATGAACCTGCCACGCTGCAATTCACGATCGATACCACGGACCTGGTTCCTGGAACGGTCTCCGATGCCATGCAGGTTCTTATCAGCGATGAAGACCTCACGGGTGCGACTGACCAGGTGCTGAACCTCTCCTTGGCTGTGACCGTCGAAGATGCACCAACTGGATGTGATGGCGACTTCGATGGCTCGGGGCAAACCGATATCAAAGACCTGCTGACGGTCCTGGATGGGTTTGGTTCGCTCTATACCATCGATGACGTGCTTACGGTCATCGGTGATTGGGGTTGTGGTGTGGGTGGTTAGATCAACTGACCATGTAGGTTCCCGCGATCTCGCGCGAGATGATCTCGGCATCTGAACTGGGAATCCAACCAGATTCTCCATTCAACAACTCGATATGTAACCAATCCGGTCGCTCTTCCAGCACCCGGAACTCAAGGCCCTGATTGACGGGCTCTTCGAACTGCGGTGAAAAGCTGTCGGCATTTCCCTTGCGTACGACTACCTCGTCCTTGATCAGTACCCCTTGTTGCAGGGCAGCATTGTCAGTCAGTGTCAATGAGGATGAGAGGCCGAATGCGATGGCCACGATGGCCGTGGTCCCGATGATCCAACGGAAGCCTGCGTAACGGATCCAACTCCGTGTGAGCACAGCAATCCAGAGGGCAATCCAGGCGATCCCAAAGATGATCAGTCGCCATTGAACAGGCCAGCCATGATGCCACACTGTCAGTCGGTGGAGGAGGGCGTCCGAACCTTCCTTGACCACCTGCGGTCTCACGAGTGTTCGAGCGTGGGCAAGATTGGCTTCCAAGCGAGGATCATTGGGAATCAACTGGCGGGCACGGAGGTAGTTCGCAATGGCTTGACCAAGATCACCTGCTTGGAAGTATGAATTTCCGAGGTCGTAGTAGAGTTCACCATTGACGACGCCATCATTCACCAGCAACTGGAAACGTTCGGCCGCTGAACGGAATTTCGCATCAGCAGATTCAGGATCGGTTCTGAGGAGGGCGGCGCCTTCGTCATAGTGTGACTGCGCTTCGACCAGGATGGCTTCCTGTTGCGTTCGGCTCAACGTGTCCGTTGAAGCAATTCCGTTCTGAGGCATGGCCCACAGGCAGGCCAGCATGATGATCAACCCGAGGTATTTCATGATGAAGCCCCTTGATGACGCATCTTCCAGTTTGATGTGGCATCCAACTGTGCGATAAGCGTTTTAGCTGAGTCAATCATCGACGAGATCTCGGCACCACTTCCACCGGCATATTGAAGATGTTCGCACTGAGCGATCAAGCCGTCTACCTGGGAGGCCAACTGTTTATTGATTCCACAGTGTTTCAGCGTTGATATGGCATCTCCTCGCATGAAACCAGCGGGAGGCTGACTTGTTCGGTCTGCAATGTAAGTGCAGAGTGCTTCGGCCACCAGGGCTCCACGTTGTGCCTCCGCTGCTGAACCAGCAGATTCCAGTAGTGTCAAAGCATGGCGTCCTGCACGTCGTGAACGTACCCGGTCAGGATTCCCCATGTGACCGCGAACACCCTGTCGTGTTGCTGTGATCCCAGCTACGAACAGTGGTGGTGCGATCAGCAGGATCAACAGCCACAAGGTTCCAGGTGGACCTTGATCTGCGAGCAAGCGGTCGGTCCCCGTGTAATTGGCGAGTAGTCCGCCAGCCACATTGTGCAGGTTGTCACTGCCGCTTGGCTGAGGTGCCTGGATTGTCCCCGTGATATCCGAGGAGGTAATGGTGTCAGCAGGGCTGACATCCAGCAGAATTGGACGGCTGTTGGCTACTTCATACGAAGCGGTGTCAGGATTAAAGTAAGCGTATGGAATCGGAGGAATCGAAGTAATGGTGTCATTGCGAGCTCGAATGGTCTGGGTG
>JAYZAT010000120.1:0-5015 GCA_036339555.1 Planctomycetota bacterium
CTTCTTGACGCTCCGCCAGGTATCAATCGAGTAGAGGATCACCGCAGCCCAGATCAGTGCGAAGGCAATGATGCGATTCTGCCCGAACGCTTCGCCATAGGCCAGTACACCAAGAAGCAGTTGGCCACTTGGTGCGATGTATTGCAGCAGGCCGACCGTTGCCAGTCGAAGTCGACGTGCGCAGCCGGTGAACAGCAGCAGTGGAATGATGGTTACGGGCCCGCCCAGGAAGAGCATCACATCGATCCACCAGGGGCCGGTTCCAAGCGTGCCTCCGTCGTTGATGTAGACGAAGCCGAGGACGAGCATCATCAGCGGCAGCAGGAGGAGCATTTCAATGGCGAGTCCCGTTGGCGCATCGGCGTCAACTTGCTTGCGCAGGAGTCCATAGAGCGCGAATGAGCCAGCCAGTGAAAGTGAAATCCAGGGGATGCCGCCAATGCGTATGGCGAGCACGATGACGCCGGTGGCAGCAAGGGCGATGGCCACCCATTGCATTGGACGCATTCGTTCGCCGAGCACGAGCATGCCCAGCGCGACCGAGACGAGTGGATTGATGTAGTACCCGAGGCTCGCCTCGGTCAGCCGATTCGTGTCGACGGCGATGATGAAAACGAACCAGTTGAGTCCGATGAGCAGAGCTGAGCCGATCAAGATGGCGATGACTCGTGGCTTGAACAGTATGGACTTGAATGCAGCAAGTCGGCCGGTCATGCCCAGCAGCACCAGCATGATCGGCATGCCGGCGAGGACCCTCCAGGCGATGAGCTCCAGAACAGGCACGTCCTGCAATGCGTGGTAGTACACGGGTGTGATCGCGCCCCACCATCCATAGGCACCCAGTGCCAGCAGTACGCCGGTGGTGCTTTGATCGGATTGTGAACCCAGTTGAGGTGCCGCCATGTGGTGGGGAGGATACAGTGTGATCATGATTGAGCAGGCGGAACATCGGCTTTCACCCTTTCATCTGGCCTTCCCAGTGGACGATTTGGAGGCGGCCCGGGCGTTCTACGGCGGGGTGTTGGGCTGTGCAGAAGGGCGAAGCAGCGATCGATGGGTCGATTACGACTTCTTCGGTCATCAGTTGGTTGCGCATCAGGTCGATGGCCAGCTGGGCCACGAAGATCGTGACAGCAATGCGGTTGACGGGCATGACGTGCCGGTCCCTCATTTTGGTGTGGTGCTTCCTTGGGGGCAGTGGCACGATCTTGCCGATCGACTGAAAGCGGCTGGAGTTGATTTCGTCATCGAGCCCTACATTCGATTCGAGGGAGAGCCTGGAGAGCAGGCAACCATGTTTCTACTCGACCCGTCCGGCAATGCCCTCGAGTTCAAGGCGTTTCAGGATATTGCACAGCTCTTTGCGACATGACGATCAGGCAGAACTATCTTGAACTGCTTGAACATCTGGGGCCAACAGTCACGGTTGGCGAGTTCAAATCGCGGTCATCCGATCCGGATTTGGTTGCGCTGCGACATGATGTCGACCATGATATGGATCTGGCGTTGGCCATGGCTCATCACGAACATGACATGGGCCGGAGCGCGACGTACTTCATTCTTCATACCGCTCCCTATGTCCAGGAAGAACATTTCATTGAGAAGTGCCTGCAGCTTCAGGAGTATGGTCATGAAGTCGGTCTTCATCTCAATGCATTGACGCCATGGTGCGCTGGCGAGACTGACGATCCGATTGGTGACCTTGAAGCATGGCTGGACAGACTGCGTGATGCAGGCGTGGACATCGTCGGTTCAGCTGCACATGGTGACAGAGCTTGTTATGAACATGGCTTCATCAACTATTGGATCTGGAGTGAACTTCGCGGGGGCGATCCAGCTGCCAGTGAAGATGGTTTGACTGCTGAGGGCGTAGCGATGGGCGCCGGTGATCGGAGTGTTTCCTACCCTTTATCTCATGTGATCAGCCGCCAGGATGGGGCGACGTTTCCACTCTGGTCTGTCCCGATGGAGTCTCTTGGGTTGTCATATGAGGCGTGCCGCCTGCAGTTTGATGGGTACTGGTCGGATAGTGGAGGGTCATGGAAGCGTAGTCCAGATCCGATGGGGCATGATCTCTCAACGGGACGGCACCAGGTGTTGATTCACCCGATCTGGTGGATCACACTGCCTCGGTACGAATCCATCATGCAGCTTGAAGCATCGCTGGAATCGGGGGCAGGCGCTGCAGGGACCAGGCCGCGGTCCCCCAACGTCGCCGTCGGCATATACAAGGGCATAAAGGGTCGATTCCAAAGAGGGGCAGAAGGTTCTTTGGCAACGAGCCACGTCATGCTCGATCCGTGCGCGACATGGAATAAGGCAAAGCCGAGTGAAGGCATGGTTGCCGATGCAGATTGGTGCCGGGGGAGCTTGACATGCGATCTGCAAGGTTCTGTTGGTCCTGTCAGGCTCTTTCTATTGGCGTATGACAAGGCAACCGGGAAACAGATCCAGAAGTATCAACTGGGAGTTCTGAAACCAGGTCATGGCGTGCTTGACGTTGATGTTCCCGTCCAGAGTGGGTCGCTGGTGTATGCGCTGGCAGTTCATTTCGGAGAGCAGCCCGACACCTGTATGGTTGAGCTCAGCGAGTCGTCTCTTGAGTTGTGCCAGCGGTTTGGTCCGGCCGGGAATCGGCTGTCATCTCAGCCGGCGCACCATTGATCGAAGTCTGTGCGTGAGGTGGAGCGTTGGCAGCCAGCTTGCTGAAGACACATGGGCCGGTTCGTAGTTGAAATCAACCATGCCCTTGAAGCAGATCTGCTCAATCGCCTTGACATCGTCGTCGGAGAAGTCTGTCTTCCATCGTCCAATGCTCGAATCAAAGACATCCTGGGAGAGCGCTTCGGCATTGACATGTCGTTGGCCGGGGGCATGCACACTTGCTTTGGATTTGAAGAATGATCGCATTTCGCTTGCGGGTGAAAGGCCAAGTGTCTCTTGAAGATTGCTGATGGTGGAGTCGGGCTGCGTTACGAGATCTTCATACCGGAGGATGAGGCTGATTACGCCTCGTTTTTCGAGCGAACGGACTTCAGAAGCGTATCCCGACCAGCTGCGTGCAAATGTTCCCATCGAGCTGGCCATGCCACGTGAGACCTGTGATGCAGCGACATCTCTGGGGTCACGGATCACGGCGATCACATGATTGTTCGAGTCGTTGGCCACGTAATGTCCAGACAGCTCAAGGGGGATCTTGAATCCGGTGATGCGGGTCGCCTCGATATTGCGTTTTGCTTCTACGATCACGTCGGCAATATGCGCACGTTCCCTGAGCGATGTCGGATTGTCTCCGTGGAGCCTGCTGAATTCATGCAGGAGTGGCGCAAGCAATTCCGGCGTGACCAATGTACGAGCAGAGCGCTTGATGAACACGCCACACTCGGGCGAGAAGCTGCTCGGCAATGCTTTGGCAACTTCTCTCGCCGACTGAGCGCCGTCTTCTATGGCAGTGTCGATCGCGGCGGCCAGTTGAGAAAGTGAGCCAAGACTGCCAGGGAGCAGTTCGTAGCCCATTGAAACATCAGGATGGGAATCGAGAATGGTGGCCAGCAGTGTCGTGCCGGAGCGCGATAGTCCCGTGACGAAGACGCTGCTCACGGTGCAGGCTCCGCTTCTTCTGGCAGGTCAGCCGTGAAGGTGTAGTCGGCGGGTGCATCCTGATCGAAGTTCCACCAGACGGGGTGAGTCAGGATGCCGACGATGCGTGGGTAGTGTGGCGGATGTTCAAGTTCACTTCGGCGCAAGCCGGCTCGACCGCGGGTATCTTTCCGAACGCGCAGGTTTCCGCCGGAATCAGTGATGTAGTGATCGCGGGGCAGATCGTAGGCTTCGTAATCAAGGTCAAGCGTGGACATTGATGTGTATCCAATATCAATGCGATGACCATTCATCTCTAGGCTGCGTGGTCCGCCACGTTCCTCATAGACGGATTCGCTGAAAATTTCATAGTTGCGAAATGCAAGATCGCGGCACAGGCCATCGCCGTGAGTAGAGGTGCCTCGCACATCAATTCCATTCCATCGCATGAATGCCAGTTCACAGCGCATCATGTCGATGGGGTGAAATCCAGTGCGAAGTGCCTCGACGATGAAGTTGTTGTGCAGATTGATTTCGTGCCCCATTGACTGCAGTTCTCGGCAGCAGTCAAGCATTTCCCTGTGTCGGGTGATTCGGCCATCTTCGCTCAATGATCCGTAGTACCAGGCGGTATGAAGGATGCAGTAGGTTGCACGAAGGCCATGGGCCTGTTCCCACTGGCCCATTTTCAATGCAGTCTCGAAATCATGGTCGACATCGTGGCGAAGGATGAGGATTTCATCCGTGGGTGATTGCATGCCATTGGCTGTTTCCAGCCAGGTCAGATTGGTTCGTCCTTCTGCCCATGGCAGTACAAGCGTGCCGTAGTTGTCGCGATAGAACTTCTTTTTCCGTGAAAGCAACGCACGTTTTGCAAGCAGGACACCGGCGGTCTTGGCTCGCCGGAGACTGGATATCTTGGTGAGATTCCCCGAGGCAACTGGCACATAGCCGTGCCGCCGCATCAACGGGTCACATGCCGCTTCGATTTCATCGACCTCGGTTTGATCGAGATCATTCGCCCACCGTCCGATGCTCGTGTCAAAGACATCCTGCCGCAGAGCATCGGCGTTCGTGTGCCCGGCCTTGTGGACACTTGCATTTGATTCAAAGAACCTCCGCATTGGAGAAGGGTCGTCCAGTTCGAGAAATGCGCCGATTGATTCGACGTGCTCATCGACTCTCCGTACGACGTCCTCGTAGCGGACGATCATTGCTCGCTCCGGTGCTGCTGCAGCAAATGCCGTGAAGCGATCGATGTACTGTATCCAGGCTTTGGTGACATGCGCGATGTCGCGGCCAAAGTCATTCGCCTTGTGCGATGCGTAGATGTCACGTGGATCTCGAATGACGAAAAGATAGCGGTGCCGTGGCCTGAAAGGGGATCAAATGCCGCGACACTCGGCGCGTTCAACTTGAAACCGGAAATTCGTGTC
>JAYZAT010000121.1:0-9420 GCA_036339555.1 Planctomycetota bacterium
TGGCAACGGACTGCCAGAGGCCATTCTCCTGGGCGATCTCGATGGAGATTTTATGGTCGGGGTCAATGACCTCCTGGTTCTCCTGGATGGTTGGGGCGCGTGCTACTGGCCAGAAGAAGCTGGCGCCTGCTGCACCGAAAGCTCTTGTTGGCTCACCATGCCAGACCTGTGCACTGATGCTGCTGGTGATTGGCAAGGTGAGGGAAGTCGCTGCGAGTCAGCGGACTGTACCTATGGTGAACAAGACGGTGCCTGTTGCTATGTCGACGGTGACGGAACGACCAAATGCCTCATCACCCTGGTGACTGAGTGCCAGACCTTCGGCCGGCCCTACCTGGGATTGGAATGCAATGAGGTTGACTGCCCCGATTCATTTGGTGCCTGCTGTATCCAGGAAGGCACGACGTGGACCTGCATCAACGGGCGGACTCCACAGGAATGTACTCAGGCTGGTGGGGAGTTCCAGGGGCATGACACCTGGTGCGAGGATGATCCCTGTCCGGTGAACACGTCGTGCTGTCTCGATGGACTGTGCTTCGATGACTTCCAGGAAGATCAATGCATCGGAAGCGGTGGCACGTGGAATGACGGCCTCAACTGCGATGACGTTGTGTGCGAGTCGGTGCCACCCAACGACGACATCGACAATGCCATCTTCATTTCCCCTGGCCTCCATGAATTCGACACCACAACAGCTACATCCGGATCACCGTTTGATGACTTTATAGTCTGTGAAAACGCCGGAGATCTCATGGTTCACAATGATGTGTGGTATGCCGTTGACATTCCCAGCTTTAACTTTGGAATCGTTTCGACCTGCAATATGGCGCAGTTCAATACCCGTATTGCGGTGTACAGCCTGAAAGGTGACTCGCTCCAGATGACGGCTTGCAATGATGACAACGAGTTCTGCATGGATGGAACCAGCGAGGTATTCTGCGATTTCATGCCAGGCATCAACTACATCCGGATTGGTGGCAGTGATCTCACTGCCGCTGGCTTGGGTAGCCTTCGATTGGACCTGCTCAAAGGCCACTAGAACTCAGAACAAACAACAAGAAAAGCACCCTCGGTCTCCCACGGCCGAGGGTGCTTCTTCCTTCCAAGCGTCGGATCTGACTCACTTGCCCCAGTAGTCAAAGAACTTCATGAGGTCATCGACGTCGACTTTTCCATTCAGGTCAAAGTCTGCCGGGTTCCGAGGTTCACAGGTATAACCAGGCTCACACTTCGATCCGTTGCCCTGGTAGACACCATTGTGCTGATCGCATTCACTCTCGGTCATGGTGGCACACCAGCTTCCCAGGCAGCAGGCTCCTTCTATTGGATCGCACACCACTTCATCGCAAGACATGTTGCCATGCCATGTGCCGCCATGTTCAAGGCATTCCATTTCTGGTTTATCTGAGCAATGGCCGGACAAGCAGCAGCTCTGAAAAGTGCAATCCGTTTGGTAGACATTGTTGTCGTCAACCCAGCCGCCGACGATGGGTGCATAACCATCACAGATCGTGGAGTTTCGAACGTGAACCTGGAATGGATCCATATTGCGAATAGATGCGCCTTCTCGTGGACGAGAGTAAGTCACCAAGTTACTTCGTAACTCGCTCTTATCAATCAAGACGTTTAGGTTGCTTCCAGAATCGCGTATGTAGAAGGCGCCGCCTATCTGGGCACTGTTTCTTTTAAACATACAAGCAATAAAACTGATGTTGCTTTCTGCCAGACCCATCATCACCACAGCTCCGCCATATGTAGCGGACTCATTATTTTCAAATGTACAGGCCGTAAACTTGACCGTGCCGTCGACAAGATCGGCCAAGAAAATCGCGCCTGTTGCACTACCTCTATTTCTCTTGAACTCAGTATTGTCCACTTTGACTCGCAAACTGAATGAATGATCCGGACTGTTGGCATGAGCCCTGTAAATATTCTTGCTTGATACACCGATAGCGGCGCCCAAACTAAATGGATGCCGACACTGGTTATCGATGAAACCACATTGATTGATGGTGACAAACTCCATGCCAGGTCCAATGAACAAGCCACCTCCATTTAAAAATGTGGTATTCCGAATACAAGTTGTATCGCTGATGTGAAGGCTGGCACCTGTTTCATGATCACTCGAGCCTTCTGCTCGAATGCCGCCACCACAATATTTGAAATGTTCAACTCCCAAATTCGGCGCGACATTGTCAGCTATGACGCAGCCAGATACGACTGTAGTCCCAACCATTTCATCATCAATCCACAATCCCGTGCCGCTGTTTTCACGGATATCACTATCTGTCAATTCAATATGACCACACTGCCCGGACACACGAATACCGAAAATGAGATTGTGGCTGAAATTGCAATTCAAAATGGTTGCGGACTCAACCTCTTCCAACCAAAGTCCGCAGTGACCATCGCTTTGGCTCGTGACATTGATATTGTCCAGAGTCACATTCGATCCCCATGCAATGTGCATGACTGGTCGGAATCGAGTTTCGTGACAATCCCAGCAACCTTGAATATTCACAACGCCAGTACCGCGGATAGTCAGATCCCGATCATTCAAAAGGATGTTTTCTTCATACGTACCGGCTGAAATTTCAATCGTACTGCCATCAGGTACATCATCGACGGCTTCATTGATGGTGAGGTAGTCACCCTGTCCCTCAGGGTCAACTCGGAAGATGTCGGCGGTTGCCAGCGAGCCCAGTCCAAGTAAGGCCACAATACTCGTGATACACGAAAGCTTCATCTTTGTTTCCTTGCGCAACGATAGCTTAATTGGTTCATTAGAAGTTCAACGAATGTGATGGACTCACTTGCCCCAGTAGTCAAAGAACTTCATGAGGTCATCGACGTCGACCTTATTGTTTCGATCGAAGTCAGCCTTGCTGTACTTCGGGCAATAGGTCGGTGAATCAACGCAGAAGGTGCTGCTTCCGAGGAAGATGCCATCATGCAACTCACAATCTTCAGGCATGAGAACGGCGCACCATGTTCCAAAGCAGCAACCACCCTCGATGGGTCCGTTGCAGCTGATCTTGTCACAATCAATACCAACACCACCCCAACGGCCACCGGACTCTTCGCACTTGGCCCAACTCATCTGGACACAATCGGAACCCAGGCAACAAGCGCCAGCCGAACATGTATCCACAGCAACGACGCCGGCACCTTCCCAATCTCCTTCGATTGGTTCAGGAAGATTCCCGCAGAACACACTGTCACGAATATGGGCCGGTGCCACTGAATCCACGTGGAGACCACCTCCGCCTTCGTTTGAAATATTGGACAGAAACTCCGAGTTCTTTACCACAAACTGAAGATCCTGATTACACCAGCGAAGACAAGCACCAGCGCCATACCAATCCGCTTTGTTTTCTGCCACGTGGCAGTTCGTCAGCTTCACGCTACCGTCATGGGTTGCTTCGACAAGCAAGCCACCACCCACCGAGTCAGCATGGTTGTTAATGATTTGCGTATCGTCGATCTTGACACCCTGGCGGAAGTCACCCTGGTTGACATAAATGCCAGCACCATTGGTTGCTTGATTCCCTTGAAATTCACAGTTCTTGATCGTCACAAAATTCACGTGACGAGTCACATGAAGACCGGCACCCTGTGAGGCCCGATTGCCGGACACCTCGGTATCCGCAATGTGCAACTCACAATCATCAAATCCACCACCCGCGTGGATGCCGCCGCCCTGATCAAGACTGTTGTTGTCGTGAATTCGGCTTCCCGAGATGTGAATCTGGCCAGAAGCGTTGTGGCCAATATCCACGCCCGTACTTTGATTGGGACCAATGTCACAGTTATGGAGCGAGACCTGCTCACAATGACCTTGAACGAGAACAGCTGATCTCGTCGAATCACGAACAACACAGTTCTCGACTGTAACGCTGGAATCAACGATCCAGATACCACCCGCTTGCGCGTCTGCAACGCTCATTCCACTGAGAGTAACACCCTCACTATTGAAGACCGAGACGACCGGAGACCCGTCACCATTCTGGGGGTGCGTCAACACAACCTGAGCACCCTCCATCGCCTGGATGGTCAGTGATGTGCGACCATCAATACGGACGTTGCCTTCATATCGACCGGCACTCACCAGGACGGTGCTGCCCTCGGGGGCCCATTGGGCCGCCCGCTCGACAGTGAGGTAATCCCCACCACCATTGGGGTCGACAACGTAGATATCAGCACAAACAATCGAGGCGAACGATAGCGTGATGGCCGAGACGGCCATGGATCGAATCTTCATCAAGGGCTCCTTTGCGCGGGCGGTTAGTCAAGATCAGCAGGTCACACCGATTCCTGTCAGCAAGGCATCTTGATGACCCAAAACAGGTGTTCTGCGGACGAGTTCAACCGCAGGCACCCCCCCTACGCGGGATGGCCCAAGCCATGTGATCAAAGGTGAGAAGAGACCAAAAACAGGCCATAATTGTCCTCCCTGGGGCCTTCCTGGGCCACACCATCTCAATCCCGCCAGCGAAGGCTGATCACCGGCAACAAAGCCTCTTCGCATCGGCTCGGGATACACTCAGTAAGCCATGCCCATACGAGTTGGAACCCGACAATCTTCTCCCTGGCAGCCGGCCCTCCTACCGGTAGCCCTAGTTTGCCTCCACCTACTCTCAGGCTGTGACAGCGGACCACCTCCACCACTGCCGCCTGAAGCGCATATCCCAGCCCCCGCAGACCGCAGCCGATTTGAACCCGAGACACTGGCAGCCTTCGATGAAGCACAGGGCATCGTCCGGCAACTGCCCGATGCCAATAACTGGGCTGAACTGGGCCGTATCTATGATGCCCACCAGCAACTCGAGGATGCCATCGCCTGCTACCAAGCGGCCATCGAAGCTGGTGATGAATCCAATCGAACTGCTCATCTACTCGCCTTGGCCCTTGATGAAATAGGTGATAGACAGGCTGCGGTGGCGTCAATGGAACGGGCCAGTGCCATGGCACCGGCCTATGGGCCTACCTTCTGGCGACTGGCCCAATGGCAATTGGAAGCTGGCAACCAAGTCGATGCCCAACAATCGATGCAAGTGGCCATGCAGATGGATGCCCAGGATCCGGCAACCCTTCAGGCGTATGGCAAGTTCCTGATCGACACCGGAAAACCCAATGAGGCGCTCAAGCCTCTGGTTCTTCTCCTGACTGCACAACCGAATAACACCTATGCCAATTACCTGCTCGGGACAGCCTTGATCCAAACCGGTCGCGAAGCTGATGGCCGGGCCCGATTGGAATTGGGACGCGGCAGTGAACCGATTTGGCTTGATCGACACGCCAATGAACTGTCCCTGTTGAGCACAGGACCACGTGCCGAATTTCTAAGACTGCAAGCCATGTGTGATGGAGGCAATCCACAAGGTGCCCTTCCAAAACTCCAGCAACTACAAGATCGACTAGGTGATGACCCCGTGTACCACGTCCAAGTGGCCAAGGCATACCGAATGCTGAAGCGGCTTGAAGAGGCCGATCGCTCACTGAAAACAGCCCTTGAACTCAGCCCGGAACACTTCTCGGCCAACTACCAGCTGGCCGGGCTCCTCCGCGATCACTGGCACGCCCAAGCTGACAAGCAAGATACTTCTTCGCTTGATGCCGCCTTGGTCCAAGTGGATCTCGTGCTTGCGCTGAACAGCAGCTCCGCAGCCAGCTATGCGGTTCGGGGGCAGATTCTCGATGATCTGAATCGGCCCGATGACTCTGCCCAGTCCTTCTTACAAGCTGATGCACTCGATAATAAACATGAAGGCTTTGGGCACCTTGCAGCAACCGTGTATATGAAACGTAAGCAATGGGACAAGGCGGCTGCAATCCTAGCCGCACAGTACGAACGCTATCCCCACGATTGGCCGCTCCGAAGAGAACTGGGACTTGTTCAATGGAAAGCTGGCCAGGTTGCTGCCGCTCAGGAAACGTTGCTGTATGTCCAACAGAAGTTTCCAAACGACGAAGTTGTAGCCCGTGCGCTGAGGGATCTTCAGCAACGATGACGCGATCATGCTATTCAAGTGGCCTATTGGCCTGCGCTCTGCTGATGTCCGCCTGTGGTGGAGGCGATGATGCCACACCGTCCACAAGCAAGGGAACAGCACAAGGCAAGACTGCATCAGAGACATGGTTCAGTGATCAGGTGAATGCCAGCGGTATTACCTTCACGCACGTTTCTGGCCACGAAGACGATTTCTATATCCCCGAGATCATGGCTGGTGGCGTTGCCCTATTCGACATGGACAGCGATGGAGACCTGGATGTTTATTTCGTCCAGGGAGGTTCGCTGATTGACCCCGCAAGCAATCCGCCCAACCAACTCTACGAGAACATGGGGGACGGTCGATTTCAAGATGTCACGGAGGCCAGCGGTACTGGAGATCGTGGCTATGGGATTGGTGTTGCCACTGGCGACTACAACAATGATGGACATATCGATCTTCTCGTGACGAATGTTGGCCGAAACACGCTCTACCGCAATGATGGATCTGGCACATTCACAGACGTCAGTGAGAAAGCTGGATTGGATGCCGAGGCTTACAGCGCCAGCGCTTCCTTCTTCGACGCCGACCAGGATGGCGATCTCGACCTCTACGTATGCAACTATCTCGTCAACTGGACCCCCGAGCGTGAACTCGAATGCAAAAACACGCTCAACCAGCGCGATTACTGTGCACCTACAGCCTACAAGGCTCCGGCCCCTGATCACTTCTATCGCAATGATGGCAACGGTCAATTCACCGATATGTCATCAGAGAGTGGGATCGCAGCTGTACCGGGAACTGGACTGGGTGTGGTTGCCGCCGATTTCACTGGTAATGGCCAACTGGATGTGTTTGTTGCCAATGATGGCATGGCGGATCGTTTGTGGGTTCGGCAACCCGATGGCACTTATCAGGATCAAGCTTTGGTTGCAGGCTGCGCCATGGACATGAGTGGCAAAGCGAAAGCAGGCATGGGTGTTTCGGTCGCTGATCTCGACGAGGATCAGGATCAGGATCTCATCGTCTGCAACCTCTGGCGTGAGACAGATTCCCTCTATCTCAACGATGGTCGTGGGATGTTCCAGGATGCAACCATTCGAACGGGATTAGCGGCCACTCCGAAAACCTTCACGCGATTCGGCCTGGGCTTTGTCGATTTCGACAACGACGGCTATCTCGATCTATACGAAGCCAATGGACGGGTTGCACGCCTCGCACGCAATCATGCCGATGATCATTATGCCGAGCCCAACATCCTGTTCCGCGGAGAGGCCGGCCCACGCTTCGTAGAAGTCATGCCACGGGGAGGTACCAGCGAGCCTCTAATTTCCACAAGTCGAGGAGCCGCCTTTGGCGATCTCGACAACGATGGTCGGCTCGACATCATCGTGATCAATCGCGATGCTCAACCCCATGTTCTTCGCAACGTCGTGACCGATGCAGGGAACTGGTCCCAGGTCCGTGTCCTCGACAAGAACGGTCGTGACGCCTTGGGCGCCCGAGTGCATGTCACCACCGGTGATCGCACTCTGACCCGACAAGTCCGGACAGATGGCAGTTACTGCGCAGCCAATGATCCACGAATCCATGTCGGCCTGGGCTCAGCCCAGACTGTCGATGATGTTTCCGTCACCTGGCCCGATGGCACACAACAATCCTTCGGTCCACAGCCCGTGAATACGATTCTGGAATTGCGGCGCTGATACCAAGCATCAATCAGACCGAGTACCCATTACTCACGCGGAATGATCCGAAAGCTGGACAACTCCAGAGATCCGGCATCCAGTTTGATGGCAGGCGACAGCATGCCCAGTCGAATCTCCCCAGGCACCGGAATATCACCACTCGAGATCTGCACGCCGTTGATTGAAACGCTGACATGCCGCACCCCCTGGTGGTTCTCTACCTGCAACAAGAAGTCAAACCAGGCACCATCGGGAATCAACTGCGTTGTGACCTCATCAATACCCGCCAACGATCCGGTCGCTGGATCACCAGGCTCGTCCTGGCCGAGGTGAACGCGCAAGGCATCGCCGAGGTCCAGTTCGGCAGATGTCTGTTCTGTGAATCGCATTCGAGCGGCAACAACGTAAGAACCAGGCAAGATGAAAGACCACTTGAAATCGCCAGACTCCGACAAGAACAGGCGACCATCCTGCTGTTGAGTCTGGATGTCACCTTCCTTTCGAGCTTTTTCGACTGCCGCATTCGAGAGTAAGTTGACGCCGCCACTTGGAAGCGCGTGTGCGGTGGGATGGAATCGAATGTCCGCGACACCAGCAGGTCCAATGTGACCCAGTATTCGAAGACGTCCATCTGCGCTTTCATCACCACTAGTCATTGGCAACTCGATCGCATCGACGACAGCAACATTCTCCAAGTAGATACTGATGCGTCCACGATCCAGTTGTCGCCCAGAGGCGTCGTGTTTCGGCGCTTGCTGATCAATTTCCAGTGTTTGCCATTGCCCAGCGCCAAACCAGTACTGGATCTCATCATCGACCAAGACAGCATCATCGGCATCCAGAACCTGGATCGTAGCTGCCGGTGGATTTGTGCCGTGATCACGAAGCACGACGCGTGCTCCACTCGCAAGACCAATGCCCACTCCGCCACCACGAGGTAAAAAGACCGAGAGACGAAGGCGCCCATCCATGTCCCCCACGGGAAGCTGGAGATCACCGGATGATGAGGGGTCATTGATGAGCAGGTCATGGCCGGTCGCCACTTCGAAATCACCTTGGTCATCAAGTTCGGCTGCGCCGAGCCTCCAACCACGTCCCTGCACTCGATCCAAGGGCGCTCCCCACGTCAGGCGAAGCCAACCTGCCTCGCCCCCAGCGCCTCGCTGTAACGGTGGAGCGACGCGTCGAGCAATCATCGGTGCCGGTTTCGTATCACCTGGTAGTTGGTTGACCGTGTACGAGAATTCAGGATGGAGCAAGGCATGTCCATCCAGGCTCTTTACCTTGGGCAAAGCCATTCGAACACACTGTCCCGCCTGTAAACCAGGCAGCGAAACTTGAAGAGTGCGACGGTCCTCTGATAAATGCGTTGCAGATACTTGAAGTGGTTGGCGATCCTGTTCCGGGGACCCGTATTCCCACCACCAGTTGTATCGATACGACCAGGCCGAGATCTCTTCGGGTGATACCTCATCGGCAAGGGGTTTGGTAAATTTAATTTCAAAGCCATCGGGAAGCACGTCGACACTGGACATCTCCAATGGCACCTGGCCAGTCCAGCGAATGCGCCGCAATCCATGGGCTGGTTCCATGCCGCCCCACCCACGATTGGTCAGGCCTGCATAGAGGGTGCCATCCTGCCCAAATCGAACTCGACAGACCGACCCGACCTTGGTTCGAAATGGCCAGATGGCGCCCTGGTATTCACCATTAACCTTTTCAAGGTCGGCTCGGAGCACCAT
>JAYZAT010000122.1:0-10881 GCA_036339555.1 Planctomycetota bacterium
CCCCTCAGCACTCAGACCACGGCACCCCGCCCCGGACAAGACGAGCCCGGCATCACGCACCGGCGGTCCACCAGGGAAGTAATCATGATGAGATGCCCCTACGACGGCAATGATGTCGCTGCCAACGCTGTCGACGCTCACCGAACAACCGAAACGATCCAGATAACGACCCTCACCCAACCCCGACGATGGCGGTTCCAACGTAATGCCCGGTACTTGGCTGGTCTGTTCAAACAGGGAGGCCCGGCCAACATCAGGTGTCCCATTCTGAAGATCCTCACCTCTCGCGCCAATGAGAATGAGACCCCCTTTCGTACTGACGGCTCTGCCTCGCTTACCACCTGGATAACTATCGGATCCAAAGGTCAATTCGGGAAGGCAACTGCTGGGATCCTGCGTACAGGGGTCACCAATACACTCAGAACCTATGCCAAAGAACTGGCCACCAGAAAACTGGCAGACGTCTGGAGTTTCCAACGTGCAGACAACCTCGATACAACACGCACCAGTCAACGCGCAGGGAGAAGGATCCTCTTCACAACTCGTTCCCTCGCCCATGAAGGTGCCGCCTAGGAGATAGCATTCTGAGACGGGTTTTGTGACATTCTCGCAGGTTTCCTCATTGAAACAGCAGGCCCCATCGAGTTCAAAATCACATGAGATGAACTGGCAATTTCGCCCGTAGAGATACACGCCTCCCAAGTCCTCACACTCACTAACGCCTTGAACATCAAGACATTCCTCCCCAAGACAGCACGCGCCTGAGGACGCTTGACAATCAAAGAGCGGATCGTCGCAACTGGTGTTGAGCCCAGCGTAATGGCCCCCCGCCAATTCGCATTGATCGATTGCGAACACATCAACGCATGAACCCGGGAGATAAAAGGGCAGCGTTAAACAACAGGCCCCCGGCGATCCAGCAGGTTCACAAATGACGTTTTCGCAGGTCGTGCCCAGCCCAAGGAACGTACCTCCGTTGCTATCACAATCGAAGAAATTGTCCACGACCTCACAGAGCGTCCCCGTGCAACAAGCACCCGATTGCGTTGCACAAATGTCTGGTAAGCACGCGGTGCCGGGGCCGAGGTATCCATCTGCAGTTATCAAGCAATCCCGGACACCCACGGATTCCCCGATCTGAGCACAAGTCTCGTTAAAGCAACACACGCCATCCGTGTCATCACAGAGACCCACTGAGCATGGAACATCTAAGCCAAGATAGGTACCGCCCGCATCCGAACAGATTGCCACGTAGTATACGTCGAAGCACTCCGTTCCAAGACAACAAGCACCCGGGGAAGTCACCAGGGTGCAGGTGGCAATATCACAGATGTTTCCAAAGCCCAGGAAGGTGCCAAACAAATCGGAACATTCCGAGAGGCTCGCCACCTGGATGCACTCACTGCCAACACAACAACTCATGGTGGAGTCACATGGATCGTCACTGCACTGGGTACCAATACCCATGAATGTTGCAGTCGGACTCAAGAAGGTGCATTCCTCGACACCCCCAACCTCGTAGCATCCAATGCCCAAACAGCAGGCACCTGATGATCCTGGGACACAGGAGATCAGAGAGCAATTCGAATTGAGTCCGACAAATACACCGCCCTTGTCTTCGCAATCCAGGACACTGGCGACCGTTGTGCATTCCAGACCATCACAGCAGGCCCCTGGAGAAAAGAACTCGCACGAGATCTGCTCGCAGCTCGTGCCGTATCCAACATAGATGCCACCGATATCCTCGCATTCCACCACGCTGGCGACATTCGTGCAGTTGGAATTGAAACAACAAGCGCCCGGTGATCCGGGAAGATCACAGATGACATCCTCATCTTCGCAGGTCGTACCAGGACCCATGTAGGTGCCCCCCAGGGGAAGACACAGTCCGGCAGCTTCCACATCGATGCACTGGCCGTTCAAGCAGCAGGCCCCCGGCTCGCTCACGTTACATGGGACGATGTGATCATCTCGCTCTTCCAAGGCGACGGCTCGAGAACGGGCTAATTGCTCCGGTGAAAAATGATCTGTGCACCGCTGGGTCGTGTAGCTCATCAAGTTCTTAATGGGCGGGTCATACGAGTCACCAGAACCACAGGCATCATTATCCGTACAGGTGAGTTCGCATTGGCCATCAACAGCCGTCTGGCCATTGTTGCAATACCGACCAAAGTCAGCTGCCGTATCACAAATCAGGTCACCCGCATCTTCACAATTGCTCCCATCAACGCATTCCACACCGCTGAATGTCTCGAACGTGTGGAAGAGGTTGAAATAATGGCCGACTTCATGGCTGAAAGTTGCACGATCACTGGCCGTTGCCGTGCAGTCATTGGCCATCATGATGCCCTGGTGCTGACTGAATGTGAATGATGACTCACCACAGAGACCTGCAAGCACTGGTATGAACCAGACGTTCATGGTTCCTTCAACAGGATCGTATTGACGGAGCTCATCACGTTCGGAACCCGAGGAAAGTTCCGCATACTCATCGCTGTCGATGTAGATGAAATTGCCCTCGCGGAAGAAAGACAGACCCGCGGGCGCCATGTGGAGATTCAGATCACCAATGGCCATATCAACGCGGGCTTCCGGAATGCCACCACTGCCGTCGCTGTATCGAACGATGTGACAACTGATCCCGATGCAGACGGTGGGTAAGTCACGGCCCCCGGGGAGTGGCTGCGACCAGTTGCCTTCGGCCAATTGCCGCTTGGCGTACTCGGCACCCTCTGGCGTCAGAACCGTCCCGCATCCCCAGTCACCTGGATCTGGCTGGGCCCACAGCGGCGTGGCCGACAGACACATCAAGGCCAGGAGCATCAGCAAGACATGTTTCACGGAGTCAATCCTCGATCTTCGCCAGCGGTCGAGCCGGGCCAGTGCTGCTGCTCCCGGGACGCCCGACGCGGGCCTCTTCCATTTCGACTGCCGGTTGAATACGACTCAAGGCCGGAAAACGACTGGCAGAACAGTCCCTCAAATACGATTCCCCAGATTCTACCCCATCACTTGGGAGAGTCCTCGGCCAGTGATAAACATCATGAAACTTCCTGCCCGCTGACCCCAGGCCCATCCTTCAAGACACCTACATGGACACCCCCCAGGGGCACAAGCGATACTGCCGTGATGTCCCAGGTGCCCTCGAACCCCGAACCCGCCCGCATCCTCCGGGTGACCTGTGCTCCAGGGCTTGCACCCTGGCTGCGAGCTGAAATCGAAGCACTCGGTTACCAGATCGAGTCAGCGGATCACACGGGCGTTGAAATCAAGGGACGCCTTGCCGATGCGATGCGATTAGTCCTGCGCATTCGAACAGGTTTCCATGTCCTCCAACGCTTCGGGGATCTCTACCCCAAGAACGCCGATGATCTCTATGAGGCCGCCAGCGGTCTTCCATGGGAGCGTGTCATTCCGACGGATGGCTATCTGTCGGTGGTCTCCACCGTCCAGAATGACACGATCCGCAACACCATGTTCGCCAACGTGAAACTCAAGGATGCCATCGTCGATCGAATCCAGCGGACCCATGGACGACGGCCCGACTCGGGCCCGAAGGGTGATCAGACCGTGGTCCACATGTTCTGGAAGAATGAGAACTGCCGCCTGGCGTTGGATCTCTCGGGCAGAAAACTCTCGGACCGTGGCTATCGCCGGATGCCTGGCAAAGCACCCATGCGAGAGAGCATTGCAGCAGCCGTGCTCATGGAAACCGGTTATGACGGGACTCGACCACTGGTGGTACCGATGTGTGGCAGCGGGACACTTGCCATTGAAGCTGCCCTCATGGCCACCGGCCGCGCTCCAGGTCTGCTCCGATCAAACTTTGGCCTCAAGCACTTGCTGACCTACGACGAGGAGACCTGGGGGCAGGAACGCTTGGCTGCCAAGAAATTACGCCATGACCGGACACCCGCCCCCATCATTGCCTCCGACATTGATCCCGCCGCCGTCGATGCGACTCGACGTAATGCGGTCACCGCGGGCGTTGACCACCTCATTGAAATTCACGAGTGTGATTTTGCAGACACCCCCATGCCGGAAACCAAGGGCACACTGATCCTGCATGGGGAATACGGGGAACGGCTGGGTGATGAAGCCACCCTGAAAGAGACCTATGGACGGATGGGTGATTACCTCAAGAAGTCTTGCGCAGGCTGGGATGCCTGGGTCTTTACGTCCCGTGCGCTGGCCGGAACCATCGGACTGAAAGCGACTCAGCGTGTTCCATTTGAGATTGGAAGTATCGACTGCAGGCTGATGCGATTCGAGCTCTACGAGGGAACCAGGACCTCCGACCCCCCTCACAGTGCCCCTCATTGAGACCCTCAAATCAACTCTTTTCTCAAGCAGATCCTTGGTGTAGGTTGAGGCAATGCCTATTCAATACCCCACGTTGTTGAATGCAATCATTGGGCTCTCCCTGGCCGTGCCCGCTGCCGCGGATGGTCCGGTTTGGAGATTCCAGCCCCTTGAACTACCAAAGCTGGACTATCCCGGGAACACGTTCACCAGTCCCATGGACATCAACGATGCCGGACAGGTCACCGGCGAAAGTGGCTCCAGCCAAACCTCTATTGGTATGCACGCTTTCCTGTGGGAACCGGGATCGATCATGAGTGATCTCGATGCCGGGCAGTGGCCCGCAACTGCTGGCCTCAAGATCAACCAATTCGGAATGATGCTCGGTGATGCCACGTTCTGCCCCGACCAGAACGGCTCCTGCGCCAGTCAACCCATCATCCTGTATCCGGATGGCACCATCATTGAACTTGAACCTGTCTGGGTCGGCTACCTCGTCATCCAAGACATCAACGACAACGGCATCGCGATATTCAATCGAACCGTCAACGAGGGTTCTTCCAACATCGCACCACGCCTGTGGAGCCCCCATAACGGAACCCAAGTTCTGCCGCTCCCTGGGACTTCATTCTCCGGGTATGCACTGGATGTGAATGACAACGAGGTGGCGGTTGGCTATTCGGTTGGCGGTGGCTACCACCCTCACATCTGGACGGATGGAACCATTTCTTCTCTCCAGGTGGAAAACGGTGGAGATGGAAGAGCGCATGCCATCAACAATGCCGGCGTCATTGTTGGCAAGTCGAGGTTTAACGGCGTGTACCACGCCACCCGATGGGTTGGCCCGCAGGCCCAACCAGAACGACTCATCAACGATCCGGAAGCCCTTGAAAGCAACGCCAGCCATATTCTTGAAGATGGCACCGTGCTGGGTACCTGGGAGAATGACCTCAACCAGATCCTCGCCTTCAAGATTGCACCAGATGGCACCGTGGATCTCTATGCCCCTCCTGAGGTTGGCGTGGAGACCTTGGATGTGATCCCTGTCGCTGGCAACCCTGAGGGCTGGGTGCTCTGCACACACGTGAATGAGTTCTACCAAGTGCAATCGGTCATTCGAATACCAGGAGAGGGTTGGGTCTTCCCAAATAACCGACTGGTCGGCCCCGGATCGCACACCTGTGAGCAGCCCATCGACATGAACAACGCCGGGCAGATCATCACCCGAGGGGCCGCCTGGACCACCCCGGCCTTCCTCGAACCAAGACCACCGGGCGATGTCAATGGCGACAAGATGGTGAATGTCGATGACATGCTGGCCGTCCTGGGTTCTTACGGGATCTGCCCACCTCATCCAAGTCGATTATGCGACGAGGATGTCACAGCCGATGGCCAGGTGAATGTCGACGACATCCTGGGCGTGATCAATCAATGGCAATAGGCATTCCTGTCATCAACAACACAGGAGCGACTCAGAAGTCGTAGGCGACTTGGCCGCTGATCACCAGTAGGAAGTCTTCGTCATCCTCTGGGACCTCGGATTGGAACTGGAACCTGAGACCCAGGCCAACCGAGACACCTTCCAGTGATTCCAGCGCCACCATGAAGTTGGTGTTGGCCGTGATTCGGAACTGATTGAAGTCCTCAAGATCAGGATAGAACTGGGCGTTGCCTCTGAGTGTCACACCCTTCAGGAACGTAATGTCCCAGGTGCCCCCCAACAGGACTTCCGGCACCCAATCGTCGTACTCCCCGGCAAACTCCTTGCGAAAACCGGGGCCAAGCCGGGCTCTCAATTTCATCTTCTCGAACCAGTCTGTTCCGGGATCTCGGGTCGCATTCACAAACTGGTATTGCAAACCAATATTTCCGTTGATGCGCTGCTCCCAGGAAACATCTTCCTGCCAGTCGAATACGAAGACTCCAAATATGGCCCACTCGCTATCGGTATTCGGAATGTCCCAGTAATGGTCCACACTGGCCTGGAACCAGTTCTGAGTCGTTTTCGATCTGCTGGTGTTCAAAATGTAGAAGGCATCGATGTTGGTTTCTGAGTTGGACACCTTCCGATCAATACCGATATTGAGCAAGAGGTTGGAGGCTTCCGAAGTTCCCATTGAGAGCGATCCCCCAACACTGATTTTGCCCGACCACGCATTGGTCAGAACCTTCTCAGCATCTGCAATCACTTTCTTGGCCGCTGTGATGCGTTCCTTGGCTGCCTTCTTCATCTCCTCGGTCTTGGCTTTGGTCTCGGCATCATCATGAACTTCCAGCGTGTCCGCCTCGGGCTCAACGGGTTCCGGGACCCGCACGAGTCCGCCCGAATCATTCACCACCAACTCAACCATGTCCCCATCCTTGGGCTTGAGATGCCAACTGCCTCCCACGTAACCCATGAGCGTACCCGTCAGGGTGTCACCATCGGCCAGTTGCACAGATACGGTGCCACCCTGGATGGCATCTGAGTCAATCTGTAACGTGCCCAACACATCGTGCGTCAATGACACTTGCCCATCGGCTTCCAAGGTGACCTGGCCACTGAGTTGATCACCATTTTTGAGCAACAGTGTGTCCGCTGCAATCGACCAAGCACTCCAACACAGGACAACAAGAATGATGTTGACGATTTTCATGGTGGGAAAGAGTAACGGATTCGTAGCTCGTTCATTCACAACCCCACGAGACCAATCCCCGACGATGACATTGGGCACCAACGATCCACAGCGAAGCTCACAGAATCCAGGAGGGGATCATCACGTGGTAGGCTGGAGAGGTGTCCAAGTCCTTCTTCTTCTATGACTTTGAAACAGATGGATCCGATCCGACCACCTGTCGGCCGGTTCAGTTCGCGGGAATCCGCACAGATGAATCCCTACGGATCGTCAAAGGAGATGAGACGGTGCTGTGGTGCCGTCCACCAATGGATCGACTACCGGCCCCGGAAGCCTGCCTGGTCACGGGTATCACCCCCCAGCAAGCAGCCGCTCGAGGTGTTACAGAGCGTTCCTTTTTCGGGGACATTCACAAGGGGCTCATCCAAGCCAAGACGACTTCCCTGGGCTGGAATTCGCTTCGATTCGATGACGTGGTCTGCCGATTTGGGTTCTGGCGGAACTTCCTGGATCCCTACGAACACACCTGGCGAAATGGTTGCACCGCATGGGATCTGATTGACCTGGCCCGAGCGGCTCGGGCCCTTCGGCCCGACGGCTTGACCTGGCCAGATCATGACAGCGGCCTGCCCTCCTTCAAACTCGAAGACCTGGCCGCTGCGAATGGAATCGAACACGAAGATGCCCACGATGCGCTTTCGGATGTTCGTGCAACGATTGCCTTGGGGAAGCTCATCCAAAAGTCGCAACCCGACCTTTGGAACTGGGCCCAATCGCTCACCGATACAAAGAAGGCCGAAAAAGAACTGCGAAGCTCGGAACCGCTCGTGCATGTCAGTGCACGTATACCAGCGGAACTTGGCTGCACCTCCCCTATCCGCGTCCTGGCAGAACATCCACGAAACAAGCGGTCCTTTCTCTGTTGGGATCTGCGACATGATCCGGGAGAACTGCTTGAGGCGGACGTGGATGCCATCATGCATCGCACCTTCACGAAGCAGGAAGATCTTTCCGAAGGGGAAACTCGCTTTGCCATCAAAGAGGTGAAGAGCAACCGGGCTCCATTCCTGGCACCCTTGGGTGTCCTGAAGTCCGCAGACCAGGATCGCATTCAACTCGATGAGGCAACATGGAGAGCCCATGATGCGAAACTGACCGCGAATGCACGCGTGCTGGATCAATTGCAATCACGCCTCCAGAAGGCTTGGAAACCAAGACCGGAAACCGAACTCGATGCCGAGGATGCGCTCTATGTCGATTTCCCCGGAGATGCGGACATCCGGCTCCGAAATCGTGTCTCACGAACACGCGATTCCGCATTGGCAGAACTGGGCGATCAGTTCCAGGACCCAAGACTTCAGGCGCTCATGCTTCATTACAGGGCACGTGAAGCCCCGGGAACACTTGATTCCAGTGAACGAAAGGCATGGGACGAACGCTGCCGGGAACGCATCGCCAATCCTCCGAAAGATCATGACCAGGCTTGGCCAGCCTGGCTAGATCATGTTCGGTCCCTGGAACGCGAACCAGGCCGAACAAAGGATGACAAGAAGATCCTGGCTGCCGTGGAATCCTGGGGTATCGAACAGGCAGCTCGGCTGGGGCTTCCCGTACCTGCAGAAACATGAACTGAGACGCCATTCAATCCTTGTTGCGCATGAAGTCTGCAACATGGGCAAATCTCGCATCCAGGAACTCCCTCAGGGCACCTTCGATCGAGCATGTATTCATGGCTTCTGCCATGCAGGCCAGCCACTGATCCCGTTCTGACTCACCAATAGGAAATGGGGCATGCCGCATGCGAAGCCTCGGGTGACCATGTTTTTCGACATACAACTGGGGGCCACCGAGCCAACCACTCAGAAACTCGAAGAACTTCTCCCTGGCAGAACTCAGGTCCGATTGATGGAGTTTGCGAATACCTGCATAGTCAGGATTACGATCCATCGTGTCATAGAAGGTATCGGCCAGGCTGCGAACAGCCTCTTGTCCACCCATGGCCTCCCACGGGGTATGGGATGCCCCCACTGGTTGATCGTGATCCTCAGATCCAGTCGACATCAGGCCGCCCGACCCCGATCAATATGTGTTCGGACAGCATCGGCCAGGCTTTCTCGGTTCATCGGCTTGTGATAAAGAGGCTTTTCCTTCAACTCTGGATCGATAATTGTGCTGCTGCTGTAACCCGTCAGGAAAAAGAAAGGCACATTATGTTTAACCAAGTAATCCGCGATAGGTTCAGATGTCTCGCTCCCAAGGCTCACATCAAGAATAGCACCATCGCATGAATCACTTTGCAACAAGGCCATCGCTCTCGATGGACTCGGCACAGGACCAAGAACCTTGTAACCCATGAGCTCAAGAGACATCTTGAGATCCATGCCAATCAAGAAGGCATCTTCAACGATGAGGATTCGGAGGGGGTCGGTCATGAGTCTGCTTCCGACTGATTGAAACTACCCCGCACGCGACCGATATCCACATGGCAATTTTCGAGTGGAATACTCGTCTCAAACGCCAGACCCTCCGGCCTGAACTCAAGATTCACATCACCATTCAATTCATATGGAATCATTGACTCGATCAACTGTAATCCAAATCGTTTCTTCTCTGGCTTACTGACAGTGACCCCAGGAGTCGTTTCCTGCCATCGAAGATGGACCTTGGCATCGGTCCCTACCCCGTGAATACCCCAGTCTACATTGACACGGCCCCCTTCTACAGAAAGCCCACCATGCTTGGTTGCGTTCTGGATCAACTCATTGATCACTGCACCCAAGGTCATCCCAGCATCGACTGCAAGCTGTAGATCAGGCCCTTTGTATTGGATTGCCTGGACTCGATTCTCGGGAATCAACGCGTCTTGGCTGTTCTTAAACAACTCTCTCAAGCTAATAAAGGACCAGGATCGATCGGCCATGGCCTGATGGACGATGGCCATGGATTTGATTCGTGAAGCCAACCCCCTAATTCGAGCCGGGTCGATCTCTTTAGCCGTGATAGCCTTATCGCATTCCCCAAGGATGACTTGGAGATTGTTCTTCACACGATGATCGAGTTCCCGGCGGAGATTGCGTTCCCGTCGTTCGCTGTGCCGACTCTCGGTAATATCCACGATACTTCCAATGATCTCATGGAAGCCTGCATCTGAATTGACCACACGACACGCTTCTCGGATCCAGCGGACACGATCCGACATGTCATGAACCCGGTATTCCAACTGGCTGGACCCCTTGGTCCAAGCCGCTGCCCAATGATCAACTGCCTGGGGCAAATCAGCGGGATGAATGCGTTGCTCCCAAACGACCTCGCCTGAGATAATGGTCTCGGGATCAAAGTTCAGAATCGAACGGATATTGGGACTGATCCATGCAATTTGCTCAACTTGAGGTTCAGGGCATCGGATCACGTAAAAGATCGTTGGTCCATATTCCATGACGTTATCGAGGTAACCACGAACCTGGGCCAGTTCTTTCTGCTTCTTCTTCTCTTCGGATAGATCACGAAGCGTCGCCACGAAGATTGATTGATCAGCGATCTTGTCGGCTGAAATCGCCAACTCGATGTCCACACGACTTCCGTCCTTTCGAAGGGCCTCAATCTCAATCCGGTTGTTGATGACCGGCCCCTCTCCAGTAGCCAGGTAGTTCTTTAGTCCATTGTGATGGGCTTCACGCATCTCCTCGGGAATGATCACATCGGCCAGATCACGACCAATGACTTCGTCTCGGGAATATCCGAAAAGACGCTCTGCTTGGGGGTTGAATTCCCGGATGTCACCATGCTGATCCATTACGATCATCGCATCCAGCAGACAGCGGTAAATGACCTCGGCCAACCTGGACTCTGCCATAGTCTGGCTGGAGTCATGGTTGCCTCTCTTCCGAAAGAAACGGCTCCCTTCCATCACTGCGTCCCCCCCCCACCACCTTCCCCCAGCCGGCGAATCCTGATATTCCGGAAG
>JAYZAT010000123.1:0-8361 GCA_036339555.1 Planctomycetota bacterium
CGTGGAATAAGCATGTTCGTGAGCATACGTTCAATACCACACCATTCCGATTGCAACATGCTTTCTTTCTTAGTTGATGTCCTGGGAATGATCATGCTGTTGTACCAAGCGATGCGGCCTGCATAATCTGAATGACAGCATGGCGAACAGTATTGATGATCCTTTGAATGGACATCGATGGAGACCTCTCAATCAGATCATCTTGAGAATCCAGTGTGTCCCTTTTGATTGGATTGATAGATACGCATCGAAGACCATGAGTCTCCGATAACGTTGCTGGGGCTTCTCTGTATCTCATCCAGGTGATTCCATTGTTCTGCGTGCTTGTGAATTCAAGATCTGCGATAGTGATGCCTATGAATTCCCAAATCCCCAAGATCGCACCACTGGATCCTGAGACCCAGGCCGTCATTGACGCCATGTGTGCAGAGGGTCAGCCGAGGATCGAGGATTTAACACCGCAAGAAGCCCGGGCCTGGTCGCAGGAGTTGTTTGTCCCCGAGCCAACTCCAATATCTGTTGAATCAATCACCAATCACAGAATTCAAGTCGATGGTGGCACGATCAGGGTCCGGGTTTACGATCCAGATCCAAGTACGCCCTTGCCGATCATGGTGTACCTGCATGGTGGCGGTTGGGTTCTGGGGGACCTGGAGTCGGCGGATAGTGTCGTTCGGCGGGTGGTTGTGGACTGTCATTGCATCGTCGTGTCGGTCGAGTACCGCTTGGCGCCGGAGTTTCCTTTCCCGGTCGGATATGAAGATTGCCTGGCCGCGATCCGATGGACCGCTGAACATGCGTCTCAGCTCGGTGGTGTCGCCGGTGACCCCCTGGCTCTGGGAGGCGACAGTTCCGGTGGCAACCTCGCGGCTGCCTGTGCCATCGCGTTACGAGATTCTGATGGCCCCAGTCTCTCGTGCCAATACCTGGCCTACCCCGTGACCGATGCCGATATGGGCCGCCCGAGTATGCATGAGCAAGTTGAAAAGGCCTTGGAGCGTGCGGCCATGATCTGGTTCTGGGATCACTATTGCCCGGATCTTGCTCAAAGAGAGGATTGGCGGGCGTGTCCAATCAAGGCCAAATCCTTGTCGCAACTGCCTCCAGCCTTGGTCACCTTGTCATCTCATGACCCGCTCTACGATGAAGGCCTGGAGTATGCCCATCGGCTCCAGGCTGCCGACGTTCCCACCACGATCAGGGTGGCCCCCGATCTCATCCACGGCTACCTGGGTATGACCCAGCAAAGTCGACGGGCCGATGAGGAAGTGGGCAAGGTCAATGCCATCCTGCGTACCTTGGTTCACCAGGATCCGTTTCCGGCTGGTTCTTCGAATGGTTAGAGTGTGCCGACAGGAGATGACGGTACGCCATCATGAAGATTGCCTTCTTCGCCAGTTGCCTCATTGACCAGTTTCGTCCTTCGGCGGGGCTTGCTGCGGTGGAAGTATTAGAACGATGTGGTTGCGAGGTCGTCTTCGACCAACGACAAACCTGCTGTGGCCAGCCGGCATTCAATTCCGGGTTCAAGAGCGAGGCTCGCTCGGTCTGTTCCAGAGCCGTCAAGCTCCTGGATGAACAGTTGGAACAGCAGGGATGTGAAGCGATCGTGTGTCCCTCGGGTTCTTGCGCAGCCATGCTCCATCACGCGGTCCAACTCTTGGGAGGGGCCGAGGCTCAAATGGCCCAGCGAGTTGCTGCCCGCGTGTATGAACTGGGTGCCTTTCTGGTCGATGTCCTGGGCTGCACAGATCTGGAGGCTGCCTGGTCGGGCCGCGTCACCTGGCATGATGCCTGTCACGGGTTGCGAGATCTTGGCATCCGAGATCAGCCCCGACAACTCCTATCCAAGGTTCGTGGCCTGGAACTGGTTGAGGCGAAAACCTGTGATCGATGTTGTGGTTTCGGAGGCACATTCTCCGTTTCGATGCCTGGCATCTCGTTGGCGATGGCCGATGAAAAGCTGGACGAACTCGAAACGCTTGGGGTAGAGGCAGTGGTCTCCGGTGATGCCAGTTGTCTGATGCAGCTGGAAGGTCGGCTTCGTGAGCGAGGTTCTTCTATAAAAGGATTGCACTTGGCCGAAATCCTGGCCTCTCGGGAGTCCGACCCGTGAGTGAGCGTGGTTCGATCCATCACTTGAAGGCTACCGATTTCTCCGAGTTGTATCCCTCGGCCCTGACCAATGTGGAACTCCGTGGGGCACTGGCCTTCGGGACAAAGCTCGTCAGCAACCGCCGTGATAACACGGTCGCTGCGGTCGACGATTGGCAGGACCTGCGTGATCGGGCCAGTTCGATCAAGACAGATGTACTCTCGAATCTCGATCAGTACCTCCAGGTCTTCGAGCAGCAGGCCCAAGCGAGTGGTACGCACGTCCATTGGGCGAGCACACCGGCGGAAGCCTGTTCAATCATCACGGGTCTCGCTGAAGCGCAAGGTGCGAAGCTTGCCGTCAAGAGCAAGTCGATGGTCAGCGAAGAGATCGGTCTCAATCAGGCGTTGGAAGAATCGGGTGTCCGGCCGGTGGAAACCGACCTGGGTGAATGGATCGTCCAGATTGCTGGTGAGACACCCTCACATATCGTCGCGCCGGCCCTTCACCGCAGCCGAGAAGATGTCCGTGAACTGTTTGCACGCGTCCTGGGTCGACCCATGCCCGAGGATGCTGAGGGATTGACCGAGGTCGCGCGTTTGGAATTGCGACAGGCGTTTGCGGATGCTGATATTGGAATTTCCGGAGCGAACTTTCTGGTCGCTGAAACCGGATCCTTCTTGATCCTCGAGAACGAGGGCAACATTCGCATGACCACCAGCTTGCCCCGGATGCACATTGCTCTGGTTGGTATTGAGAAGGTGTTGCCGCGTCTCTCGGATCTGGATGTCTTTCTTCGGGTGATTGGTCGCAGCGGTACTGGCCAGAGATTGACCAGCTACCAGACCCTCGTGACGGGTCCACGCCGAACTTCCGATGACGATGGACCCGACGAGGTACACGTCGTGTTGCTCGACAACGGAAGATCCTCTCTTCTGGCAGAAGAAGTGACTTCCCAAACATTGGGTTGCATTCGCTGTGGAGCTTGTCTCAATACCTGTCCGGTGTACCGGCAGATTGGCGGCCATGCCTACGGTTCGGTCTACCCGGGTCCCATTGGTTCCATCCTGACACCACAACTCGCTGGTCTGCATCAGGCTTCACAGCTTCCTTTTGCTTCTAGCTTGTGTGGTGCCTGTCGAGATGTGTGTCCGGTCAAAATTGATATCCCTGAGGTCTTGTTACACCTGCGGGCCAAGTCGGTTGCCGATGGTCCCCGCGTTCGCGATGCAGTGACCCATCAGAAGATTCGTCGGCAGGTGGGTGGATTCAAGATGTGGTCCTGGGCGATGCGATCGCCGCGCCGCTACCGAATGGCGGGTCGTGTGGCTCGAGTCATGGCCTGGATGGCCACTCGTCTACCCTTCATTGGCCGTTGCAGTGGTCCACTGCGTGGCTGGACGAAGGGGCGTGTACTACCCACACCTCCGCGCCGCAGTTTCCGGGCCCAGATGGCTCGTCGTAAACAAAGCGGAACACCTGGTGGGGGGGCATCATCATGACCACCCGCGATGACATTCTGAATTGCATCCGGGGGCATATCGATGCCAGTGGTGTCTCGACCAAGCCAACGGAGGCGTTGCCTGTTCGGACGCTGGTCAGGAGTAGTCGTGATGACATGATCCGGGAGTTTGCCCAGCAGTTGGAATCGGTGGCTGGTTGTTGTCATTGCGTGCAGACCCATGACGAGGCAGCCGAGGTCCTGCGAACGATCGTGGCCGAGGGTTCCGGTGGCACATTGGCGAGATCAAGTGAGCCACGGGTGGTGCAACTTGTCGAGCAGGCCCTGGGTTCAACCGAGGTGGCCACAGATTCTTCGCCCCGTGAAGTTCTTCTGGATTGTGCTGTCGGGGTGACCACGGCCCCCTTGGGCATTGCAGAACATGGAACCATCGTAATGCCCAGTGGGGATGCGGACCTGGGTCGGGAACGCACTCGGCTGGTAGCGTTGTTGCCTCTTGCCCATGTTGCGATCCTTCGGGCCAGCGACCTGGTCGGGACCATCAGCGAGGCCTTGTCGCGTTTGCCATCCCTGGGTGCGGATGATCGACCGTTGCCACCAACCGTGACCTTTGCGACCGGCCCGAGTCGTACCGCGGATATCCAGCAGGAGTTAGTACTGGGTGTCCATGGGCCACATGCCCAGCATGTCATCTTGCTGACGCACGATTGAATCGCCCGAGATGGTTTAGGGGATATCCCAATCCTTCAGGCAGGTCAGCAGGTCGTTGACGTTGACTTCGCCATCCATATTGAGATCAGGACCACAGCCATTGGCGGGGGGCCATGGTCCCCAGGCGCCGATGATTGTCAGGGCGTCGTTCACGTCAACGGAACCATTGCCATCCGCATCACCGGGTCGAGCAGGCGACAAGATGCCGCAGATCCCGTAAGAGTCACCGTTCAGTCGAACGGCAATTTGGCAAGAGTTGTTGAGATCAAGGGGCCAGAGGAAGGTATCTGGCTCCAGGCCGATGATTCGATCACGAATCGGTCGGATGCCTTCGTCCACGCTGGCGACGAAGAGCGTCATGTCATAGATCTCCGTAAAGGTCATGCCCAGGACCTGATCATGCTCGTTGATCGATGTTGGGAGGACCTGGATGGAATCTTCCGGGAGAACCAGTTTCACCAAGCCATCTTCGGCTGTCCAGATACCGGTATGCCCTTCGAAGTCTCCATTATCACCTTCGATCCATGTGAGAAAGAGGTGGGTTTGTTCATTGGTTTGTATTTCGAAGGTGTAACCATGGGGGGGGACATCTGGGCCTGGGTAGAGTTCATCTCCAGTGATGGCATCCACGATATGAAAACGAGTCGAGCCATCCGTCGGAATCGATTCTCGTAACACAACGCGATTGTCATCATCGATCGCAACGGCTTGGACAGAACCTGGCAGACCTTCACCCAGCAGTTCGAGTTGCCCATTCATGTAAACATAGGCTTCAAGTGGCGGTGATACGTTTAACGAGCCCACCACGTGCCCCTGGCTGTTGATGTCCAGGGCCCGAGACGACTCGCTATCAGGCGCGATCTTCACCAGACCTTCGGTGGCGTTCCAGCTAAAGGCTTCGAATCGACTTGATCCGAGGGGGCGATAGCCACAGAACTCGTCGGTGTCATTCATTCCTTCGATGTACATCGACGCTCCGAAAAGATCACCCAGATCCCCCAGGGGCTCGATGCTGTCGTGGGTGTATTGGAAGATGTCCCCGTTGTCATGATCGACTCCAACCGCAAGACCGGATTCATTAAGCAGGTATCCATCGGACCAGTAGGCTGTCGTGGGGAGGATGTTGGGTTGACCATCGATCCAGAGAAAGGGCTTATGGGAGTTGGGTTGGCCAAATCCAAGGAAGGCAAAGCCTGAAGCGTCACCCTGATCATTGAGATCCTGGATCACGAGGCTCTGCGCATCCGGGTGCGAGAGAACTTGCAGCGTCCACCGTTGCGGCAGATCTGCAATCGCAGCGGATGCCAGCAGGGCGGTCGCGAACAAGCCAGTCATGATGTTGGCGTGGCCATTCATGCTGCCTTCATGGTACGGCTGGCAGCATCTTGCACAAGTCCTGTTTGAAAAACCACTGCTCTGGCGTCTTATCCGCCATGCTGGCGACAGGTTTATTCGCAGGCGCCCCAATCTCTCAATACCAGTAAAAGGTCATTGACATCGATGTAATGGCCGTCCTGATCGACATCTGCAATGCAATACCCTTCGCAATAGCCCCAGTTGTCCAGGACGTACAGGATGTCATGGATATTCACATAGCCTGAGAGATTGATATCGCTGGGGCAATTGTTCTTTGCGTCCGACATGAGGAAGGTGAACACCTGGTATTCCGTGTTGATCGGAAGTCCGTTGTACTTTTGATCATCGGCGAGCACCGGAGTTGCATAGGCATGACAACTGATGCAACTGGTGTCGGCCTGTGTGTAAGTTTCCATTGACGTGTTGGTCAGATCACACGTGTTCATGAGATTGCTGAGCCCGTAATCGTCTGCAGGGTTGCCATTGGGAACGTGAGCTGCATTCCCATCTGAGCAGATTGGTGCGTCTTCAAGACTGGCAGGTTGAAGGGTATTGATCTGCTTGTAGAACGCCCAGGGTGTGCCAGCCAGAACCGCTTGGTACTCGGCATTCACGGCTTCGATTTCAGTTGAAATTGGGACCACTCGTGACACGTTCGGGATGTTGTCCATCAAGGGCTCACAGACGCCATCCGGGTAGCTGGTCTCCGTGACTTCCTCAGGAGCACAGCCGACTGAAGATCCATTGGTATTTGTACAACTGTCAACGCAGGTATAACCGCCCGCATAGGGGGGTGGGCAATCTGATCCGAGTCCAGGATTCAAGGAAGGCGTCGCAGGCGCGTTGGCGCCATGTCCAACAGTGACATTGTCGACGTGCTCGAACGTGGACCAGAACCAGGTGCTTCCAGTATTGGGAGTCAGCCGAAGAATGTGCATGCCGATCAGGCCGATGGTGACTGGTTCACCGCCGTCGCTGCAAATCGAAATGCCATTGCTGTTTCGGTAGTAGACCTCACGTGTGTAGAAGCGGTCGCTTTCCACTTCTTCGTCGGTGAGTTGTTTCCAGGACACCTTGACAGACATGGCGCCTTGTTGAGCGTAGTCGGGGATTTCGACTCCATTCATGCCAGGATCACTGGCTTGACCGGTCATTGGAAATCCAACGAAGGCATCATCGGCAACCGCATTCTTCTGAATGAGTCGGTCGTAGTACTGGAACTGTTGGATGTAGGTCCAGAAGGATTCATTGACATAGATTTCGAAAAGCACGATCTTTCCATTCTGGTCGAACAAGGGAGCGTTCGAGCCAGCTTCGTCAAAAAGATCAATCGGTGCGCCCGCCAAGAGTTCATCGATAAAGGATGAGGCCTTGGCTGGCATCCCGAAGATTCTGTACTCATCACCGTCATATTCATGGGTGGGAACAGGGAGGGTTGGGTTGCTCCATTGACCTGGTGCCGTTGCGTTCGTTTGAAACAACTGCATTTTCTGGTTGTAGGTGTACCAGGCGGTATCGAAATCAGGAGCGATTGAATCACAGATGCTTAGATTCTTATTGGGTTCACCGCCCTGTCCGCCGGGCTGATGGGGCCAGTTCATGGCAATGAAACTTTCCCATCCGAAGCGGAGCCACTCCTCATTACTCGCGCCTTCATCAAGATCCATTGGCATCAGCCAACCGTCTTCGGTGAGGTCACATGGATCGGGTATCGCAGCGAGAAGGGATGATTGTGCGTGAACGGCCAGCACCAGGCTGGTCGCGCCGAGAAGACTGCCAAGTCCGAGCGTGGGGACAGCAGCATTCTGGATCTTTCGGCATGTCATGGGTCTCTCTCCCCCTTGAAGAGCTGGCTGTCAGCCTGATCGTCGCAGTCTTTACGGTAGCAAATGAGGTCGAGCGTACAAACACAATTCTGCGGTATGAGCCTTGAGTTCATATGAAATGATTTGGATGTATTCATAAAAAACACCCCCGCCAAAGGCAGGGGTGTGGGATTCACTGAATCAAGACATATTCAGAGCTCAATCAGCGGTCGTTCTTGCCGCACACAAGTTCCCAGGCGGCCTTGGCCTCTTCGGAAGTGATCTCACCATCTGCAACAGCTTGGCGAAGCTGTGCGCCAAGTTCGCGGCATTCATCTGACATCTCGTTGCCGTCACCCTTGGATTGGTCGGCCATCTTCATGCGAAGTTCACGTCCGAACGCCTGCAACTTCTGATTGGCTTCTTCCTGGGTCATCTTGCCAGCGTCGACGGCCATCTGAAGGCGGCTTTCCATCCTTTTATATTCAGCTCGGGCATCTAACTGGCCAGCCTGAGTTTTCATCATTCGACGCATTTCACCAAGACGCTGTCGCATCTGTTCTTGGGTGATCTTGCCGGCGTCGACCATTTTCTGCATCTCAGCCTTGGCTTTTGCAATGTCCTCACGGGTGATGGCTTTGTCGTTGGCCATACTCTTCTTCATGCGATCAAGGCGTTGCTTCATCTGCTCGCGGGTGATCTCGCCGTTCTTGACCATCTCAGTCATCTTGGCGACGGCCTCGTCATATTCCCTCTGTGTGAAGGTCTTGGTCTTGGCCATCATCTTCTTCATGCGATCGAGGCGTTGCTGCATCTGCTCGCGGGTGATCTCGCCGTTCTTGACCATCTCGGTCATCTCAGCGACGGCCTTGTCGTAATCCTTCTGGGTGATGGTTCGTTCCCGACCCATCTCCTTCTTCATGTGATCCAGG
>JAYZAT010000124.1:0-5380 GCA_036339555.1 Planctomycetota bacterium
TTTCCAGACGCCGGAAGCCTTGGTCTATCCGGATTCGCCAAGAGGCACGGTGGTAGACGACTACCACGGCACCCAAGTGCCTGATCCGTACCGATGGCTTGAGCAGGACGTTCGGGAAAGCCAGGAAGTATCTGACTGGCTGGATGCGCAGAACGAGGTGACCTTTGGATACCTCAACACGTTGCCTCAGCGTACGGAGATCCGTGAACGAGTTGAGGCACTCTGGGACTACGAGAAGATTGATGCGCCTTTCAAGGCTGGTGGCCAGTACTACTTTTATGCCAATGATGGCCTCCAGAACCAATACGTCCTCTATGGCATGGACTCATTGGACCAGGAGCCCGTGGTTGTCCTTGATCCGAATAGTTGGTCGGAGGATGGCACGGTCGCCCTGAGTGGATTGGGGTTCAGTGAGGATGGCCGTTACATGGCATACGGCGTCTCCGATGGCGGCTCAGATTGGAAGACATGGAAGATACGGGACCTGAAGTCGGACCAAGATCTTTCGGAGTCCATTGAGTGGAGCAAGTTCTCCGGCGCTGCCTGGCGACCCGACGGCAGTGGCTTCTTCTATTCACGCTACGACGCTCCCGAGGATGGAGCAGGATTGGTTGAAGCCAATCAGGATCAGCAACTGTGGTACCACGTGCCCGGAACCGATCAATCGAAGGATGTCCTGGTATACCGTGAGCCATCACATCCTGATTGGGGTTTCTCACCGAGCGTGACCGAAGATGGCCGGTACCTGGTAGTCAACATTTGGCGAGGCGGTGAGCCCAGTCGAGTCTCGGTAGCCGATCTCACGAAAGATACGTGGACACTTCAACCCCTCATTCCCCACTTTGAGAACGCCTGGACCTTCGTCGGCAACGAGGGCAGCACCCTCTACTTCATGACAGATCGCGAAGCGCCGCGTAGCCGGTTGGTCGCCATTGACCTGGATTCGCCTGAGGACATCCATGAAGTGATCCCCCAGGATGAGGCGACACTTCGCGGCGTCTCGCATGTCGGAAATGGTTTCATTGCCAACTACTTGGCCGATGCCACAAGTCGCGTGTATCGCCATGGAATGGATGGCGCCCGCCTGGAAGAGATTTCACTACCCGGCATCGGAACCGCGGGAGGCTTCGGTGGTCAACATGATGACATGGAGACGTTCTATTCCTTCTCAAGTTTCACAACTCCACCAAGCACCTATCGTGTTGATCTGGCAACTGGTGAGACTACGATGCTGCGGCAAGCAGAGGTTGATTTTAACCCGGATGATTACGTGGTTCGCCAAGTCTGGTACCAAGGAAATGATGGCACGATGGTGCCGATGTTCCTGTCGTACAAGAAAGGCTTGGTACGAGATGGCAAGACTCCGACCCTGCTGTATGGCTACGGCGGGTTCAACATCGCATTGACTCCCTACTTCTCGCCATCGCGCGTCGCCTGGATGGAGCGGGGCAATATCTACGCCTTGGCCAATATCCGCGGCGGTGGTGAGTATGGAGAAGAGTGGCATCAGGGCGGCATGATGGCCAACAAGCAAAATGTGTTTGATGACTTCATCGCAGCCGGTGAATGGCTCATCGAAAACGGCTACACCAGTCCCGACAACCTGGGCATCCAAGGGCACAGCAATGGAGGGTTGCTGGTCGGAGCGTGCATGACGCAGCGTCCGGATCTCTATGGTGCGTGTATTCCTTCGGTGGGCGTTATGGACATGGTTCGATTCCCTGAATTCACGATTGGCCACGCTTGGACACGTGAATATGGTGACCCCAAGGATGCCGATGAGTTTCCTGCAATCTGGGCCTACTCGCCCTACCACAGGCTTGAAGAGGGAACCGCCTACCCACCGACGATGGTCACGACAGGCGATACGGATGACCGTGTTGTTCCCGCCCAGTCATTCAAATATGCAGCCGCACTTCAGCATGCCCATGAAGGCGACGCCCCCGTCATTATCCGCGTGGAGCGATCCGCAGGCCATGGTGCTGGCAAGCCAACCTCAATGCGCATCGATGAAGTAGCCGACACCTGGGCCTTCCTTGAGGCCAACCTCAGTGATGGAACTCGAGTAGATGTCACCGAGCAAGTGGACGTACCAGTTCGTTAACGCCCGAGGCCAAGCCAACTGGCCAGACGCCCTGCCGGGACTTCCTCGATGCCAGGATCTGTTTGACTGAATGCTGCAGCAGCTCGGTACCCGCTCCGAACAGCCCCCTCCATGGTGGCTGGCCAGCCCGTGGCACACCAATCACCGGCCAGGTAGAGCGACTCGATATCACCGCCCTGTAAGCCAACCGTTCCTGGTGCCGCCAGTGGCCGAAGCGGCTCGATATCGGGTGTGGCTCGGAAGGTGGCACGTTTCTCCTTGACGGCCCGAACCGTGAGCGGTGCATGTTCAGCAATTCGAGGAACCGCTGGGCGAATGACATCCAGGACACGTTCGACGATGGCGTCCTCATCAAGTCCCATCCAGTCATCGGCCGCACTGATGACAACGTGCAGGTGTTGCCGGCCTTCGCCATCCAGGCCCTTGTTGAAGATCCAGTGAACACTGCGTCCAGCAAGGATCAGATGTGGAAGATCCATGACCGCATGAGAAAAATGCAGGTGGACTCCCAGGATGGGACTGAATTCGAACTTGTCCAATGCCGCGAGGCGGCGGTCTGTTGACCGAACCTCCTCAGGCAAGAGCTTGGCCAGGCGATCAGGTGGAACGGTAGACATGATGGCATCGCCACGAACCATGTCATCAGCAGTCATCACGCCGACTGCGCGGCGGTTCTCCACGCAGATTTCACGGACGGAACAACCGAGTCGTAACTCTCCGCCCGCCTCCTGGATAATTGACTCCGCTGGGTCATACAGGGCTGCCAGCGGCACCGTCGGCAAGCCCATGGTGCCTGCCCAGCGACTGGGTAGAAAGGCTTCCTGGAAGACCTGCATGCCATGTTCGGCAGCAACTTCATGACTGGGCAGATTGCACGCGCTCACGATAATCGTGTCCCAGAAGAGCCGGATCGTTTCGGGAGACTGCCTCGTGTCCTCGAGGAAGTCACCGAACGTTCGCCCGCTCCAGTGAGCACGTAGTCCATCACCACCTCGAAGCAATCGCCACATCGCTCGACGGATATCACGCTTGGCGGTGTTATCCAGGAGCCGCATGCGTCGAAAACCTGCGGCCGTATGCAATGGTGCAGGGAGTCGCCCAGGCTTGAGGGTATCGTGCCCTCCATCGTCACGGAACCAATACAGGCTTTCGTGCCACTCGATGCTGTCACTGACCCCCAGGCGTTGGTAGAGATCGAGGAGGGCTGTACAACAACCCATCAGCACATGTTGGCAGTTATCAAGTGATTGGCCACTGCGTTGATCTGGAAAGCTCGTCGCGCGACCACCGAGCTTGCGTCGCGTCTCCAAGACAATGGGCTGGTCGCCAGAATCAGCAATTCGAACGGCAGCGGCAATACCGGCCAGGCCGCCTCCGATCACAACCACGCGGCGGGTCATGACACTCCGGCCTGCACTCGGGCCGTGATCGCGATGGACATCTTTCGAAGTCCGCCCAATCGCACTCGGCGAGGTCCCACCACGGAACGTGGATTTCGGTCAATGCGCCTCAACAAACCATGGTAAATCCTGGTCATTGCTCGAAGCGTAGGACGACAGGACTTGGTGATCTTGGAATCCAGGGGCGAAGACGATCGATAGTAGCCTGCCCCTTGTTCGACCAACTGACGAATGAGCGTTTCACATTGGGTTGGATGGTCCCAATCAAGCAAGGTCTGCATGTCCAGTTGGCATGATTCCAGTAGCGACACTGGCAGGTAGACTCGGCCATTCACATGGTCTTCTCGTATATCGCGGAGCACATTGGTCAGTTGGAAGGCTATGCCGCGTTCATCCGCCAATCGGAGGGCCGCAGGATCGTCGTATCCCCAGATCGAAATGCATACTTGCCCGACGCTGGAAGCGACCTGCTTGCAATACGTCAACAGATCCTCCATCGTGTCGGGTTGTTTGAAATCGAGATCAGCGATTTGCCCATCGACCATCGCTTCGAATGGAGCGGCCTCGAGTTCAAAATGCCTGACGGTCGCTTGGAAGGCTTGCCACATAGGCTCATTGGATTCCAAAGTGCCTGCAATGCTGCGGCGAGTATCTTCGCGAAAAGCTTCCAGTGATTGGGCGGCCAGTTCCGGATGGGACCGGCCAGGCTCATCATCCGCCAAGTCGTCTGCCTGTCGCATCCAGGCATAGATGCAGTACAACGCGGAACGTTGCGGCTCTGGCAGAAGACGAAGTCCGTAGTAGAAGTTTTTCGCTTCACGTCGGGTCACTTCCCGACAATGATCCAAAGCGACCGGATCGCATGACATGTTCCCAACAGTGTTCATACCACCGGCCTCTTCGCAGCGCGTCGTGCTGACAGGACGAGACCAATCTTTGCCAGCTTCCCAAGCCGAGGACGGAACAGGACGGTCTCATAGTTAATTTGTTCGATGCGCCTGAGCACCTGCGAGCCTCCTGCCGCAAACAGCCAGATCATTGGACGATAGATAGAAGGGAGCGTATCCAGGAGTGCCTGAGTCTGCTCGAAGCCTGGCCATGTACGTTGCACAAGCCCCCTCATCATTTCACGCCATTCCTCAAGGAATGTGAGATCTGGGGCATGTCCTAAGGTGATGGTGTGCCGCATTCTTGTTTCAAAATTTTGAATATCGTGACATTCCCTGGGGATGTAAATACGATCTCTCTCGACCATATCACGACGCGCGTCTTGCCAATGATTTGTTAACTGCAAGGCCGTGCAGATAGCGTCGCTGGAGGCCAAGGCCTCGGAGTCATGATCCTGATCAGCCAATCTCAGGACCAGCCGCCCGACGGGATCCGCACTCCGTCTGCAGTATTCGATCAATTGGTCCCATGTGTCATACCTGGTGATGTGTTGATCCTGTTCAAAGGCATCGATGAGATCAAGGAATGGTTTGGGTTCGAGTTGATAGTGTTCACGTTGTGAAGCAAGGGCAACGAATACCGGATGCCGTACCTCGCCATGCTCGAAGCAGGCTAAGGTCTCTTCACGCCACCAGGCCAAGAGTTCAAGGCTCCGAGCCGGGTCCCCAATTTCATCGCCAAGATCATCGGCCCACCGGCAGAATGCATAGACCGCCGAGGCACCATTGCGCATGGGCTCTGGAACGAGTCGGGAAATCACCGAGAAATTCTCATAATGACCGAGGGCAAGACGCCGGCAATAGGCCATGGCTTCAGCTGGCTGGAGCCCTGGCTGCTGCCCTGGCCCCCAGGCCTCCAGGCGGTCGATGACGGAGGAAATGCTCATGAGGGGTACATCAACGGATCTGTCCCACGGAAAGCCAACACT
>JAYZAT010000125.1:0-23093 GCA_036339555.1 Planctomycetota bacterium
AGGGCATCGAGCAGGAAGCCGAACTTCATATTGGCGTCTTCCTCGGAGAGATTGAGGAGTGAGAACACCTTCTTCTGCACATTTGGATCGTGAATACGCAGCGAACCGCCCCCGGCTTCGGAGCCGTTGACAACGAAGTCATAGCATTCCGAGAGACAATTTCCGGGATCTGAATCCAGGAGGTCCAGTTGGTCGGCGCGTGGCGCTGAGAAGGGGTGGTGCTCACTGGCCCAGCGTTGGTTGTCCTCATCCCACTTGAACATCGGGAAGTCGACAACCCAGAGAGCCTTGTAGAGCCCGGAGGGGATGAGTTCCAAGTCCGCTGCGACCTGGAGGCGAACTACTCCAAGCGCCGTATTAGCGAGCAGTCGAGTGTCGGCTGCGAACAGGACCGCATCACCTGGCTTCAATCCAAGCGTTGCGACGAGATCATCTCCGATGTCCCCGAGGAATTTGGCGATGCCAGTTTCGAAACCGTTTTCCGTGTACTTGACCGTGGGAAGTCCGCCGGCCCCGTGGGTCTTGGCAACTTCGGCATAACCATCGGTGATCTTGCGGGAAAATTTCGCAGCGGCGTCCGGCACACGGATGGCCTTGACCACACCATCATCTTTGGCGAGAGCCCCAGTGAAGACCTTGAAATCAGTACGAGCAGCGAGTTCGGAAATGTCCTGCAGTTCCAGGTCGAAGCGGAGGTCGGGTCGATCAGAACCGTAACGATCCATGGCCTCGGACCAAGGCATGCGGGGAATGTCCCCGAGGTCGAGGTCAAGCATGCGTGTGAAGATTTCCCGCATGAATCCCTCCATGATCTCCAGCACATCATCACGATCAACGAAGGACATCTCCAGATCGATCTGCGTGAATTCTGCTTGCCGGTCAGCTCGTGGATCTTCATCTCGGAGGCACTTGCAGATCTGGAGGTATCGATCGCAACCCGAGACCATCAGAATCTGCTTGAAGATCTGGGGGCTCTGCGGAAGGGCGTACCACTGCCCGGGATAGACACGCGAAGGCACAATGAAGTCACGAGCGCCTTCTGGCGTACTCTTGATTAACAAGGGTGTTTCGATTTCCAGGAAGCCATGTTGATCGAAGTACTCTCGGGTGATCCGAGCCGCGTCATGGCGAATGCGCATGATCTCCTGCATGCGAGGACGTCGCAGGTCGATGTAGCGGTAGGTCAGTCGAACTTCCTCAGAGATCTTCTCTGCCTCGTGATCATCGGGCAGGATCGGAGGGTTGTCGGTCCGGTTGAGCACCTCGATATCCTGGCCCATGACTTCGATGTGGCCGGTGGCGAGCTTCTCATTGGCCTTGCCCTCCCGGGGGCGTACGAGGCCGGAGATAGCGACGACGTCTTCGCGTCGAAGTGAGCGTGCATTCTCAACAACGGCATCGTCGCAGTCTTCCAGATCGAAGACCACCTGGGTGATACCACTGCGGTCACGAAGATCGATGAACACCAGGCCCTTACCCTGGTCGCGGAAGGTATTGACCCAGCCTGCCAGTACGGCCGTTTCACCGGCATGCTCATTCCGCAGGTCGCCACAGCCATGCGTTCGCTTCATCATCGATCGGAGTCCTCATGGGGCCCAGGTATGGGAAAGGGGGCCATGGTAACGGGGCCAGGCCTGCTGCACCCCGTCCGGCTCGTACAATCCGACCCGCTCGGACAGGCAGAGGCCTGCGGTTGATCCACTCATGACGACTTCACTGCTCTTGACAGCCTTTGAGCCCAGCGGGGATACGCTCGCATCGAGTGTCATCCGTCGATTGCGGGCCACCCATCCGGAGCTCGAGATCCATGCCTGGGGTGGTCCCCAGATGGCTGAGGCGGGGGCCGAACTCCATGCCAACACGGTTGACAAGGCTGCGATGGGCTTGGGCGCACTGGCCCACGTACAGCGGATCCGGAAGCTGCACCGAGATATTCTCAATTGGGCTCAACGACACCAGCCAACCTGCCTGGTTCCGGTGGATTCGCCGGCAGCGAATTTTCCGCTTTGCAAGGGGCTGCGTCCGCGCGGTGTGCGGACGGTACATCTGGCGGCGCCCCAGTTGTGGGCATGGGCGCCCTGGCGGTCTCGCAAGCTCCGTCGATGTACGGACCAGGTTCTGTGCTTACTTCCCTTCGAGCCCGAGTGGTTTAAGCGTCGCAATATCCCAGCTCGGTTCGTAGGTCATCCAGCAATCAATCGGGAACTGGATGCCGCTGCCGATGCACGCTTGGCAGCGGACTTGCCTGAGGGGACTCGTCGACTCTTGTTGATGCCAGGTTCACGGGAACAGGAGATTCTTCGCAACGTTCCCTTGATGCTCAAGGTCATGAAGAATCTCCAAGGTCGGTTTCCGGATCTCTGCACTGTGATGACTGCGGTTGATGACGAGAAGGCTGCAGTTGTGCGGAAGGTTCTGCCCGCCTCCAGTGGTGTGACGGTGGCGGTGGGAAAACGCGATGCTGCGTTGCACTGGTGCCACCAGGTCCTGGCTGTCTCTGGGACCGTCACGTTGGACATCATGCGGCATGGCAAACCCATGGTCGGCATGTTCCGCACGGGACCGGTGGGTTGGTTGGGAGGCAAGATCCTGCTCACCACGCCAGATCGACTGTTGCCCAATCTCATTGCGGGCAAGCGTATCGTTCCAGAGTTTGTGCCTCATTGGGGCGGTGCGACTCCTATCGAATCCGCCCTGGCTGAACTCGTGGACTCAGAAAGTCTTCGCCAGCAGCAGCGAGACGCGATCCAAGAGGCGATCGCCGCATACCAAGACCAGGACTTCGCCGGGAATGCCGCCGAAGCGATCATGGAAGTGGTCTCGGGTTGAGCAGTCAATAGTGACGCACGGGATAGAGGCGCATTGTGCAGACCCGGTTGCCGAGGCGATCGGCGATCGGAATGACTCGGTGGCATGGCGCTGCAATGGGCAGGGCCCGCTCCAGGCAGCGATCCTGCCAGATGCCCAGATCATGCTCTGCAATCGTGGGATCTGACGTAAACAGCAGGATCAGCAGGCCGGCATGGAGAATGCCGGGATCGCGGCTGAGCTTTGTGATGTCCTCGCGAACAGTGGAGAGCAACTGGGATGTGTAGGCAGCGTTGGCACCTTCTTCGGTGAATTGCGAGACCACCTTGACCTCAAGCCAGAAAGCATCTTCCAAGGAGACCTCGGAGGGACCTGCAAACAACGTGTTTTCAGCCTCGGGAACAGCCAGTGGTCTGTTACCTGGCGTCAGCACGAGATCGCATCGATCTCCAGCAGATCGCTTGCGCTTTGTACGGGCTTCTGGATAACGGATCTCCCGATGGACGCCCAATCCGGCATCGGCCAAGCCCGAAGCAAGCAACTCGTGCAACGTCACTTCATCACGCGCATCGAGCCCTGAAACCGATTGCTCGGTTTTGAGCCTGGACTCCTCGTCTCGGAGTTGAGCCTCCATGGCGTCTGCCAAGGAGGCCACGCACCAGCGATGCAGGATGTCACTCACGTTGCCGGCCTCAGGACTTTTTGGTCCGCTTGATTTCACCGCTGCGCAATCGCTTGAAGTAGGAGTGGTAGGCCACCATCGCCACGGATCCGAAGATGAGCATGATGGGGATATTGACCCACAGCATCAGGCCTGTCCCCAGGTCGGAGAGGTTGCCAATCTCGGTCGTGGTTTCCACTAGCGGCAGCGTGGCAACGATTGCCAGGCAGCAGTAGATGATCTTGTAGAACGGAATCACGGCGTTGCTGAACTTGCCGAAGAGGAACACGATGCCCTGTTCGCCGTAGTAGCTCCAGGAGATCATGGTGGAGATCGCGAATAACCAGGCCGCAATGAGGATGATCCAACTTCCCCAGCCGGGAAGAACTCGGTTGATGGCATAGGCCGTCAGCGAGGCACCTTTGTATTCCTTGTACAGACCCGGGAACGTCAGGGTGATGTCTCCGGTTTCGACGAGATGGTCGAAGTGGGTCAAGTTGTCATCATCGGCGGCAATAGATTTCCAGCGGATGTAGCGTGATTCATTGGCCTCTTCTGGGATCTTCACCTTGCCGTAGAACTTGGCCCGGTTGGAATTGGTGTCGACGTTCAGGGTGTCATCACCCTGCGCGATGATGAACACAACGTCATTTTGTCGCCATTCTTTGCGATCAATTCGTTGACCTTCTTCACTTCGTTTTGGCAATGAGGTTTTGCCTTCGATCACGGTGTCATCGCCATCCCGGAAGTTTGTGGGTGTACCAACAACCCAGTGTGGCTTGTCGACCATCTTCTTCTCGCCGGTCAACTCGTCGGTTTCTTCGGTGGGTATTTCTGTAATGGTGATCTTGGGTGGCGTTTCCCAGGCACCGTCCAGTCCCTCGCCATCACCACCTCGAGTCAGGGCACCTGTGGAAAGAATCACGAGGGCCGTCAGGGTGCACACGATGATGGTGTCGATGAATGGTTCTAAGCCTGCGACGACGGATTCGCTGACAGGTTCCTTAGTTCGAGCTGCACTATGTGCGATGGGGGAAGAGCCCTGTCCGGATTCGCTTGAGAAGAGTGCTCGTTTCATGCCCCACAGGAAGGCAAATCCTGCGGCGCCACCGAGGAAGGCACCGCCTGCTTCTGACGGCGAGAAGGCCGAGCGGAAGATCAGGCCGATGAGGTCGGGGATCTGATCGATCTCGAATGCCAGGACCACGATGGCCGTGATGATGTACATGAGACACATAAACGGCACCAGCAAGCCCGCGACTTGGCCAATACGCCTGATACCGCCCAGGATGACCAAAGCCACGATGACAGCGAGGATGACACCAGGGATCCAGTTGCTGACGCCCAGGGTCTCATGCGAGATGTCGCCCACACTCCAGGCTTGGAACATGTTGCCGCCTGTAATGGTCGAGACGAGCAAGGTCAGGCAGAACAGAACCCCGAGGATCATGCCGATCCAGCCAAGGCCCCATTTCTTGAAGCCCTTGGCGACGACAAACATGGGGCCGCCATGGGGGTTGTCGGGATCATCCGTGTTGCGAAAGAGCATGGACTGGCAGACCTCGGTGGTCTTGAGTGACATGCCAATGATTCCGATGACCCACATCCAGAAAACGGCCCCGGGGCCACCCAACGCAATGGCGATGGCGACGCCCGCGATATTCCCGAGTCCAACGGTTGCAGAGAGGGCTGCAGACAACGCCTGGAAGTGACTGATGGCACCGGGGTCATCTGGATCGTCGTACTTGCCCGTCGTGACAGCGACGCCGTGGGTCAGGCTGCGCCACTGGGAGATACCACTCCAGAGGGTGAACAACAGGCCCGTTCCGAGCAGGATGTACAGCATCCAGTCGGTCCAGATGACATCGTTGATTTCGCCCAGAAAATCATTGAATCCGTCCATGTCTACTCCATAAGGGAACCGGGATCAGTCGTAATCAATGCATGATGCGATAGAAGACGTCATTCACGTCGATCAGCCCGATTTTGTCGAGCAGCACGATGATTACGAGGATCGGTGCAACGAACCGAATAAGAAAGAGCCAACTACCGGCCCAGAAACCAGACAGGTCCGAAAGCTCGGCCTGTCGAACACGGGCCGGCATTACCCAGCCTGCATAGATAGCGATGAACAGCCCACCCAAGGGAAGCATCCAGTTACTCGTGAGCAGATCCATGGTGTCGAAGAAGTTCTGTCCATAGCCAGGAAGCCAGGAGACCATCTTGAAACCAGCACTATTCGCAAAGGCGGTCAGGATGCCGAAGCCAAAGATGGCAGCGCCCAGAATCCAGGCCGACTTCATACGGGACCAGTTGCGGGAATCAATCAGGTAGGAAGCAACAACTTCCAAGAGTGAAATGGCCGAGGTCAGTGCTGCAAAGACCAGCAGGCCGAAGAAGATGATGCTGAGCAACATGCCCAACTCACCCATCTCGGCAAAGGCCAGTGGCATACTCATGAAGACCAAGCCCGGGCCACCGCTTGGATCCTGTCCGTACGAAAAGATGATGGGGAACATCATCATGCAGGCCAGGATGGCAATGAACGTGTCTAACCCAGCGATTGCCACGGATTGTCCGAGTAACCCACCGCTCTTGGACCGTTGGTAAGAGCCATAGGTGATCATGGCACCCATGCCCAGGGAGAGCGTGAAGAAGGCGTGTCCCAAGGCTTCCAACACTCCCTTTGGCTCCAACGAATTGGGATCGGGTTCAAAGACGAACGAAATCGCGCGCCCGAATCCATCGGAGAAGATCCCATAGACCACCAGGATCAGGATGCACAGGATGAGAAGCGGCATGAGGACCCGGCAGGTCCGCTCGATACCTGAACTGACCCCCGAGGCAACCACGAGGATCGTGATGAACATGAACAAGGCCGCCCAAAACGTGCTTGTCCAGCCATCCTGCAGTAGGGCAACAAAGACGCCGGTGACTTCATCGCGAATGGTGTTCCTTCGATGTATCGTCTCGGCCTTGTCCCTGATTTCAACGGGGTCCATGGCCATCACGGCATCTTCAGCCTGTTTCCGGATATCGGCCTTGATCTCTTCGAGGGATGGTTCCGCGGATGTGACCACATCGATTGCGTGGGCCATATCTGCGTGTTCACGCACCTTGCTGGTGGTCGCCCCTTCGGCAATCGCAGTCTCACAAACTTTCCATCGAGTCCATGTTTCCGGCGCAAACTGGCGTCGCCAATCACGTTCTGCCCGGTCCAGTGAATACCGCGTCATGTCGTCGACCAGGAGCTCGTGCATGTCAGCAACCGATGCAGTGCTCCGGTAGACGAGGGCTTGTTTCTCAGCCTTTTCCTCGATTGGATTTGTGAATCCGACGACCGATTTGATCGTGTAGTCCATCGCCCAGCCTGCCACCACGATGTAGAAGGACAGGATGATGAAACCACTGATGACGCCTAGCCAGCCAACGCTGCTCCAGGCACTTCGTTCACCGGAGAGCCGCTTGAATGCCATGACGGGTTGCGCCTGTGCGGCACGACCGATCATGATCTCGGCCAGCAGAATCGGAAGGCCGACCAGCACGATGCACCCGAGGTAGATCAGAACGAACAAACCACCACCGTTTTCACCGGTGATGTAAGGGAACTTCCAAATATTCCCGAGTCCGACCGCTGAACCGGCAGCTGCAAGGATGAAACCGAATCGACTACCCCATTGGGATCGTTGTTGATTCATGCCGTGCTTGGCCTCCAGAACATCCTTTAAGAGCGGAACCTGGCGGCGGCATCATAGCCCGAGAGGGGACGAGCATGCTGGCGGCACGTCCTAATCGATTGACCCGATAGGATGTTCCTGTGCAAACACCCTACAGAATCCGGACCGATCTACAGCGGGTCATCCTGGATGGATATGCGTATCCACTGGGTGTCGAAACGGCCTGTACGCGTCCGGTGCATGAGGGCTATAGCGTGACTTGGGTCGAAGGCGAGGGCGATGGTCCTGATACCTACACGTTCTTCGTCGTGCTCTCCCATGAACGACTCAAGCCGTTACTGGCTGCGTGTTTCGACCGGCTTCCGGAACAGGTGGCTGGCATCATGGAAGTGGGCTCTCGTGATGCGTTTCGTGCGGTGGATGTCTTCCTTGGGGCTTCGGCCATATCCATCGAACGTTTTCGTTCGAGTTGGGATCGATATGACGCCATTTTCTTGGAAGATGCCTCCTTGGCTATCGGTGTGAATACCGAGGCTCCATTCATGGAGGTCTTTCTTGACCAGGACAAGCGTGTCACTATCCATGTCGAGCCAGACGCTCGGCCGGAGATTGAGTTACTGCTCAATCAACAAGGACTACAGGAATTCGATGAACAGGATCTGTTCGTAGACGAAGCAGATCTAGACCAAACGGTTGTTCGACCAGTGATGCTGGAAGATCCATCATTGCTGTGTGATGTTGATCAGCTTCTTATGGCCCTTCGCCATGAATGGGAGCTTGTCCTGGATGAAGACCAGGATCGCAACCTCGATGCCTTAGGGCGTAATCTTGGCAGAACACTCTGGCATGCGATCATCATTGTTGAACCGTGTGGTGGGGTGACTGATGGACTGGCTCATGCCATCGTTTGGTCATTTGCTTCCAGCCGAAGTGAGGTCGAATCCCTCGTTCGGGAACGACTTGAAGATGACACGGATTGGTCGTTTCGTGAGTTCTATACGCTGGATCGAGTTGCCCTCGATGACCGGCCTGAATCATTAGTCGATTTGACGCCACGGCATCCTCGATCGGAGATCTTCATGTTGCAGATCGAGTCAGTAGATGATTCTGGTGCCTGTGAGTTCGATGATGGCTAAATCCGATCACAGTTCAGACGAGTGGTTTGGCGATGGCTTGCAATTCCAATGCACACAATGCGGGAACTGCTGTACGGGACCACCAGGTGCAGTGTGGTTCACGGATGAAGAGGGTGAGTCCATGGCCAATCAACTTGGCATGACTCTTGCGGCTTTTCGCAAGAGGTGGGCTCGCCGACTCAAGGATGGTTGGTCATTGAAGGAAACCCTGACGGAGCATGGCTGGGACTGCGTCTTCCTCGATCGTCAGACGGTGTCGGGCAAGGCGATTTGTCGTCTCTATGGGGCTCGGCCTGGCCAGTGTCGCACCTGGCCATTCTGGCCAGAAAATCTTGAGTCTCGAGCTGCTTGGGAGGACGCTCGACGCCAGACACCCTGCCCGGGAATGGGCCAGGGGCCCTTGATCCCCGTGGAGGACATCCGTATCAGCCGGGATGGCAATACCTAGATTTTTCGTGGTTTGGATTGGGTCATCCGCATGTGTCATCAGGTGAATCGTCCGTTACCCTGTCGGATCCGGTTCATGGGACCGGGTCCACCTGGGCGTCTGTAAGCCCCGTTTCATTGCCCTCATGAATTCAAGAGAGTCTGTCATGTCATCCCTGTTCACAGTTGCTCGATTCTCAATCTGTGCGTGTCTGTTCTTGGCGAGTAGCGTTTGTCTGCACGCCCAAGAGGACTCGTCTAAGCCTGCCGATCAGCCAGCCGCCGACAAGGCAACGGCGTCGGACTATGACTATGTCCTCATGAAGACAAACCAGGGCGACATCCTGCTTCGCCTGAACAATACGTTGGCACCTATTTCAACTGAGAATTTTCTCCGTTATGTCAACGAAGGCAGTTATGACGGCACGATTTTCCATCGTGTTATTAGCAATTTCATGATCCAGGGCGGCGGATTCGATACGGACTACGAGAAGCGACCAACCAGCGCCCCGATTAAGAACGAATGGGTTAACGGCCTGAAGAATCAGAAGTACACGATCGCGATGGCCAGGCTTGGAGGACAACCCGATTCTGCTACGAACCAGTTCTTCATCAATGTGACTGACAATGGTCAGTTGGATCGCTCCCAGGCGGATGGTGCTGCCTATGCGGTGTTTGGACATGTCATCGCAGGCCAAAAGACGGTGGAAGCCATTCGAACCACCCCCAAGGAACGACGGCCGGGTGCCTTTGTGGATTCTCCCAAGGACGAGATCATCATTGAAAAAGCCATGCAAGTGGATCTTGCGGACGCGAAGAAGATCGTCGAGGCCCAGGGTGAATCGCCCGCTGTTTGCACCGAGCAGACCCAAAACGAGAAGCAAGCACTGGAAATAGCCAAGCGCATCAAGGCTTCTATGGAGAGTTCTAAATTGCTCACATTGACCGATGTTGAACCCAAGGACCTTCCGGGGGTCCCCGTGGATCGTCCTGCTGACGGCGAGAATATTGGATTGAAGTGGTGGGTCCTGGAGCAAGGTAGCGGTGCAACCCCGAACAATTACGAGGATCGAGTCACCGTTCATTACTCCGGCTACCTGCTGGATGGAACCAAGTTCGACTCGTCCGTCGATCGTGGTCAGCCTGCTACGTTTGCACTTGGGCAGGTCATTGAAGGTTGGACTTTGGGCGTTGGGCAAATGAAGGTGGGTGAAAAGAAGAAATTGTTCATTCCTGCCAAGTTGGCCTACAAGGAACAAGGTCGACCGCCGGTCATTCCACCCAATGCCACGTTGGTATTTGATGTCGAGTTGATTGAGGTCATCCCGAGACCAAGCCGCTGACTTCAGCATGATCCAGGGGGCCTGAGAGCTCCCTGGACCCCCAGATATCGTTTGTGGGGTGCTGCACGGAATCCAAATGTGATTCCGTGCAATCCCATGCATTGATCCGGAAGGGTGCGGCCGATATAACAGAATGGATGGGACGGTGACGCAGAACCCATTGGAATGGGACGGCGTACCGTATTCAGGAGACTTGCGATCAGCACTATGACCGCTTACCCGTCCGTACTCAATGAGCCCGTCCTCGTTCTGAACCGAGGCTACACGGCCATTCGCGTCATTTCAGTCCGCCAAGCCTTCGTCCTTCTTTTTCGCCAGATTGCAGAAGTGATTTCCGTCAACCAGGGACGCTACGAGACCTTCGATATCTCATCCTGGTTAGAGATTGCTGACTTGCAGAGGCAGTATGAGCGTGGAGATCACGAATGGATCAGGGCCGCGAGCCGGTACGTAGCAGCCCCCCGAATCATCCGGTTGACCAGCTCGAATCGCCAGCCTGACTTTCACGTTCGTTTGAATCGACGGAACTTGTTTGCACGGGATCGAAATCGGTGCCAATACTGTGGCAGGAGGTTCCCGGTATCCGAACTGTCGATCGATCACGTCAACCCGGTTTCCCGTGGTGGCGGGAACACCTGGGAAAACCTCGTGTGTGCTTGCGTTCGTTGCAATACCCGCAAGGGAAATCGTACGCCGCGCGAGGCTGGTTTGCGTTTGGTTACAACACCTCGACAACCGCGGCATTGCCCGGATCGGGCATTGTCACTTTGCCGCAAGCAATATGAAGTGTGGAAGGTTTTTCTGAATGAAGCATACTGGACGGTCGAACTTCGAGATTGAACTCATATTCCGTTTGATGATGGCGGGTCTGCCATTGGGTCCAACTCTTCGCTCGCCTGCGTTCTGCTTCTCACGTCATATCTTCAACAACAATGACGGATCTGGCCCTGTGCAATTCAAGGGTCCTGGGGGCCGGCCTCGTCCACGACGAGGTTGAGTGCCTTCGATTCCTGTTCCAGCATTGCCAAGGCATCCTCGATACCAATCAAATCTTGTTGCTGTAGTTCAATTGGAAGTTCTGCCAGGGATTTGGCCTGTTCAATGGTGAATGGCCCGACTGCCGTGCGATGAATCAATCTGCAATAGCCACCGGTTCCAAGTGCCAGTCCCAGGTCACGTGCCAGTGAACGCACGTAAAAACCTTTTCCGCAGTGGATATCGATGGTGGCCAGTGGCCACTGATAGTCCACCAGTGTTAGGCCATAGACCTGGATCGGTCGGGAGGGCAAGGCATCGAGTTTATCGTCACGAGCCAGGTGGTAGGCCCGTTTGCCATCGACCTTGATCGCACTGAACGCAGGTGGCGATTGCTGAATGCAGCCATGAAATTCGGCGAGAGTTGCTTCGACGACTTCGCGCGTTGGGGGCGTGTCAATGCTGACGGGCTCTGGTTCACGCTCAAGATCATCGCTGGGGCTGAATGCCGAGAGATCAATCTCTGTTCGATACCGCTTTGAGGCGCCGACGATGCGTGAGAGCAACCGGGTCGCAGGGCGTCCAATTCCAATGACTAAAACACCAGTCGCCAGGGGATCGAGTGTTCCCGCATGTCCACTCTTCGCGCCGGGAGCGGTATCACGAGACAGGACTCGGACCCGCGACAGCGCCTTCATGGAACTGATGCCCGGAGACTTGTCGAGGACCAGAAATCCTTCACACGGCTCGGCCGTCATCCCCAGGTACCCCAGTTGGCCAGGAGGATCAGGATGTCGTTTGAATCGACATCGCCATTGCCGTCGAAGTCGGAGGGGCAGCCATCACACGGGCCCCAGGTATCGATGACGATCAGGACATCCTTGACATTCACTGAACTATCGCCATTGGCATCACCTGGTTCTGTCACCTGCAGCCAGACTGGGTTGGTCAGCGAACGGTAAGCGTCATCTGCGCTGGTCGCCACCGCGGTCAGGTAAGACGATTCGCCAAAGGCATCGAGGGTTGAGACCATGAATTCTGCCACCGCATCGTCCACTCCTTCCGTCGGGAGCGTCATAAGGAATACCCCATCGGAGAACAGGTCGATGGTGTAGTCACTCACGAGACCGAATTCGCTGGTGAGTTCCAGCCGTACTTCCGCCAGGCCGTTTCCATCCGGCAGAAGCCCGACGTTTCCGATGCCAGCGGTGTTGACCCTGAGCGTCAGAAGCGGTCCATTCGAGACGACGCAGTGGCCACCCAGGAAGGCTCCTCGAAGGGCATCTGGATGGACTGCGTCCAGGGGGGCATAGGTGAAGACCGATCCGACGAAACCCAGTTCATGGGCATCGCTGTTACCGACGCCTACGGGGAATCGAGTCGGGAAATCCGGACGGGAGGGGAGTTCTCCCATGGCGGGGGGTTCGATTTGTTGAAGAAGCTCATGCCAAACCGCCATGGCCTGTACCTCGGCATCGGTGTAATGCGCTTCTTCGTCGGACCAGAGTTCCAGTCCGGCCCAGCCAGTTGCGCCATTGTTCCAATCCCATTCGGCATAGGTCAGTGTGCCGGACTTGAACGGATGGGCAATGAAACCGAAGCAACCATTCTCAAGGATCCGGTCGATGATGACCTGCTCGTCCTCGCAGTTGGCATGTCCGAACACCAGGCCCGAGGACGGATTCTCGATCAGTGCCGTGTCAAATGACTGCAGCGGATAGGCAAGCATGTGCGAGGGCAGGTTCCAGAACCCGGTACTGCCGACTCCCATTTCCTGTGAGTAGCCCACGGGCCAGCCCTCGTTTTCTCGATACGACGCGGCCTCGGCCCGGGCTTCGGCATGCTGCTCAGGCGTGAAGAATTCCTCGCCAAACCAGTTGATGTGGATGTTGGAGTGGTCCGTGATGAACGCCCAGTCCAACCCGACAAGCCGAGCGGTGTCGGCATATTCCGTCACACCATCCTCGGTCCCGTTGAGTACGTTGGCATCCAGGGACCATTTCGAGTGCAGGTGCTGGTCACCGGCCAGCCATGGTGTGGTGCCACGGTCCTGCTGAGCGTAGCCCAGGTCGTGCAGCTGTCCCGAGGCATCGATCCTGAATCGATGTGCCGGGGCCAGGCCCTCTGGCAGGGCAGGGGCTTGTGGAACCAGGATCGTCCGGGTCAGCTGTTCAAGGCGATCACCATGTCGAATGAACACGTTTACACGCAGGGGTACGTCGAGGATCGAGCGATCCAGTATCCAGCGGTGAGTGACCATGCCTGCCTGGATGATCGCATTGGCGGCGTGCAGCGTGTTCGACGCAACTTCCACCAGTTTCCGGTCCTGCTTCTCAATAGCAAACTCCATGGTTGCCAGTGCATCGATAGCACGTTGTCGCGAGGCGCCGAGTGGTGCAAGTGGAGTCTTTGCATCCATGGCTGCAATCAACGTGTCTTCGGTTTCAATCCGGATCCCTTCCAGGCTGGTGCCGGTGGCGTCATTGAAGAAGCCAATTCGAACAGTCAACCGAGGATCACCAGGGCCACGTACCACCCGGGAGTGTTCGATGATCAGCATCGTTCCCAACAGACTCACGGGTTCATCCACCCAGCATGGGCGGTGGTCATGAGCGAGCGTGATGGACTGGAACAGCCCGGAGACGATGGAGAGCATCAAGATGGCGTGTTTTATCTTCATAGCTCGATTTTGATCGCTCCGATTCTCCGAGATCAACAGGCTACTGACAAGGGAAGAATCGGTGACATTCGTATGTTGCCCAGGTAGACGCGGTTCCAACGGCATTGGGCGTCGCATAATGTCCAGCGGACTCTCTTTTTTTATCCGGGAATATTGAGATGGCCCTGGCAAAGCCAGGGCCATATCAAAGTGGGCGATACAGGACTCGAACCTGTGACCTCACGGGTGTGATCCGTGCGCTCTAGCCAACTGAGCTAATCGCCCAAGGCAACATGGAAGTATATCGAGAATGGAAGGGGGCCCTGGGGTCGGATCAGTCCGACGCGGGCTTGTCTTCACCCGAGGAATGCATCGAGTCAGCAGTCGTTCGGACCTCATCAGCTGGTCGAGCAACCGATTGGTCTGAAAGCTTGGGAGACGTCTGGGTCTTGGAGCTGTTGGTGTCCACGTCGTCCTCGATGCCCTTGACGCCCTTCTTGAACTCCACGAGGCTCCGACCGACATTCCGCCCGACTTCCGGCAGCCTTCGGCCGAAGATGAGCAGGCCAATCACAAGGATGATGATGACCTCGGTCGTACCGATACCACCAAAGGCGAGGATCGGGAATAGGGCCGTGGTAAGAGACATGCAGGGTCCTCCGGGGGCTGGTCCGCTCTCCACAGTCTATCGGCTCGGCACCCCGGCGGCTGTGGAAGTCTTCAAACCTGGTCCATGCAAGCCCGATAGACTGCCTGGACGGCTCCATTGGAGGGGGCTGGAGGGTACTTGCACCATGGAGGGACCTCGGATGCACCTGCGACCTGGATTCATCGGATTGATCGTATTGGTAGGGCTCACCGCTTGCACGCAAGAGAAGGTGGAGACCGGCGCCAATATTGCAACCAAGGAGTACTCCCGTCCATTGCCCGAGGGCCGCCAGGCCTTGGTCAGGGTGACGGACCCGGAACGCCTCCCCGACCTCGATACTGCCTGGGAGGGGCGAGACCTCTTCCTGCGGGACTCGATGGATGAAAGCATTACCTGGTTCGATAAGCAGTCGACCCTGGAGTGGTATCCGCATTGTGGGATTGACCATGCTCGTGCACGGGCCTCCGTCGTGGCGATGCGAGAACTCATCGAAGAGTCTCCAGATGCGTCCAGTTTTCGACGCGGTCTACTGGAACAGTTCGATGTCTATGAATCGATTGGATGCGATGATGAGGGCACCGTGCTCTTCACCGGCTATTTTTCCCCCGTGCTTGAGGGTAAGACCAGGCCGAATGACCCGAATGACGCGCCGCTGTTTAGACGACCATCAGATTTGGTGACGCATCCAACCACCGGTGAACCACTTGGCCGAAGACGAGCCGATGGCGAAATCGAATCCTGGCCGACTCGGCGTGAAATTGAGTCCGATGCCCCATTCGATGGGACCGAGCTGGTGTGGGTTGATGACCCACTCTCTGCGTACATCGCTCATATCAATGGCTCTGCCAAACTCCGCTTGGAAGATGGCTCTTTCATGTACGTGGGGTATGACGGCAAGACCGATCGTGAGTACAAGGGGCTTGGCGTCTCACTGGTGGAATCGGGTCTGGCCGATCCATCCCAACTCAACTTGCCAACGGTCAGGCGGCTCTATAAACGACATCCAGGACAGGTCGGTGATCTGATCCTGGATAACGACTCGTATGTCTTTTTCAGAGAGTACGACGGAGGAACCTGGCCTGCAGGTTCTCTCGGATTCCCGGTCACAACGGAACGCACGATTGCCACTGACAAATCCGTTTACCCCCGTGGCGGTGTGGTACTGGTGGAAACGGAAACCAATACCTTTGGTGGTGTGAAGCCGTTTACGCAGTTCATGCTTGACCAGGACACAGGTGGTGCGATTCGGGCACCCGGTCGGGCGGACCTCTACATGGGTACGGGTTCTGCAGCAGAGATCCTGGCGGGTGGCCAATTCGCCGAGGGCAAGCTGTACTACTTCTTCCTCAAGCCTGAACGTGTCGCCGCCGTCAACGACACGTGGATCAGTCCCTGATCAATCCATGCTCGCCTTGGCTGTTTCTGATACTGGATCCCACTGGAGTGAACCCCACAGTGGCCAGTGTCGCTGTTGATGGTCCGGAGCATCTCCGGAATGCTGGTGGGCTTCGATAAAACTGGATTCATCGAGTCGGACCAGGGTTTCGCCTGCGACTGCTCCCAGCAGCCAGGCACCCAGCCAGATGATCACGCAGGTTAGTACCAGTGTTCGGATACTGGGCAGCCGTTGGTATTGACCCGGTCCGCATTCAGGGCAGAGCTTGCTCCCGCTTTCCTTGAGGGATTGGCCACAGGATGGACATTGCTTGTTGTTCTGACGAACGATTGCCAATCGGTGATGTCGAGCGTCTGGCAAGATCCAGAGGAGCGCAACGAAGATCATCGGAATCATTAAGAGCAAGGCCAAGGCCAGGATGATGACCAACGCGCCCAATCCGGGCATCACGACGCCGAACGCGGATCGCACGAAGCAGTAGTCGAGGAAAGCCCAACTGATGAGCGCGATGATGAGAACGCAACGTAGGATCGTGGCGAAACTCATGGACCGTCAGAGTGAGCAGCCTGGTCATGGGATTGCCAAGGTTCCAGTCCGAACGCCTGGGCCATCACGTTCAGTTTCGTGAGAACCTCTTCGTCCATGCGGATCGGCGGCGGCCATTTTCGAACGGGTTGACCATGACGTGTTTCAGAATCAACCTTGCTGGTTCCATCGATTCCCAGGCGTGCTCCGTCACGGTAGAGATCGCGACCGGGATCCATGTTGGCTGCCAGGTAAAACAGCACCATGTCTGTATCCGATAGATCAACAGATCCTTCGACGGCCAGGACACAACCCGTCCAGCTCGGGTCTGCGGCAAGGACAGACTCGATGGCGTGACCGCCCGAACCAGGGCCATCGCTGTTCTTGTTGACCCCGAGCACGATGATGCGCCCTTGTCCCCAGGCAGGGACATGATGTTTGAATGAGGCCTTGCACAGTGAACGGTCGAGGGTGGCACGGACGTGCTCGACATCCGGTATCACCGGTGGATCGGCAGGCACACCGGCGACCTCTTCGCCCGGCCAGACCCTGGTTGCATCGAATCCGATCTTGTGACCGGCGCCGAGCCGTGGGGCGGCGTGATCCAGGATATCCAGGGGTCCGCTCACAATCTCAACATCACGCTGGAATTGGCAATGCGTTGCCAGTGCGTTCAGTACGGCCGTCTCGTCGTGAACATTCACATCGTCATCAACGACGACGATCATCTTCGTCCAAGCCATCTGTCCAGCGCCCCAGATGGCGTGCATGAGCCGGCGTGCCTGGAGTGCGTACGCCTTGCGGATCGACACGAAGACGCAATTGTGAAAACAGCCGAACAATGGCAGGTGGTAGTCGACGATATCGGGAACCAGTAGTTTCAGCAGGGGGAGAAAAATCCGTTCAGTCGCCTTACCCAGGTAATAGTCCTCTTGGGGTGGAACGCCCACGATGGTGGTTGGGTAAATTGCATTTCGGCGGTGGGTCAAGGCCGTGACTTCGAGGATGGGGTATCGGTCAGGCATCGAGTACCAGCCGGTGTGATCTCCAAATGGACCTTCAATGACGGCACCTTCGCCAAGCGGTTCGCCCGATTCCGGTTCCCAACCAACGTTCCCGGCATCCGTTCGAACGAATCCTTCGATCACGATCTCGGCGTTAGCCGGGACACGGAGGGGTACAGTTTTCGCTTTGACTAGTGGGATACCCCGCCCATTCAGGAAACCCGCCATCAGCAGTTCGCTGACACCTGGTGGCAAAGGGGCTGTGGCTGCATAGGGCAGCACAGATTCGCCTCCGAAGCAGATTGCGACAGGCATGGGTTCGCCAATGGCCTTCCAGGATCGCCAGTGGGCGGCACCGTCATGATGAAGATGCCAATGCATGGCCAAGTGGGTGCCATCGATCAACTGCACTCGGTACATGCCAATGTTGTGGCTGGGTGGCTTTGCCTTACCGCGATCATCAGCATGGATGGTATGGATTCCGGCAAAGGTGATGTAACGACCTTCTCCACCAGCTGTCCCGGTATCGTCGGAAGAAACATTCCAACCGACAGCAGAAGGGTCACCATCCAATGGCCAGCACTTGATAATTGGCAGGCGGTGCAGATCCACCTCGCCTCGAGATGTGAGTTGGACAATGTCTTGGCATGGGCCGCGTCGCTTCAGTTTGGGTCCTGCCTTGAGAAGTGGCCGCAATGTTCGGAGTCTCGCCAGAGCATCACGAATTCCGGTGGGAGGTCGAGGTGCCGTCAGGGCTTCCAGAGTGTCGGCAATGGCGGAGAACCCACGGGTTGGATCACATCCCAGGGCCTGCTCCATGCGTGCATAGGAACCAAAGATATTGATCGCCAGAGGAAAATCACTGCCCGTGATGTTCTCGAAGAGCAGTGCCTTTCCGCCCAGGTTCGCTCGAGCAGGGTCGAACATAGTGGCAGCATTGCTGGCACGAGGTGCGGGGATCTTACTGTGAAGATCCGCAATGGCAGCGACTTCCAGCAGAGGCGAGATTTCCTCATTGATCCGAATGAGTGATCCCTCGGCATCAAGGAAGCGGATCATGTCTCCAAGAGTGGGGAAGCCATTGGGCATGGGTAGCAGGATACCCCGCGCGGGCAGACGAGATGCGTTCTGAACAGATAGACTTGCCCAAGCCAGGAGACCGTTGATGTCTACAGCACCTGTCATCGCCATCGACAATGTCTACAAGACCTTCAAGCGCCGGGTGCATGCCCTGCGCGGCGTGAGCATGCGGGTGCACGAAGGTGAGATCTTTGGACTGCTGGGTCCCAATGGCGCTGGAAAATCCACACTCGTCAAGATTCTCATGACGGTCATCCGAGCCAACAAGCTCTCGGGGACGGTCCTGGGACGTTCTGTTGGCCACAAGCCTACGCTCACCCAGGTCGGGTATCTCCCCGAGCATCACCGCTTTCCCAAGTATCTTCGCGCTGAGCAGGTTCTGGACTACCTCGCCGGACTCTCGGGTGTGCCAAGGCGCGTGCGAAAGAAGCGTATCGATGAAATGCTCGATTTGGTGGGCATGCGTGATTGGAAGCGTCAGCGTGTTGGAGAATTCTCCAAGGGTATGCAGCAACGTATTGGTATCGCCCAGGCCTTGATGAATGATCCCAAGTTACTCCTGCTGGACGAGCCGACCGATGGTGTTGATCCAGTGGGTCGTCGCGAGATTCGCGATCTGCTCATTCGACTTCGTGCCGAGGGCCGCACCGTCTTCATCAATAGCCATTTGCTCAGTGAACTCGAGATGGTTTGTGATCGCGTTTCGATCATGGTCAAGGGACGGGTTGCGATGGAGGGGACGATTGATGAATTGACACAGGACTCTCGTCGCTACGAGATCACGGTCAAGGGGACTGTGCCAAAGGACATTGTGTCTTCTGTGGATGGTCGGACCGAATCGACTACAGATGGGATGATGAACCTGATCGTGCCGACTGCCCAAGCAGAGTCCATTCAGCCAGTGATCGACAAGCTTCGTGGGTCCGGGGTCGTGATCCATGTGGTCAAACCGGTCCGTGAATCACTCGAAGACCTCTTCATTCGTGCCATCCAAACAACGGGAGAAGATTCGGCGACTCCCGGTGCTGTCACAGGCCGTCGTTCCAAGGGTGGTCCTGAAGCATGACGGCTGTCTTCGCCATCCTCATGGATTCCTATCGATCCTTGAAAGCCCAGCGGCTTTTCAAGACCGTGTTGGTCTTGTCGATCCTGGTCATCGTTGGTTTTGCGTCCTTTGGGTTCAATGCCAAAGGGATGACCCTCTTCTTTGGTGCGGTCACGATCGATAACGAATTCATCCATGCAGATTCGCCTCACGCGAAGACCTTGTATCTGGGCATCTTTTCCGCGTTTATCGTGAACCTGTGGTTGGCCTGGGTGGCCACGATCTTGGCATTGATCTCAACCTCATCGATCTATCCCGCCTTCCTGTCGGAGGGTGCGGTCGAGTTGGTGATGTCTAAGCCAGTCAGACGGACAACACTCTTCATCGCCAAGTACATCGGTGGCTTGCTCTTCGTAGTGCTCCAGGTCAGCGTCTTTTGTCTTGGGGCGTTCCTCGTGGCTGGTTGGAGGATTGATGAGTGGACTGTGTCGATCTTCCTGGCGATCCCGCTAGTGACGATCTTCTTCAGCTATCTGTTTTGTGTGAACGTCTTGCTGGGCGTGGTCACCAGGTCGACCTTGGTCGCCTTGTTGTTCACACTCCTGTTCTGGTTCATGACCTTCGGTGTTCGGACTGCCGACGACATCTTGCATACCGTTTGGTTCCAAGGTGAGGCGATGATGGAGCACTGGGAACAAAATGTGGAATCCGAGACCCAGGATTTGGCAAACTACAAACGCGAACTCGCGGCCCTGGAAGATGAAGGCAGTGAATCAGGACTGCAGTACTACCGTTCCCAGATCAAGCGGACCGAGAGTAGCCTCGTGTCGCTCGAGGACGAGTTGGCAGATCGCAAAAAGTTGTTGAGCCAATTGAAGCCCTGGGTCACCACCATCAACGTGCTTCGCTGGCCTCTGCCCGAGACCAGCCGTACGATTGGCCTGCTCCAGAGATGGATCGACCAGGGCCGAGATGTCACGATGAATGACATCATGACCGGCAAGATCTTCGAGGACGAAGAGTACGAGGAAGAAGATGATTTCAACCGGGACCGGAACGCCCAGGAGAGGATGATGCAACGTGAGGAGGGCATCTCCGCGGGCGGCATCATTGGCTGGTCGCTTCTCTTCGAGTTGGTGGTGCTGATCCTGGCGTGGTGGGTTTTTGTGCGACGGGACTACTGAGTCTCAACCATGCTTCGACAGTGACTCACCACGGTCGTGTGCCGCTTGGATCCCGGCCTGGATCAACTGGGTGATATTTCTATCTACCATGGCTTCGATACCCGCTTCTGTCGTGCCACCTGGTGTCGCAACAGACGCCCGAAGATCTGCTGCTGGTATGCCTGTATCAACCAACATCCGACCGGTTCCGGCGATCGTGTGGGCAACTAACGTCGCAGCAACATCGGGCTCAATGCCAAATTTGATGGCGGCCTCGGTCATGGCTTCCGCGAAGAGGGCGACATAGCCTGGGCCGGAGCCGCTGACGGCTGTCACGGGCCAGAGGGCAGACTCGGGGAGTTGGGCCGTGGCGCCCAGGGGCCCGAACAGAGACTCGGCAAAGGTAATGTCAGACGAGGTGGTGTCCTCTCCAGGCATCAGGATTGACATGCCAGCATGAACACGAACGGGTGCGTTCGGCATGACACAGATCACGCGCGTGGCTGTCCCCAGGGCCTGCTTGATTGATGCGCTGTTGATTCCTGCCATGATTGAGACGACCAAGCGTGCTTGATCAGAACAACCGAGGGCGTTGGTGGCTTCATTGAATTGCTGGGGTCGAACGGCCATGATCAATCGATCACACCAGTCCAGGCTGGTGGGGGAATCAACGGTGTTCACCCCCAGGGATGCAATCCTGTTGCGTCTCGATGTATCCCGTTCGGCAACCTGTGTCTGGGAGGCTTCCAAGACACCTGCTTCCAGGGCTGCGGACAGGATCATGGATCCCATTTCACCACACCCTATGAAACCGACTTGTTCCCTTCCTTTGGGCATCGTGATTCCTCGCTATTGACCCATTCCATGGGTTCTCCAGTAATGGCACGGTACAATGGAACGCGGAAACAGGTGCCCGCAGGATGACATCAGCAACCACATCCGTTCTACCCTTCGAAGAGCCGGTGCGCGAACTGGAACGCCAGATCGAGTCACTTGAGGCTCGCGATGACGCTGCAGATATGGCTGAGGAGATTACCAGTCTCCGTCAGAATCGCGACAGCCTCCTTGAGAAGATTTACGGCAATCTCAGTGCGTGGGACATTGTTCGGATTGCCCGCCATCCACAACGGCCTCAGACGCCTGACTACATCCACATGATTTGCCGTGACTTCCGTGAGCTGCATGGCGATCGACTCTATGGAGATGATCGAAGCATCCTGACTGGCCTTGGTCGGATTGGCCCGTTCAAGGTTTTAATTGTTGGACATCAGAAGGGCCGAACAACTGAGGAACGTATTGCTTGTAACTTCGGATGTGCTCACCCGGAAGGGTATCGCAAGGCACTGAAGAAGATGAAACTGGCCGAGAAGTATGGTCTTCCCATCGTCACGCTCATTGATACGCCAGGGGCGTATCCCGGTGTTCAGGCGGAGGAACGTGGTCAGGCGGAGGCCATTGCCCTCAATCTGCGGGAAATGAGCCGCTTAACCACACCTATTCTTTCGATCGTGATCGGTGAGGGTGGTTCCGGTGGTGCCTTAGGTATCGGAGTGGCTGACCGGGTGGACATGCTCCAATACGCCTGGTACTCAGTGATCAGTCCGGAAGGTTGCGCCGCAATTCTCTGGAAGGAAGCTAATGAGGAGACCAATGCAGCGGCTGCAAAATCCCTGAGCCTGACTGCCAAAGACAATCTTGCCAATGGCATCATTGATAAACTCATCATCGAGCCCGTGGGGGGCGCGCATCGAGACCCGTCGGCTGCGGCGGAAACGTTGGAGCGGCACGTGGTAGATCGACTTCGGGAGTTGACACGATTTAATCCCCGAACCCTGGTGGATCGTCGCTACGAAAAGTTTCGAAAAATTGGGGCCATGACAACCGCTTGATTCCTGCAGAAAGCCCCTGGAGTGCCCACCACAGGGGCCCCCGGTGCGTGTTCATTGACGTGGAGAGGGAACACAAGTAAATTGCCCGGTTCGATCGCCACCTCCCAAGAGGCCCCTCTTGGGCGTAAATGTATCAACGACAGTATCTTAGATCGCAAGTGCAAATCCGGCGTGGCTAAAAAGAAGACCAGTAGCAAGACCGCCTCACGTCGAACCGGGACCGCATCCCGGTCTGCGGGTCGTTCTTCTGCGTCCAAGAAGAAAACCACGAAGAAGAAGACCGCTACGAAGAAGAAGACTGCCAAGAAGGCCCCTGTGAAGAAAGCTTCCAAGAAGAAGGTGTCTACGAAGAAGGCCTCGACCAAGAAAACGCCTACCAAGAAGGCTGCTTCCAAGAAGACTGCTTCCAAGAAGGCAACGTCTAAGAAGGCGGCCAGTTCCAATACCAAGAAGTCAGGGAGCGCCAAGAAAGATGAAGCGGCACCAGTACGCCGCCGTCGTCGGCAGACTGTGGTAGAAGCAGTCCTGGCTTCAGAAACAGATTCCCGTGGTTTCGTTGTTGTCAACGGTCGAAAAATTCGTCGTATCTCCGCGGAGCCGGCCAAGAAGACACGGAAACGTTCCTCGACTGCGGTCGAAGCGGATAAGGTCAAGAAT
>JAYZAT010000126.1:0-8840 GCA_036339555.1 Planctomycetota bacterium
CCCAAGTACTTCGGTGGCTTGAGTATACAAGCAGCCTGGTATCACCCAGTAAATCGGCGAGCCTTGGGGGATCTGAGAGTCAATCTGAGAACGATTGGGTGAAGAGTGGGGTGGTACATTGGGTGCATCCATAGGAGCACCAAGATGTCTGACACCTCTCGTATCGAATTACTTGAAACCCAGGTTCGCACCCTGAAAAGAATGCTCATTGGAGTGTTTGGTTTGGTTGTTGTTGGTGGACTGCTTGCCGCAACGACTCTTCAGAGTGTTCCTGATGTCATTCAGGCAAAGGAGTTTGAGGTCATAAATGACAACGGGACTACTCAAGCATCACTCGGCTCGTATAGAAACGGAGGTATTTTGACTATTGAAAACAAAGAGGGGGAGATCGTCAATGTGCTCAGTGCGACTTCAGACGGTGGAGCTTTAAGTTTGTACAACAACAAGAGGATACAGGTATTGGAACTCGCTGTAGATACCGACAGTAATGGCTCGTTGATTGTTTGTAACAAGGATGGGAAATCAGCTGCTGGATTGGCTGCCATAGAAGACTATGGTGGAGTCGTAACGACACTCGACACCAAGGGTAAAGTGAGTTCCCAGACTCCAGAGACCCCACTGCCATCAAAATAAATATTCGCCAACGCGGATCATTGCAGCGTGATATGCATGAGATCGGCAGGCTTATTGAGTGAGAGCAGTCTCCTGATGGAAAAAGTCCCTGCTCGGCGATGGTTGTTCGGAAAGCGGGTGAAGGGGATCGAACCCTCGACATTCAGCTTGGGAAGCTGACGCTCTACCACTGAGCTACACCCGCGGGGGGCCTGGCATCACGTGTGTCTCGGCCAGGCAACAAGTTCTTCAGTGCAGCCTGATGGACTTGGCAACCCGATCGCCATCAGAGCCCTGGATTTCGACCCACAGGGAATCCTGGTTCGTAATGGTTCCAGGGCACTCCACGTGCGCATGCCAATGATCATCATGCACGTGGGCGAGCACCTTCATGGCACCTTCGCCTGACTTGGGACCAAACCAGAGCCGGATGTCCTCGGGAATGCTGCCACTCACGTAGCGAGCTTCCACGTGAAGCTCGACGCCTGGATGTGGCTCACCCTCGATTGTCATGGCCAGGACAACACCACCGATGCTCAAGTTGTGGGTGTGGGCAGGGCCGTGGCTGTGGTCGTGGTCGTCATGGGCATCGCCGTGATCGTGCGTATCGTGCGCATCGTGATCATCATGGGCATGACCGTGATCGTCATGATCATGGTCATCGTCGTGAGCATGATCCTCATCGTGGTCATGGTCATCATGATCATGGTCATCATGAACATCATCGTGGTCGTGGCCATCATGGTCGTCATGAGCAGTCGCAGGCTGAGCAGCGTGACCATGCTCGTGGTCATGATCATGCTTATCACAGGCGGCCAGGGAAAAGGCACAAGCAACACATACGATCAGCAGTGGGCGGGTGAATTCAAGCACGATCTTCATTCCTTACCTTTGAGTAACGTGTTCGGATCACGCATCATACGGCAGGCTGATTGCTCCTGATACCTCCTTCAGGGCCGCTTGGTGCCCCCTCTACCCCCGAATAGCAGGGAGTAACCAGCAGGCACCACGATGAGGTTCAACAACGTCGAGGTCACCAGGCCACCAACCGTGACGATGGCCAACGGTGATAGCAATTCGCTCCCTGGCTTTCCGGCCGCCAAGGCCAATGGCAACAAGCCAAGTGCTGCCGAAATTGCCGTCATCAGGATCGGCACAAGTCGCTCCATAGATCCCTGCATGATGACCTTGTTCAGGGGGAGTCCCTCATCGTGAAGATGGTTGTAGTGATTGATTAAGAGGATGCCGTTGCGCACCGAGATCCCAAAGAGGGTGATGAAACCAACCAGGCTGGCGATCGAGACCACCGGGGCGACGTAGCCACTACCCAGTCCCACCAGTCCCACAAGGTTGGACCAGAAGCCACCACCCTCGGTCAGGAAGATCGCGAAGATTCCTCCGATCAAGGCCAATGGCAGGTTGACCATGACAAGCAAGGCAGCTTTCAAGGTGCCCGTTGAGATCTGCAACAACATCAACATCAGGATCGCCACGACGAAGCCAGTAATGAGAATCGTTCGGGATGCCGATTGCTGGGCTTCGAACTGGCCACCATAGGTCACCGTGAATCCAGCGTCCTGGACGATAGGGTCAACACGTTGCTTGACGATTGCGACGAGATCACCCAGGTTTGAATCGTCGGCGACGTTCAGAGACACAACGGCTTTCCGCTGAGCGTTTTCTCGTGTGAGGAGATTGCTGGATCGTTCTGGTCCAATATCTGCGACATCACGCAAGCGGACAATGGCCCCACTGCGACCACGCAACAGCAGGTCGCGGACCTGCTCGATGGACTCTCGCTGGGTGGGATCAAGCCTGACGACGAGGTCATATTGCCGAACGCCCTGGTTGATCTTGTCGACGACTTCACCATAGATCGCTTCCCGAACCTGCTCGGCAGCATCGGCTGGACTCAGACCAGCGGCTGCCAGTTCTGCATGACGGTATCGAATGGGCAAGGTCGTCACTAACAGCTCACGGTTCGCGTTGACTTCGCGTGCCCCGGGAACCGTGCGAAGCTCGTTTTCGATCTGCTTGGCAACGCGACGAAGTTCTTCCAGATTCTCTCCGAAGATGTTGATGGCAATCGCCGCAGGCGTTCCCGATAGCAGATGGCTGAGTCGATGCTCAATGGGCTGACCCACCATGGTGGTGATGCCAGGTACAGCTGCTAAAACGGTGTCGATCTCTTTCCGAACAGTTTGTTGATCACCCAAGTCATTGATGACGACTTCAATTTCTGAATTGCTAACCGGTTCCGCATGTTCATCACGCTCGGCACGTCCCGTTCGGCGAGCAACGGTCCGGACACCATCGATGGCAGCGATTCGCTTCTCTACTTGCGTTGCCAAGCGATCACTTTCTACCAGCGATGTACCCGGAGGCGCCAACAGGAATACCGTGAAGGTGCCTTCATTGAAGGAAGGCAAGAAGGAGGTTCCGAAGGTGCTGCCTAGCAAGAGTGAAGCGGCAGTGGCCAGTGCAGACACTGACAGCACGCCTTTGCGGTGATGAAGTGTCCAGCGAAGAGTGGGTTCGTAGATTTCCTTGAGCCAACGAACGAACCATGAATCCCGATCTTGGTGTTTCCCAAATGAGCCTCGTAAGAGGATCTTGCACAAGGCCGGTGTTAACGTGATCGCGACCACGAGTGAAGCCAGGATTGAGATCATGTAGGTCAAGGCCAGTGGTCGGAAGAAACGACCTTCCAAGCCCTGTAGGAAAAGAAGGGGCACAAACACCATCACGATGATGATCGTGGCAAAAACCATGGGCAGACGGATTTCGTTGCTGGAATCAAAGATGACCTTGACGAATTCCCTGCGATCTTGTTCAGGAAGCGAACGGTTCTGTTTCAACCGACGGAACACGTTCTCGACCTCGATGATGGAGTCATCCACGAGCACACCAATGGCGACCGTGAGCCCACCGAGTGCCATCACGTTCAGACCCATGCCGAGGTAGTCCATCGTCAACAGCCCAACGGCCAGTGATACGGGCAAGGTGGTCAAGGTGATGACGGTGGTCCGGATATTCATCAGGAACAGGATGAGAATGGCCGCCACGATCACGATGGCTTCCAGGAGTACCGTGGTGACGTTGCTCACAGCTCGGTTGATGAAATGAGATTGACGGAAGACATCCCGGTTAATCACCATGCCACTGGGAAGTGCCGACTTGAGTTGGTCAAAGAGCGTATCGATCTGCTCTGTGAGCGATAGCGTGTTGGTACCTGGTGACTTTTGGATAGTGAGGATGACTGCCTGCCGCCCGTTTTCGGAAGCTTCCCCTCGCTTGAGGGCAGGTCCGAGTCGGACATCCGCTACTTGGCCTATGGTCACCGGAACGCCGTCGTGATACTTGATGATCGTTTCGGCAATGTCGCTTGCTTCGGTCACGCGGCTCTGCTGTCGAATCGGTATCTCGAAGCTGCCAACATTGGTGAGGTAACCGGCGCTGGCCGTGCTATGGGCACCTCCCGCGGCTTCGACCACGTCAGAGATCGTCAAGTCGTAGAGGCGGAGCCGTTCTTGGTCCACATTGACCTGATATTCGGGCAACTCGCCACCAATGGCGACGACCTGGGCAACCCCGGGGACCGCGAGGATCTTGTTCCTGAGATCAAATTCGGCGAATGCGCGAAGTTGTAGGGGAGTGGCTTCTCCTGTTGGTGAAGAAAGTGAAATCAACATGATCTCACCAGCAATCGAGGTGATCGGGGTGATGAACGGTTCGACTCCAGGGGGAAGTGATTCTCGAACATTCACAAGTCGTTCGCTGACGAGTTGGCGTGCGTCATAGAGGTCAGCACCCCAATCCAGATCGATCCAAACAATGGAGAGTCCGATGGCGCTGGCACTCCGAACGCGACGAACACCGGTCATGCCATTCACAGCCGCTTCGATCGGGAAGGTGACGTACTGTTCAACCTCGTCAGCGGCCAGGCCACCAGCCTCGGACATGATGACGACCGTTGGTGCGTTGAGCTCCGGGAATACGTCCACGCTCATCTGGGGGAGGCGCCAGGCCGCGTAGCCCGAAAGCAACAGGGCTGCGAGCACAACCAGTGAGGAGTACCGAAGTGAAAAACCGATCAGGGCCTTCAGCATGGCTCAGTGTTCCTCCTCGTGGAAGGTTCCGTCGGCATGGAAGTGACCACCCTTTTGGATCGATCCGCTGGTGGCGAGCATGAGTTGAAAACCACCGTCCAGCACGACGTCATCACCATCGCGCAACCCGCTGAGTACGGCCACCCAGCGTCCGTCATTGATACCAAGATCGGCCTCCATACGAATGGCTTCGTTCGGGTTGTTGGGTGCCCGTCGAAAGATGACAGGATTCAGCCCGTCGCGCTGCACGGCGGCCAGTGGAATGGCGAGTTCAGGTGCCGAGGTGGCATCTGTGACGATCTCAAGTTGTGCTGTGACGCCAGGGCGAGCCCATGGTGCAAGTTCTTCAGGAGTCACGAAGAGATCAACCGTTCGATCATCTGCATCACCAGAGAGACCCAGGGAAAGCGTGCCACGCATCGTGCTCTGGAGGGGTACGGCGTTGCCTGAGGCCGTTGGAGTGGGGGGCACGATCATGACATCAAGGCCATCTCGAAGAACACCCAGATCGCTTTGCAGTCCGGACGCATGAAACCGAAGGCGGTCAGGTTGAACAACGGTGACGACGTTGGTTCGTTCATCGGCCCAGGCACCATTGGTCAGGTTGATGTCATTGACAATTCCATCAGCCACCGCCCGGACTTCAATCACATCAGTGTTGCGCCATCGGGGCTCTGCATGGACCTCATCGGAAGATGGTTCCAGGAGGCTTTTCCGATCAATGGCCAGCAGGGAGGCTGCCGTATCCAACGCCAGTTCGAACTGGGCCTGGGCAGCCTCCAGTGAAGCCTTGGTCCGGAGCCGTGCAGCTGACAGTTTGACATCCTCTTCCTGAACCTCCGCGAGATCTGTTTCGGCCTTGACCATCGAAGCCATTGCATTGGTGTATTCGCTCATGCGCCCGCCACCTGCTTCTCGCAATGCCTCCAGTTTTTCGACGCGCGCCATCCAGATTGCAAGGGTCTCTTGCAGACTGCGCTCATGACGTTCATGCGCTGCAAAGAGCTGTGGATAGGACGCCATGATCGTCTCGTATGTGTCGACCTCAGAAGATGCCTGGGCAATGGATTTCTGAAGTTCACGCCAGGCTGGAGAATCAATTTGAAAGAGGGGAGTGCCGGCTTCGACTGAATCAAACTGGTTCACGAGCAGGTCGACGCGACCTGGCAACATCGTTCGATATTCCCTCAAGGCCGTGGGGAGGTACTCGAACCGACCAGGTGCTCGCAAGGTGTCCTTGATTCTTCGGCGTTCGACTTTGGCGAATGTGATACCCAAATTGGAGCGCACAGCCGATGGAATCGCTATTCGGTTGGTGGGCGTGGAGGATTCTGCGTGGCTCGCAGCGTCATCCTGGGAGTCATCACTGGAACCACCATCGCAGCCAGGCCAAGCCAGCATGGCGGCCAGCAGGGCAGCAATTGGAATCACACGTTGGTTGATGATGTTCATTGGGTATCTCCAGCGACGATCTCGTTATCGAGTTCCGTGGTTGGTTCATCAGGGGCTGCTTGATCCGTGGTAGGCAGGGGATTCTGTCGAATCTCTGGTCCGAGGATCTGCTGAACAGTGATGGCTGCATCGAGCTCACGAACCTGGAGTTCAATGAGCTTGCGCTTTGCGCTGAGCTTGCGTGTTTCTGTCTCCAGCAGGACGAACATGTCCAATTCGCCAAGTTCGGCGATCCGTTGAATATCGCTGGTTTGTGCAGTCAACATGGGCACGATCTGTTGCTCGTACTCGGCCCGTTGCATTTTCTTGATCTCAAGGGCAGCGTTGGCTGCGGCCAACCCACGGAACAGCCTTTCGAAGGTTGTTTCTGCTTCGGCTCTCACAACCTCTCGACGTGCCGTTGCCTCGGCGATTGCAGCTTGGTTGGCATTCAAGATTGGAACCGGTATTGATACGCCGAACATGACCCGGTGATCGTTGAATTGAGTTCCGTAACCTGATCCGATCACGATGTCCGGGAACTGTTTCGTGATTTCAAGTCGAAGGGTGTCTTCTGCAGTCTGGTACTTTGCGAAATGAACGGCTAATTCGGTATTGGATTGGATGAGACGGGCCGTCACATCCTCAATCTCTGTGATCGTTGTATCTGGGAAGGCGGGTAACAGAATCTCTGCTGCTGCTGGCGGGAGTCCCAGGCAATCCAATAAGGCGTTCTCGGTCTCAATGACCAGAAGATCGATTTCGGTGGCCTGGATCCTGCGATCTGCCAATTCGATTTGAAGCAGGCGTCGTTCGACCCGGTTCAATTCACCAACTGATTGCAGGCTGTTGGCGATGGTGTCGATCTTCTCGAGTTCGACAATCATGCTTGCGATCAATTCCGCTTGGGCAACGGCAGCTGTCCAACTGGCCCACTTTCGGCGCAGTTCAGCTCGGGTATCCCACTCCGCATCCACCACGGTTCGAAGTTCAGCCTCGTAGGCAGCCCCGGCGCGCTCCTTTTCAACTTCCAGGCGACCGGATATGGGAATCGTGAGACTTCCCATGAGTCCAAATTCGAAGGGGGTTGGAGGTGAGATGATCTCGGCACCGTCGAATCCGAAGACCGGATCTTCCCAGAGGCCTGCTGTTTCTCGTGTCGCCAGGGCAACACCGGCTTGCAGCCGAGTGATGCGGAGTTCCGGGTTGTAGAACAACGCCAGCACTTCACCCTCGGCATAGGAAATGCCATCGCTGGGATCAAACTGCAAGGGCACATCATCTCCCGTGGCGCGGAGACGGCGGGCAAAGGCGGAGACCGGTTCGGTCTCAATCAGCCTGTTTTCCAATGATGTGCTGTAGGCCCTGATATCCAGGGGGGCCGGCTCGTAGGACTGGCAGCCTACTTGCAGCAACATCGCGATCACCGGGATGGCAGCACGCCACAAGAATCGCCGCTGAGGCGGTGGCGAAAAGAACAGCATTTCAAGGCACTCCTGCCCAAAGTCACAACAAACAACCCGCGTGGCAAAAGCCCTGAGGGTGAGCGACACTCACTGGGTTGGAATTCAGAGCAGGAGTCGAGTTGATCGAACGACTGCCAGCCTTTGACTGATACCTGGATCAAGGCCTCGATACCGAGGGGGATCTTGGTGTCTGGACTGGAAAAACTGCAGGTCAGTTGAATAACTAAAAGCAGCGATTGTCGTCAACAGCTTGAGTTGATTGTCCTTGCCCCTTGGATTGGAGAGCAGCAGGACAAGATCCAGCTCAATTTCAGTGCCTTCACAGCAGTCTTCAGCATGATCGTGGCACAACTCCATGCCATTTGTGTGGTGGTGATGATCGTGCTCTTCATGATGATGGTGGTGGTGATGCTCTTGCTCAGAATGACCGCAATCATGCTTGGCCGTATCTGCCACCTCAACATGTGGTGATTCATGACCACCACCCAGGCTAATCAAAACGCTTTCACGCAGGCCTCCGAACACGCCCTGGAGCGCGACGGCAGCGAGCAAAAAGCAGGTTGTGGCCTTTGAAATCATGGTCCCCAAAGTATCAGTCGTTTCTTCGAGGATGTCCAGTGATTGTTTCGAAGTCTGTACACCTGGTGGTGCAGGCTCCGAGAATCAGGCTGCTGGCGCTGGTTTGACGTTGATGGCCCACGTGGCAAAACACCCCGCTGGTGGCGGGGTGTCAGCCGGGATTATTGACCCTGTGATCCAGTTGTTCGCGGGGAGGGCCGTTCAACGCATCCGGATACTTCGGGAGTCACTCTTGCCATCTGAGCTTTCAACCTCGATCCACAACATCGTCCTGTCTGTGACGGTACCAGGAACCTTGACGTTCACGTGATAGTGATCACCATCGGCATGGGCTCGGACCTTCTCGACGCCCTCGCCTGAACGTGGTCCAACCCACGCGTGAATATGTGATGGTTCCGAGCCACCAGTCAATACGATGTTGAGTTCAATCTCAGCTCCAGCGTGGAAATCACCTTTTCCGCGGACCTCTAAGGTTGAACCCTCGATGGTCATGCTGCCAAGTGATTTGCCCAACGACTTGGCTTCCTGGGCCTTCTCAGCGGCGGTTTCGGAGTTGCCGGAGTTGGCTTCATCGGTTCCCTTGTCGCAACCGGTGCAGGCCAGGCTGAGGGTCATTGCGAAGGTCGTCAGGAGTCGAGTCCAG
>JAYZAT010000127.1:0-7058 GCA_036339555.1 Planctomycetota bacterium
CAGACCGACCAGGGCTATGGTCTCATGGACATCCTAAAAGCCGTCCAGACCATGGATATGACTCCTACTGATGTCAACCAAAACTGCATAGTGAACATCGATGACATGCTGCTCGTCATCGAGGACTGGGGCGAAGAGAACGACGATACCGGCACCTTCTCTCACTGCTCTCCAACTGACGTCAACAACAGTGGCCGTGTTGACATCGATGATCTGCTGCTCGTCATCGAGGACTGGGGCGAGACCTGCGACTGAGTGCCTTGCCAACAACTTTCAAACCAACAACACCCCCGCTTACACGGGGGTGTTGTCGTTACCGGGCGTGATCAACCCCGAGCCTGATTCAATCAATCGGCATGCGGGATAAGGAGTCGAACTGAGGTCGAACCACCCGCAAGGCACCGGAACTGGCACCCCCTTCCGGTTGTAACGCCTGTACCAACCTGATCACCTGCGCTGATTGACCGGCACGCTTCTCGGTCTTCCGCTCGGCTCCCTGCACAGAGTCGTTGCCAGGAGGACAAGACGCGTCACTGTTCTTCTGAACCCGGGGCGGGAGCCAGGCTCCGGGGGGAGAACGAAGGTGCCTGGAAGGGGAAGAGCGTGGTTGGTGATGCTGCTGGCGTCACCTGTGATCGCCGGGGCGACCGAGCCGGTCGTTCAAATGGAATGGTACGCCTCGAGCGATCCCACCACGCCAATCACATTCAATCCCGCTGACATCGGAGACAGCATCCCCGGAGATGACGGGTCGACGATCTACACCGGATCACTCATGGGTGATCACTGGGAAGTGGCGTGGACCACGCGGGCCCGAAACGATGCCACCGGTGATTACCTGGATGCCGGACTTTCGATCATCAATCTCTCCTCGGAAGCACAGTCCTTCTACTTTGACACCCGGTTGAATCTGCCCAATGACCCGGGCAACGCTGCAACCGTCGCCTTGGCAGCCAGCTTGGCGTTGACCAATATGGACTTTGCAGGCGAAGCGAGTGTGATGTCGTTTGGCAGCGAGCCCATCGTGCAAGCCACACTCGGTGGCTTTCAGGCAGCCACGATCTTCGACGCACCCTATGAACTAGTGGCCATGGGCCCCTTTGCCTCCGCGGTCGACAGCGACCTGACATCGGAGATCCCAGGTATTCACCCCGCTGAAACCATCGGAATCCTGACGTCGTTCTCGCTCTCACCCGGTGACCTGTTGAATATCACCTACGTCGTCGATGTTTCAGCGATTCCAGTACCCGGCACCCTTGCGGTCTTGGCACTGGCTGTCATGGGCAGCCGTCGTCGACGACGACGTGACATCTCTCTGAAATGGGAGGCGAATTCATGAGTCGACGTCTCGCCATGATCACATCCCTATGTCTCGGCCTGAGCGGCATGCTCGCGCAGGCCTCGACGGTCGCCTACCTGGATGTCTCCACGAGCCATGGCTACGCGGACACGATTGCGATCAACGGCATGAACGCCGGGGACAACGGTCAGTTCTACGGTCATCACATCGCGGAAGATGGCTTCACCCTCTCAGCCAACATGCTCGGAGATTCAACCATGCCTCGGCTTGGTGGCAGTCTCCAGATCTCGAATGCCACTAACGACGAAGTGGAATACGTCGTCGGCTTCCTGATGCCCCTCATGGACGTCGTCCCAGGTGACTATGAATGGGACGCCTCCCTGACACTCTCTATCACTGGGATTGATGGTTCGGTCCGATCACTGGCTGAGGAACCGATCTGGGCCAGCAGCGTGGGAGGCAACTTCCTGGGATCGATGTTCACCAACCCCTTTGAACTCGCCTTCGAGGGGCCTGGCACCGCTGCCATACAGGATGCCATCAGCGGTGGCATCAGCTACCTGGACGCTGACATGCTGTCGGTCCGATACGCCTTCGCTTTGAGCCCGGGTGACACGGTGGTCTTTGGTGGCAGTTTGGGCTTCATCCCATCCCCGGGCGCCTTGTGCCTGTTGGGCCTGGCCGCCCTCTCCGCACGACGTCGAAGGCGTACGGCATCCCCCGCGTAGACCGCACAAGCGGAACGCAAACAGGCCTGATCTCATCCTGATCGTGTTTGAGAACGTAGTCAGAGCCTCGACTGGCCGACTTGGTTCTCAGTAGGGAGGCGATCCTGGACGCGATCGCGAGAAGTATTCACGTGCAACCCGCAAGGGGGGAGATGCGCCCATGACGGTTCCGTCCATGACCATACCACCACGAACCATTCGACTGGGAACCATCCTGGTACACCGCGGCATCCTGCAGGAACAGCAGGTCCAACGGGTGCTGGCAGCCCAGCAACGCACCGGTGAGCCCTTTGGACTGCTGTGCGAACGACTCTTTGGCGTGGCCCCTTCCGTGATTGAATCTGCTTGGGCACACCAATACGCCACCCTGGTGGACACAACGGATTTCACCGATGTCTCACCCACCCCCGAGGCCCTCGGGATGATCACACGCCGCCAAGCCTGGCAGTTTCGGGTCATGCCCGTTTCATGGGACGGTTACGAGCTCACGGTCGCTACCACGCGAAATGATCTCTGCCGGGCCCTCCGGTTCGCAACCAAGGTCATCGACCGAGCCGTCTTCTTTGTGATGGCTTCGCGTGAGTCACTCGACGAAGCCTTGCAGCGTTACTACCCAATGCCGGGCATCGAGCAGTTCACGGATGCAGCGTGAATGAGACTAGGACAACGCCTCCGGGTTCAGACCGACCAGATCATCGGTGACGAAGATCCCGTCGCGTCGAATGGTCTCACCATCAAAGCGAATCTCTCCCCCACCGTAGTCCTCGCGTTGAATCAACACGAGATCCCAGTGGATATCGCTTCGGTTGCCGTTGTCAGCGTCTTCGTACGCCTGGCCAGGCGTGAAGTGCAGTGAACCGGCAATCTTCTCGTCGAAGAGGATGTCCATCATCGGCTCGCGAACGAAGGGGTTGAATCCGATGGCGAACTCGCCAACATAACGAGCCCCGTCGTCGCTCTCGAAGATCGCTTCCAGGGCGTCGTTGTTCTGGTCGGATGTAGCCTGGACGACTTTCCCATCCTTGAATTCAAGACGGACATTCTTGAACGATGTGCCGTGGTAAATCGTCGGCGTATTGAAATGGATAACACCGTTGACGGAGTCTCGAACAGGCGCAGTAAAGCACTCCCCATCCGGAATGTTGTGCGTCCCACAGCATGGGATGGCCGGGATGTCCTGGATGGAGAAGGTGAGGTCCGTATCGCCAGGCCCCACCAACTGAACGGCGTCGGTCGCGTTCATCCGATTGCTCAAGGCAGCCGCGGCAGCATCCATCGCGCCATAGTCGAGCGTGCACACGTCGAAATAAAACTTCTCAAAGGCCTCCGTCCCCATGCCCGCCAACTGGGCCATGCTGGGCGTGGGCCAGCGGAGCACACACCAACGCGTGTGCTTCACACGTTCCTGCATGTGCACGGGCTGCATGTCGAGTCGACCCCAGGCCTTCATGCGTTCGGCAGGAATATCTGACATCTCATTGATGTTGAAACCACCCCGCAACCCGAGATACGCATCCATGCCCTGCATCCGATTGAGATCATGGGCAGCCATTGCTTCGAACTGACCGTCCTCCGCATCTCGAATAAGCGCCGCCATCACCCGGTTGTCTCGATGGACGACATGGGGGTGTCCGCCAACACGACGAGCAGCCCGGGCTGTCTCGATCACCATCGAGCCAGGAATGTCAAAGGCCTCGATCAGGATGTGTTCGCCGGATTGCAAATGCGTGGAATGATTGATGAGCAATTCGGCAAGCTTGGTTTCCCTTGGATCATGCATCTGGAGCTTCTTCCTATGTCATCCGTTTCCAGTCAGTCCGTCTCGACCTCGGAGGTGAGGCATGCTAGCAGGAGGGACCGGAGCGTCGGACGCGTGTGGTCTCGGAAACGAAGTGTGCATTGAAGCTCTTTGGCGATTGGTCGAAAACGGAACCACCCCATCACGCGTGAAGACTCCCGGGAACTTCCTTTCCAGAACCCGTCGTCGGCTCGCCCCCAGTTCATGCGTTGTCCAGGGGGCTGGCTCGGATCCCATCGCTCGACATTACTGCCCAGCAGGGCTGTATCAAAATCTGCCAGGTCGTCTGCATAGGGCGTTGCGACCAACACGACATTGTCTGACTTGGGCATGAACTGACGACTGGCACGTTCCATCAGTCGTCGCAGGCGTTCGCCACGCTCCTGGAACCCCTCGGGCAACCCAATGGCCAGGGATACGGTTCGCCCTTCCCAAGGTGCCACCACACGGATTCCTCCAAGTTCTCGGCCACTTTCAGATCGCACGGTGAGTTCGTCGCCAACGCGAGCCTGGTGCAAGAACTCCGAACAGCGGACGACCAGTTCCTGCATATCCTTGTCGCTGAGTCCATCAACCCATCGCACACGAACCAACCACGGCCGCTCGATCCCTTCCAACACACGAAGGCGCGGGGAAATCCGGATGCGGCGAGTTCGACGTCCCGAGTGCAGTCGCTTGATGTGAACGTAGAACTCGATTCCATCGCGGCGCACCTGAAGATCGCATGTTCGACCCCGAGGCGTCGGAACCTCAATGGACAATTCACAACCCATCCTGTCCAGTCGATCGGCCACAATCGCTTCAGTCCAGGCATCCATGAATGGTCGGCGTTGTAGTTGACCACGAAGACGTTCATGCAAACCGTTTAGATCGCGTCGGCCCTGCCATGACTGGACGCGATCAAACAGACCTGGGTCTAACTCCCGTCGATACAGGGCCAAGCCATCATCGTTTGATCCCATCGTGGGCATCAGTGCCCGGAGCTCCCGCTGGTATCCGCGATCGAATCTTCAAGCACACCATCGCGACCATTGATCCGCGGTCCGCTCCAGGCCCTTGGCGGCCAGATCGCCTTGATGGCCTCACGTAATGGCACGCCTTCAACAGATGCGTCTGAGCCACGGGCCAAGAGCTGCTCCGCCTGACGTTGGCCGAGTCGGACCAGATAGAAGACGCGATCGTCCTCGTATCGCCGGTCAAGAACCTCGGTTCGTCGCTCGAGAAAGTCGATGATCCGACCACTGGCCAGGGGGACTTCGATTTCGATCTCCCGTTGTGGTCCGAGCACAATCTCCAGCACACGTTCGGAGAGTTCCTCAACACCTTCACCAGTTTGGGCGCTGACGGGCACCGCGTCGGGATGGTCACGGAGCCAGGGCAACAGGTCATCCCGACGACTTAAGCGGTCGACCTGGTTGAGTACCAGGATGCGTGGTTGTTGCATGGCCCCAATGGCATCAAGCGTCTCCTCGACAATGCGCAATTGTTCACGGGCGGTTGGATCGGCGACATCCAGCACCAATAGAAGGAGTTGACCGTGCACCGTTTCCTCGAGTGTCGATCGGAAGGAGGCGATAAGGTGGTGCGGCAGGTCGCGGATGAATCCAACCGTGTCGCTGACTAGCACACCGGTGCCCGTGCCAATATTCCATCGCTCTACGCGGCTGGATAAAGTTGCAAAGAGCTTGTCGTTGGCAAAGGCGCCCCCACCCTCACTGACACGATTGAAGAGGGTTGACTTGCCTGCATTGGTATAGCCCACCAGTCCCACCGTGAAGTGATCCTCGTTGCGAGAAGCCACTTCTCGTTCCTTGCGTTTCAAGATGCCTTCCAGCTCATTCTTGAGTTGCTTACGGCGACGTTGCACCAAGCGGCGATCGATCTCCAACTGCTGCTCGCCAGGACCACGCGTTCCGATTCCCACGGGCGCGCCGCCTGTGACCTGGCCGAGGTGATCCCACATCGCACGCAGCCGGGGGTAGGTGTATTCCAGTTGGGCAATTTCAACCTGCAACCTGGCCGCATGGGTAGTCGCGCGGCGCGCGAAGATGTCCAGGATCAGTTCACTGCGATCAATGATCTTGCAGCATGTCTCGCGTTCGATATTGCGCACCTGTGCCGGCGTGAGGTCGTGATCGAAGATCACGATGGTCGCCTGGACCACTTCAACAAGACCATGAAGTTCCTCGAGCTTGCCCTTGCCGATGAAGCTGCGTCCACTGGGCAACCGCCGCCGCTGCTGGAGGTGCCCCACCACCTCGGCGCCAGCTGTAGAGACCAACGCGTCGAGTTCCCGTATCCGATCCTCAATGGGGAGCCGATCACCCGGGAACTCCACCGCGACAAGTACGGCCCGTTCGCGGGCGACCTTCAACTCATCACGGTGGATCTGGCTCATAGGGCGGCGTGGGTCCTCTCGAGTGGTGTAGACTTGATCATGGCATGGTGACACCGCTTGAGATTGCGGTGATAGGGGCCATGCGACGAACATGTCACCAATTGGATCGTACCTTTCAAGATCCCGTGGCGAGGCCTGCGAACCATGAATATTCGACGAACAACCGCTCACGTGCTGCTCATCGCCCTTACCGGCCTGCTCCTGATGGAGCTTCCCAGTGCCATCGCCAGCCGAGTGGATGGCAATCGCTGGTTTGATCCGGTCACCGACGTGCACGCAATGATCATGGACGACTACGTCAAGAACGCCAATCGCGAGGCCATGCAGTTGGCCGTCATCGAGGCCATGGTCGATTCGCTCGATGATCAGTACTCACAATACATCTCCCCGAAGGATCAGGATGAGTTCAACAAGCAACTGAGTGGTGATTACAAGGGCATCGGGGCTCGCATCAGCACCCGACCGGGCCAAACCTACAAGACCAAGCCCCTGGAAATCCTCACACCCATGCGAGGTTCACCATCCCTGGCCGCGGGCGTGAAGCCTGGCGATCTCGTGTTGACGATTGACGGTTGGCCAACAGAGGGCCATAACGACCAGGCGTGCATCGATCGTCTCATGGGGCCCGCCGATTCCCAGGTCTCGGTCCGATTACGTCACACGGACGGAAGTGAAGAGGACGCCGTCATCACTCGGAAGCACATACAGACCGCGAGCGTGTCCGGACTCCACACGACCGAGGATGATGGGCGATATGTCCTGGATAACGATGGAACGGCCTTCGTTCGAATCGTGTCTTTCAACGACCGGACCGTCGACGAACTGAAATTGCTC
>JAYZAT010000128.1:0-7326 GCA_036339555.1 Planctomycetota bacterium
CAAGCACCTGAACATGATCGGTGATGGCGTCTTCCGGTGAGAGCACCAGTACTATGAATTGAACTGGTTTGCGATCAAAGGATTGAAAGTCGATGGGTTGCGTCGGCACACCCATGGCAATCATGAGCTTGTCCAGAGAGGGGCAACGACCATGGGGGACAGCCAATCCCTCCCCGATGCCTGTGGTCCGTTGCATTTCCCGTTCCCACACGATCTCACCGATGCGATCAGCATCTTTGACCATGCCCAGTCCGGCCAGATGATCAACGAGTTCCTGGATCACACCACGCCGATCGCAAGCCTTGAGAGGCATACAACAAATCTCTGGGGAAATGAGTTTCAAGAGGTCCATGGAGGCAATCCCAGGTCTGCTGGTCTGGTGGAAAGCGGGGGAGTGTAGCGTCCTGGATCCAGGGCAGCGAACTCAACGGCAGAGCAATGCGTGGTAGCTGCCGTCGTGATACTTCGTGGCGGGGTCTCCCGGCAGTCCCTGTGGTGGCAGCAGCCGCTCTGATTCGATTCGGAAATGGTGCCAGCGGATGAGCCACTGGGCTTGCTCTTGGTTTTCCTTGGGATCCAGGCTACAGGTGGCATACAGGATTCGACCCGAGGGACTCAACAGGGGGAGTGAGTCGGCGATGATCTGTCGCTGCCGATCAGCCAGTTCAGCAAGAGCCTCGCTGGTGAATCGATTCCGTGCTTCAGGTCGCCTGGCCAGGACAGCGGTATTGCTGCAAGGAACATCGAGCACCAGCAAGTCAACCTGGCCAAGCAGATCATCGAATTGTCCGAAGGGCCGAACGGTCACATTGGGGCACGCCGCCGTCGACGCCGTGAGGTCAGCGATGAGTTTGCGATCAATGTCTGTGGTGATGATTCGGCTCTCCGAATGATGTCGAGAGAGCAAACGGGTTTTTGTGCCGCGTCCCGCACACAGATCCAGGATGCAATGAGCATCCAGGCCGATCGTGGCTCGTATCGGGTCCGCGGAAGCCGGGTCCTGGACCACTGTGTCGGGGCAAGCCTTGAGTACTTCTTGAATCCCATGACCCGCTCGAACGACACGGAATCCTGGGAGTTCATGTGGGTCGGTCAGGTTTCCGAGTTCATCACAGTCAGAATCGGAGACGACCAAGGGTGCTTCGGCGATGCCATGCAGTGCCAGTCGGCGTGCTTCCACAGGATCGAAGGCATTGCGCCAATGTTCAATCAGGGCCGCGGGGCAACTCGTCTGCTGTTCAAGCCGCTTGATGGGATCTTGATCGAAGATGGGCTTTGTCAGTTCGATCCCACTTCCATCTGAACGTAACACGACATCCGGGCGGTCGGGGTCGACCTGCTCGATACGACCCTTTCTCAGGTCACAGATGCGTCGCAAGACGGCATTGACCAATCCCGCGGCACGAGGCTGGCTGCCGGACTTGATCCAGTCAACTGTTTCATTGAGTACGGCGTGATCCGGGATGCGATCCATGAGCAGCAACTGGGCGCTGCCCCCCAGCAACGCCGCTCGCACGACTGGTTTCAGGCCCGTCCATGATTGTCGAAGGTGTGGCTCAATGGTGGCCTGGAGCGTCAGCCATCGCAGCGTGGCCTGATGATCGATGGCATTAGCAAGCCTGGCATCTCGTTCCGTGATCCCTTCACGATCGATCGCACGTCGATGGAGCTCTGGAAAAACTGAGACACGATCAGCCAGGGCGGCATAGGCGGTTGCCCGCGCGGTCATGTCCGTCGTTCCGTATGAAGCACTCAGACGCTCGCAGCCGCTCGTTTAACGGCCGTCTTGAGTTCCGCGGCGCGATCCGTTCGTTCCCACGAGAATGTTCCTGGTCCACAGTTATCAGCCGGGCGGCCAAAGTGGCCATGGGCTGCGGTACACGTGTAGATGGGTCGCAGGAGGTCCAGTGTGGTGATGATGCCCTTGGGCGTCAAATCGAAGACCTCGGCTATGGCCAAAGCGATCGCAGACTCATCAACAGTCGCCGTGCCCATGCAGTCAACGAAGATGGACGTGGGTTCGGGTACGCCAATGGCATAGGACAATTGCACTTCACATGTTTCAGCCAACTCGGCTGCCACGATGTTCTTGGCAATATAGCGTGCCATGTAAGCGGCACTGCGATCTACCTTGGTGGGATCCTTACCGGAGAAAGCACCACCACCGTGTCGGCCTCGACCACCGTAGGTATCGACGATGATCTTGCGACCCGTGAGTCCGCAGTCACCGAGAGGACCACCGACTTCAAACTTACCAGTTGGATTCACATGCACAGTGATATCGTCATGCCACCAGTCCCCCAGGACTGGCTTAATGATGTGTTTCAACACTTCATTATGAAGTTGATTCTGCTGGTCGTTCCACTCGGGTCCATGTTGGGTGGAGAGCACGACGGTATCGACCGCCTCAGGCGTGTTGCCTTGGTATCGCACCGTGACCTGTGATTTGGCATCGGGTCGCAGGTGCGGGATTGTCTCGTTGTTTCGAATCTTGGCATGTTGTTCGACGAGCCGGTGTGAGAGCTCGATGGTGAGCGGCATCAGATTCTCGGTGTCACGGCAGGCAAATCCGAACATCAGTCCCTGGTCACCTGCACCCTGTTCCGCGTGGAGACCTTCGCCTTCCGTGACGCCTTGGGCGATATCCGGAGACTGCTTGTCCAGCGAGACCAACACGGCACAGGAATCGGCGTCAAAGCCCATGGCAGCATCCGTGTACCCGATTCCACGGACGGTTTCACGGACAACTTTCGGGATATCGACGTAGCCATCGCAGGTCACCTCACCTGCAATGACGGCCATACCAGTCGTCACCATCGTCTCACAGGCGACACGGGCGCCCGGATCTTCCATCAGCATGGCATCCAGGATGGCATCCGAGATCTGATCCGCCATTTTGTCCGGATGGCCCATGGAGACGGACTCGGATGTGAATAGGTACGTACGTTCGGTGATCATGTGATTGGGTTCCCTGGAGCCTGTGTGTAGGCGGTTCGAGAACCTGATTGTAGTACCTGGGTTCAGGTTCAACAATCCTCCCCAGGAATTGTGGAGGACGCGACAATCGTCGTGGTGTGGGTACCATGTTGATTGTTCGAGGAGTCAGCCGGAGGCGACCATGGACGTCCAGATGGAACTGTCCCGCATCTTCATTCGCGAACTGGAGGATCTCCAGATCATCGAACTCAGCGAGGTCGATGGCGATCGCGCCTTCCCAATTGTCGTGGGGATTCACGAAGCCTTCGCCATTGAACGACGGCTGAAGGGTGTTGCGATCCCTCGTCCCCAGACGCACGAATTGCTTGACAATGTCATGCAAGGGCTCGGTGGAACCTTGGAACGAATCGTGATTCATGAACTCAATGAAGGCACGTTCTATGCCATGCTCTGTATCCGGCAGGACGATCGAGATGTTCAGGTCGACGCCCGCCCTTCCGATGCTATCGCCTTGGGCGTTGCCACCGGTGTTCCCATCATGGTCAGTGAAAACGTCCTGGATCAGGTGGAGAAGGATGATTCTCTTCCCCCTGACTTCGAGGCACCTGAGGAGGGTGATGAGTCACCACCATGGTCATGACCGGCGACACATCAAGTGGTTCAGAACGAAACTGCCTGCCAGATCCCCGTTTGCAAGCATGTGTTTCGGATGAAGGGGGCATCGGTGGCCGCTTTCGTGTGCATAACGATGAATTTGTGGTCGAGGAAATGGAACTCTTTCCGCCCTCGGGGCAAGGCGAACATCTCTACCTCAGGATTGAGAAGGAGGGCATTTCACATCGGGACATGATCAGTCGTCTAATCAAGGCCTACCAACTCCCTGAAGCGGCCATTGGGTATGCCGGTATGAAAGACCGTCGGGCGATTACGGAGCAGACAGTGTCGGTTCACACGGATCGAACTGATGTGCCAGCCTTCTCTGAACCGGGCCTGAAGGTGCTGTGGGCTGAACGTCATGATCACAAATTGCGACGCGGACAACTGGTGGGCAATCGGTTTTCCATACGCATTCGAGAGGTTGATCCACTCGATGGGCCTCGGGCGTGGAAGACCCTTGACAAACTGGCCACCAGCGGTTTGCCAAACGCTTACATGAGCCAGCGATTCGGTTATCGATTAAATAACCACCGGTTGGGTGCTGCTTGGTTGAGTGGAAAGTGGACGGATCTCCTCGATGAGTGGCTTGGTTCATCTGGCAGTCCATACCCGCCTTCAGAAGCAAGTGTTCGAAGCGACTACGACGCTGGGCGGTACCAGCAGGCGGTCGCGGCCAGTAGCCGTGAATGGTGGGCGGAACGGGCAGCGTTGGAGGCATTGGCGGGCGGGGCATCGCCAGCCCGTGCCTGTAGTGCAGTCCCTTCGGTGATCAGGTCGCTGTGGATCGACGCCGCCCAGGCTTCCATCTTCAACAGGCTTCTTGCACAACGCATGACTGATGGCACGATGGATCGTCTGCTTGATGATGACATCGCTTGGGATCACGGCAGAGGACGTTGGTTCCGAACACCGGCGGAGAATCTTCACTCAACAGACATGCTGAATGCCATTCGGGACATTGACGTCTCTCCAACGGGTCCATTGCCGGGCCGTCGCATGCCCTCACCGGGTGCCAGCGTGGATGCGATGGAACGGCAGGCGGCCCAGAACGCTGGGATCGATTGGGACCAGATGGTTGAAGGGGGTGGCGGGCGTCGGGGGGGACGACGTCCGCTGCGTGTACCAATCCAAAATCACGCCCTGGATGCCGGGGTGGATGAACGTGGCAACTACATCCGCATCGACTTCGAACTCCCCAAGGGTGCCTACGCAACAGGCGTGTTGGCCGAGATCATGGGTGCGGATGCCATTGAAGAGCGTGGTTGGCTCAACAGTGTGGAGCAGGCAGGTTCTTAGCGTCTGTTCGCGAAGAAGTCTCTCAACAAACTGACGCATTCCTCAGCGAGAACTCCACCAATGACTTGCAGGCGGTGGTTTAAGCGTTGGTCCGTCGGGATCTCGTACAGCGTTCTACAGGCACCGGCCTTGGGGTCATCGGCTCCATAGACCAGGCGGTCCAGTCGTGCATTGACGAGCGCACCTGCGCACATGGGACAAGGCTCCAGCGTGACGGCCATCGACAGGCCCGCCAGCCGCCATTCACCAAGGTGTTGTCCAGCGTTCCGTATGGCGACGATCTCTGCATGAGCGGAGGCATCATGATCGTTCTCGCGTCGATTCCAACCTTCTGCGATGCACTGGTCACCTTGGTAAATGACTGCAGCAATCGGAACTTCCCCCTCATTGGCTGCCCGCCGTCCCAATTCGATTGCGCGTTGCATCATCGCCAGATCGATATCGGTGGGATCCGCGGCTTCTGATCGACTCGGCATCACGAGTCTTCCATGTTGAGATCAGTCCCACCGACGCGGGAGGCGGGCAACAACCTCAGGAGCAGAATGCCCAACTCGAAGAGGAAGTAGAGCGGGATCAGCATCAGGAACATGGAGATGATATCTGCAGGCGTTGTGAGTGCCGCCAGGATGGCACAGAGGAGCAGGGCATATTTCCGTTTGCTGGACAACCACTCGGGGGTGACGATGCCGATCCAGCCCAGCAGTAGGATGACCAGAGGCATCTGAAATGCGATGGTGATGCCCATCAGCAGCAACAACACGAAGTTGATGAAGGATGTCAGCCGGAAGACTTGTGACACCACGGCATCTCCTTGCAGGGGGACACTGAGGATCCGAAGCGTATCGGAGACATTGGTGCCAACGGCCATCTTGAGGGTTGCCGTCTTGGGATCGATCCAGGCTTGGCCGAGTTGCACGGCTTCCGGTGATGCATCCAGAACAGGAATCGTGGCAGCGGCCGTTTGAGCAGAGTCGGCTTGCATCAAAGGAATCAACTCTGGCGTCATACCAACACCACTGGTCAGTGACATCAGGACATGCAGCATGATGGGAAGCATCACGAAGTACATGATGGTGAGGCCGGCGAATGTCAGGATGATGCTGCCTGGAAACAGGATATGGATATAGCGACGTTCACTGGGATAGAGCCCTGGTGCAATGAACAACCAAATCTGCATGATGATCCAGGGAACCGAAATCACGATGGCGAAGATCACGCTGAGCTTGATCTTCATCAGCAGAAACTCGGGTGGGCTGAGCACTTGTACCTGCTGCGGGTAGCCACCTCTCTCCTGGACGACTAGGAGTGGTTCCAGCAGCAGTTCCACGAGCCCGTCACTGAACATGAACAGCACCAGGGCCAGGGGGATGGGGACGACCAGCGACAGGATGAGACGCCTGCGCAGATCCTCCAGGTGATCACCCAGGGGCATCGTGTAGGTCTTGGGATCGTGAGGGAGATCGAACATGTTATCTGGTGATCATCGTACCCCGGCCCTGCCAAGATGGATGGCTCTCTATACTGCACCCCCCGAGGAACCCCGGGGAGTGTGATCGCCATGGCTTCCGACAAGGACTATTACGACATCCTCGGTGTCGCACGAACCGCTACGGACGATGAGATCCGGACCGCGTTTCGGACGCTGGCTCGCCGCTACCACCCTGATGTGAGTAAGGAGCCGGATGCCGAGCGGTGTTTCGCGGAAGCCCAGGAAGCGTACGAAGTCCTCTCGGATTCAGATAAACGACAGGCGTATGACCGCTTCGGTAGAGCCGGTGCCGGCGCGGCGTCAGGCACACCAGGTGGGGGTGGTTGGCAATACCGGACCGGTGGTGGTCAACAGGTTGATCCTGCCGATTTCCAGGACATCTTCGAGGAGATGTTCCGTGGTGCTGGTCGAAGCACGCCCTATAGCAGTGAAGGTCGAGGTGCTCCACGGCCCCGACGAGGTGCAGATATCTCCAAGAGCATGACGGTGACATTCATGACCGCCGCCATTGGGGGTGAGGAAACCATCAAACTGGATGATGGCACGCTCGTGTCGATCCGCATCCCGGCCGGTATTGAAGATGGTGGCCGTCTTCGCGTGCGTGATAAGGGTGAACCCGGACCTGGTGGCGGCCCACGTGGTGACGTCATTGTTACGGTACGCGTCGGAGGGCATCCGTCTTTCACACGCAACGGGTTAGACCTGATAGTCGAAGTCCCCATTACCGCAGTCGAGGCAATCCGGGGGACCTCGGTTTCAGTGCCATTGCTGGATGGGACTGTGGATTTGCGTATTCCGGCGGGCTCATCCAGTGGCCGGAAGCTTCGGATAGCCGGCAAGGGCATCACGGATGCCTCGGGCCGACAGGGAGATTTTTTCGCGCTCATCCAGATCCGCGTACCCGAGGGTGACACGCTTTCATCAGCCGGTCAGGACGCTCTGGATCA